>JBDHVD010000005.1:0-53585 GCA_039809525.1 Labilithrix sp. | reverse complement strand
CTCTACGAGATGTTCATGGGCCCGCTCGAGGCGGTGAAGCCGTGGCAGACGAGCGGCATCGAGGGCGTGAGCCGATTCCTCGAGCGCACGTGGAACGTCTGCACCACCAACGTCACCGACGATCCGGCGGCCTACGACCAGGACTCGAAGAGGCTGGTCCACAAGACGATCAAGAAGGTCACCGAGGACATCGATGGCCTCCGCTTCAACACCGCGATCAGCGCGATGATGATCCTCGCGCGCCACCTCCAGGGCATGAGCAAGGTCCCGGTGGAGGCCGCGCGGACGCTCGCGCTCCTGGTCTCGCCGTTCGCCCCGCACATCGGCGAGGAGCTCTGGGAGCGCCTCGGCAAGGGGCCGACGCTGGCCTACGAGCCGTGGCCGGCGTTCGATCCGGCGCTGGTGAAGGACGACGTCCTCGAGATCGGCGTCCAGATCAACGGCAAGGCGCGCGCGTCGGTCAGCATCCCGGCGGACGCGGACGAGGCGACGGCGAAGGCCGCGGCGCTCGCCGATCCGAAGGTGCAGCAGTTCACCGAGGGCAAGGCGATCAAGAAGGTCATCTACGTGAAGGGGCGCATCCTCAACCTGATCGTGGGATGAGGAGGCTCCTCGCGCTCCTGGCGCTCGTCGTCGTGTCCGGCGCGTGCGGCTACCGGCCGGTGAGCGCGCTGCACGGCGACGAGAAGATCGCCGTCGTGCTCGCGACGTCGCAGGTGCCGGACGCCGCGGTCTCCGACGAGGTCGCGGCGGGCGTGCGCGAGGAGCTGGCGAAGGCGGGCGCGCTCGCCGCGGGCGAGGGCTATCCGCGCTGCGAGATCGAGGTGCTCCGCGCCGACGAGGCGAGCGAGGGCATCGGCGCGGTGAACGGTCAGCCGAGCGCACGCGCGACCCGCGTCGGGATCGTCGCGCGCGCGTGGCTCGTGCGCACGAAGGACGGCGCGCGCGAGCGGGACACCGGCGACGTGCGCGCGCTCGAGACCGTGGCGGTCGCCGGTGACGCGCGCGCCGCGACGTTCAGGCACTCCGACGCGCTGAAGGCGGCAGGTCGCCGCGTGGGACGGCGCATCGGATCGCGCCTGCTCGGTCTGCCGGCCGCGAGCGACGACTGAGCGCCGGCCGGTGCTAGCCTGAACAGGATGCGACAGCTCGAGCTCCGCTCGCAGAAGCCGCGCGTCCTCGTCGTCGACGACTTCGACGATGTCCGCGAGATGTACGTCGAGTACCTGCGCTACCTCGGCTTCGACGCCGAGGGCGCCGTGAACGGCCGCGATGCGGTCCGCAAGACCATCGCGCACAAGCAGTCGCTCGTCGTGATGGACCTCGCGATGCCGGTGCTCGACGGCTGGGAGGCGACGCGGATCCTGCGCGCCGATCGCCGGACGCGATCGATCCCCATCGTGGTGCTCACGGGCCACGCGCAGCCCGAGCACGTCGCGCGGGCGAAGGAGGTCGGCGCCACCGAGGTCATCGAGAAGCCCTGCGAGCCGGCCCAGCTCGGTCGCATCGTCGTGTCGATGCTCGCCGCCGCGCGGAAGCACTGATCTCGTCCGAAAACGGACAGAGTCGCCGCAGCGCGTTCGTGCTATCGTGCGCGCCCGATGGCCGGACCTGCGTCGAAGATCGTGCCCGTGATGCGGGTAGGCTGTGCGGGCTTCCCCGTCCCCGCGACGCGGTACTTCAAGGAGTTCATGTTCTGCGAGATCCAGGAGACGCATCACGCGCTCCCGGGCATGGGCACCATCCGGCGCTGGCGGCGCGAGGCCCCCGCGGGCTTCGAGTTCGCGATGCTGGCGCCCCGCGAGATCGGCCAGGAGGGCTTCCGCGAGGGCAAGGTCGTCGAGACCGCGCTGAAGACGCTCCTCGAGGTCGGCAAGGAGCTCGAGGCGACGACCGCGGTGTTCGTCTCGCCGCCGGAGCTGACCTCGTCGCGCACGAACAAGGCCGCGGTGAAGGACTTCCTCCAGAGCGTGCGGAAGAAGTTCGACCGCGTCGTCTGGGAGGCGCCGACGACGTGGGACCCGGACGACGCCGCGACGCTCGCGATCGACGTGAAGGTCATCCCCGCGCGCGATCCGCTCGCGCACGGCAAGCTCGACGCGCCCGTCGCCTACTACCGGCTGCCCGGACCCGCCGGCCACAAGAGCCGCTACGAGGATCCGGCGATCGAGAAGCTCGCCCAGATCGCCAAGGAGACGAAGCACAAGGACGTGACGTACGTGTTCACGAACGTGGACATGTTCGCCGACGCCAAGCGCTTCAAGAAGGCGATGAAGATCGCCTGAGTTCAACGAGAAGGGCGACCCCCTCGCGGAGATCGCCCTTGCTCGAGTGTCTCTCTCGCGCGCGCGAGAGATCAGGTCACTGGCACTCGGCCGCGCAGTTGTCGGCGCCGCACTTGTCGAGGATTCCGTACGCCGTGACGATGCCCTGGCTCGTGGCCGCGTCGCAGATGCCGTAGCAGGCCTCCACGTCGCCGCCCTTCCCGTTGCAGTCGGCGATGCAGTCCGAGTACGCGTTGCAGTCGACGTTCGCGCCGCCGTCCTGGCCCGCGTTCGGGTCCTGGCCGAAGCAGGCGACGAGCTTGTCACAGCACTTCGCGTCGAGGCACGCCTGGCAGGACGCCGGGTCGAACTTCGTGGTCTGCTTCGTGTTCTCGGTGCACTGGGCCGCCGGCGCGTCGGTGCCCGAGTCCGTCGTCGTGCTGCCGCTGCTGCTCGAGGAGCTGCCGCCGCTCGAGCTGCTCGAGCTGCTCGAGCTCGTGCCGCCGTCGGTGTCGCTGCTCGTGGTGCTGGTCACGGTGCATCCCGCGAAGGCCGCCATTCCGAGCGCCATCGCGGCGAAGAAGGTGGCGGTGGACGTCGTCTTGGCGCTCAGCTTCATGGTTCGTTCCTCCAGGTATCGTTCAGAACCCACACACATCCGTGCAACCTGCATTCGTGCAGGATGCAAGCTCGACGGCCGCGACCTCGCCGGTCGCATGGAGCCGCCTGCAGTCCTCGGCGCCCGCGGCGTCCTTCGCCGCGTAGACGCACGCGAGATAGGCGGCGCACTCGCTCCCGAGCGCGCACGCCTTCTTCGCATCGCCGCACTTGCCGCTCACGCAGCTCGCGCAGCCGTCCACCGACGGCGCGGGCGCGGGAGCCGGCGCGGCGGCATCCGCATCGGCGTCGGCGCCGGCCTCGCCCGCGTCGCCGGCATCGGCCGCGTCGGGCGACGCCGCGTCGATCGCGCCTGCGTCCTCGTCCGCGCAGGGCGCGGGCGTCGTCGACGAGGCCGCCTTGCAGTCGCCGGCGCACGCGCCGCCGCTCCGCGCGTCGTTGCACGCGGCGAACGCACGGTAGAGCCCGCGCGGATCGCCCGCGTCGCCGGGCGCATCCGCCGCGCAGACGCAGGCGCTCGTCCCGCCGCATGCGTGCAGCGCGCGGCAGGCGGGATCGGTCAGGCATGCGGCCCACGTCCCGGCGCACTCGCCCGCGAGGCAGCTCGTGCACGCCGGCACGCCCCCGTCGGGGCTCCCGCCCTCGTAGACGCCCGCGTCGTCCGGCGTGTCGGTCGTCACCACGGTGCACCCGACGGCCGCGGCGGCCGCGAGCGCGACCGCGGAGCCGAAGAAGAGCAAGCCGGTGGCAAGAGACGAACGCATGGACATCGAGAAGGAAGAGAGGGCTCCCGCCGGACGTTTTGACGCAATCCGTTGGACGGGGCGGGGGCCGCCGTGTTCAACGACCTTCGAGCGTACCGGCCGGGCGGCGCCCCTGACAACTCCGCGGTCAGGCGGATTTCGTTTCGTTTTTCGAAGCAGAGCCGCGGCGCCGGAAGGCCATGGCCACGCTGCCCAGCGCGGTGAGGTACCAGAGGCCGTCGCCGAGGACCTCGTACACGGTGGTCCCGCGGAGCCAGCGGATGACCCCGTCGTGGGCCTCGGTGGTGAACGGGCGCGAGAGCGTCCCGTCGACGATCGCCCCCGTGGGGTCGACGATCGCCGACACGCCGCTGTTGGTGCTCCGGACGAGGAACCGCCGGTGCTCGATGGCGCGGAACTTCGCGAGCGCGAGGTGCTCCCAGGGCTCGGTGGTGTCGCCGAACCATGCGTCGTTCGTCATGTTGACGAGCAGCTCGGGGTTCGCGTGCGCGACCGCGCGGTTGGTGAAGCCCGGGAGGATGTCCTCGTAGCAGATGAGGACCGACACCTTGTGCTTGGTGCCGTTCAGCTCCACGTCGACGGGCTCGAGCGACGTGCCCGGCGAGAAGCGGCCGCTGTGCGGCGACCACTTGTACATGATCGGGAACGTGTCGCCGAAGGGCAGGTACTCGCCGAACGCGAGGAGGAACTGCTTGTCGTAGCGCCCGGTGATGTCGCCGTGAACGTTCGTCGCGATCGCGGTGTTGAACCAGCGCTCGCGATCCGGATCGACGCGATAGAGGACCGCGCCGAAGATGGTGGGCACGCCGAGCGACGCGGCGAACTTGTCCTTGAAGAAGCGGCCCTTCGTGCCGAGCTCCTCGGGCACCGCGAAGGTGGCGCTCGTCTCGCTCCACACCACGAAGTCGACGCCGCGATCCTTGAGCTCGGCGGTGAGCTTCCGGTGGCGGCGGAGGCCCTCGCCCGGATCGACGCGCTTCTGGATCAGGGCCATGTTGCCCTGGACCATGCCGACCTTCGCGCTCTCGGCGGAGGCGACCTTCGCCTTCACCATCGAGATGCGCGCCGCGCCGTACACGAGGGCGATCCCGACCGAGAGGACGCCGACGCCGACGAGGCGCTTGTCGATCGCGTCGGGCGCGAGCGCCTTGCCCGGCGCCGAGAGCTTCGCCCGGAGCGGCTCGGCGATCGCGAGGTTCACCGCGACGATGACCAGGCCCACGAGGATCGGCCCGCCGATGTCGGCGAGCTGCATGAGCACCGGCACCTTGTGCACGGTGGCCGCGTAGTACCAGGGGAAGAGCAGGGGATAGACGAGCTCGCTCGTGGCGAACGCCGCGGCGAACACCGGCGCCGCCGGCCATCCGCGCGCGGTCGCGCGGCCGTGGAGCCAGCCCATCAGCGCGAGGCGGCCGCCCTGGTACGCGCAGATGATGACGACGAAGACGAGGCACAGCGCGGTGGGGAACCCGCTGAACGTCTTCAGCATGTTCAAGAGCCAGTAGAAGCCGCCGAGGTTCATCGCGAGCCCGGTCAGGAAGCCGAGCCACGTGGCGCGCTTCGGGCTCTGCCCGAACAGCGAGAGATAGAGCGGGACGAGCGCGACGAACGTGAGCGGCCAGACGTCGAAGCCCGCGAACGCGAGGAAGTAGAGGATGCCCGAGAGGATCGCGCCGGCCTCGGCGAGACGTCCCCTCACGAGCGGCGGCGAAACGGCGGCCTGGGCGTTCCCCATCACTCCGTGCGCTGGATGACGTGGTAGCCGAAGCCGGTCTCGACGATCTCCGAGACCTCGCCGACCTTCAGCTTGAACGCGGCGGCCTCGAACGCGGGCACCATCTGCCCGCGGCCGAAGCGGCCGAGCGATCCGCCGCGGTTGCCCGCGCCCGGCTCGTCCGAGTACTCGACCGCGAGGCGCGCGAAGTCGTCGCCCGCCTTCGCGCGGCGATGGACCTCCTGCGCGAGCGCGAACGCCTGGTCCTTCGAGCGAACCACCGACGCGGGCGCGCGCTCGGCGCCCATCCACTGCACGAGCACGTGGCGCGCGCCGATGCGCTTCGGCGCCTGCTCGGTGGCGAGCGGCTTGTCCTCGGCGTCGGCCGGCTTCGGCGACGACGACGTCGTCGTCGTGGACCCGGTGGGCGGCGCGCTCGGCGCGGGCGATCCGAGGTTCGCCTGCGTGCCCGCGACCGGCTGCGACGGCGCCGGAGCCGCGGCCGTCGGATCGCTCGTCCGCGGCTCGACCGCGCGCTGCGCGACGTTGTGCCGGTCGGTCGCCTGGGCGGTGCCGACGGTGCTCCCGCCGCAGCCGGCGAGGAGGAGGACGAGGACGGGGAGGCTGCGGCGGTACTTCATGGTGCTTCTGTAGCAGCTCAGTGGCCGTGGCCCGCGTGCGGATCGACCGGCTTGGCGTTCGGATCCTTCTTCACGATCTCGATCAGCTCGACCTCGAACACGAGCGTGGCGTTCGGCGGGATCGCGCCGGGCACGCCCCGCGGGCCGTACGCCAAGCTCGGCGGGATGGTGAGCTTGCGCTTGCCGCCGACCTTCATGCCGGCGACGCCCTGGTCCCAGCCCTTGATCACGTTCCCGGCGCCCAGGTCGAACTTGAACGGCTCGTTGCGCTTCTTCGAGGAGTCGAACTCCTTGCCGTCGGTGAGCGTGCCCACGTAGTGGACCTTCACCGTGTCGCCGGCCTTCGCCTCGGGGCCCTTGCCGACGACGAGGTCCTTGATCTCGAGCGGCTTCTCCGGCCCGGCGTCGATGCCGAGCTCGGCGCGCGCGCTGTCGAGCGGCTGAGGGTTCGGGCGGTCGCCCGCCGGCGCGCCGGTGGCCGACCCGGCCGGCTTCGCCTCGGCCGCGGTCGTCTGAGGCTCTCCTTGGATCGCCTCCGGCTTCGGCGGCTCGGTGAGCTTCGAGCAGGCCGCGAGGACAACCGCGACCGCAGGACCAACGACGACGAAGAAAGCCTTCCGCATCGGCCCCCACCTCTAGCTTTTCCGGGTCGAAAAGCAAAGCGCGGATCTATGATGACGGTCCCCTTGGCGCGCGTGCTGCACATCGAGGACGACCCGCGCAACCGGCTGCTCGTCCGCAAGCTCCTCGCCGCCGACGGCCACGAGGTGATCGACGCCGCCGACGGCCTCGAGGGCGTGCGCCTCGCGATCGCGCAGCGCCCGGACATCGTCCTCGTCGATCTCAACATCCCCGGCCTCGACGGCTTCGAGGTCACGCTGCGCCTCCGCACCGAGGCGTCGCTCAACGGCGTGCCCATCGTCGCCATCACCGCCGAGGGCGATCGCGACACGAGCTTCGCCGTCGGTTGCGACGGCTTCCTCCAGAAGCCGATCGACGCGCGCGGCTTCGCCCGCCAGATCGCGGGCTACCTCGGCGGCCAGCGCGAGCGGATGATGTCCTCGCCCGACATCGCGGAGACGCGGCTCCGCCAGCAGAGCGGGCGCATCGTCGCGCACCTCGAGGAGAAGGTCGCGGAGCTCTCGGCCGCCAACGAGCGCCTCCGCGAGATGGAGAAGCTCCGCACCGAGTTCTATCGCAACATCTCCCACGAGCTCGCGACGCCGCTCACGCCGATCGTCGGCTACCTGCGCATGCTGATCGACAACGAGCTCGGCGACACGAACAAGGCGCAGCGCAAGGCGCTCGGCGCGATGGACGACTGCATCCGGCGCCTGCGCTTCACGCTCGACAACCTGATCGACGTGACCGGTCTCGAGACCGGCAAGATGCGCTTCTTCAACAAGGACTACGATTTCCTCGACACCGTCCGGCGCGTCATCGCGTGGCACGCCGACGCGATCGACGCGCGCAAGATCACGCTCCTCGAGGAGCTGCCGCGCGGCGGCCTCCCGGGCTACGGCGACAGCGATCGCCTCGGCCGCGCGATCTCGCAGCTGCTCGACAACGCGGTGAAGTTCTCGCCCGAGGGCGGCATCGTCGGGATCCTCGTGCGCCCGCTCGAGGCGACGTACGAGGTGATCATCGCCGACACCGGCCCGGGCGTCCCGCGCGAGCGCGCCGACCGGATCTTCGAGCCCTTCTACCAGGTCGACGGATCGGCCACGCGCTCGTACGGCGGCACCGGCGTCGGTCTCGCGATCGCGCGCCGGGTGGCGCGCGGCCTCGGCGGCGACGTGCGCCTCCTGCCCGACGGCGCCACCGTCGAGGGCATGTTCCTCGGCGGTGCCGCCTTCAGCCTCTCGGTCGCGAAGCGCGCGCCGACGGTCGTGGTCGACACGGGCTGAGCTCGCGGCCGGCCCCGGCCGTTGCGCGTGCTATCCTTCTCTCGTCGTGGATGACGCGTACAGAGAGAGAGCGGAGCGCCGGCGGCGACAGCTCGTCTCGAGCGTCGCGCGGAGCTTCGAGGAGCTCGACGCGGCGGGCCGGCGTTTCTGGGACGATGCACCGATGGCCGCAAAGCTCGAGGCCGTCCGGCAGTCGCTGATCGAGGCTTGGCACCTCCAGGGGAGACATGGACCTCCACCCCGATTTGATGGATCCACTCACGGCGTTCTCAAGTTCGAACGTTGAGTACCTGATCGTCGGCGGCTGGGCCGTCTCCGTGCACACCGAGCCGCGCTTCACGAAGGACCTCGACTTGCTCATCGGCGCGGATCCCGCGAACCTGAGCAGGGTCGCGGACGCACTTTCCGTGTTCGGTGCGCCCCCCGACGTCGTGCGTGACGCCGCGGCGCTCGCCGATGACGAGTTCATGTTCTTCGGCAGCCCACCCGCACGCGTCGACCTGCTCCGCGCCATCCCTGGCGTCGACTTCGTGGCCGCCTGGCAGCGACGGGTGGACGTCGACTGGAACGGCGTCGTCGTTCACGTGATCGGTCGCGACGATCTGATCGCCGCGAAGCGCGCGGCGGGGCGCGAGCGCGATCTCCGCGATCTGCGTGCGCTCGAGCGCGAGCGCTGACGTCGCGCTCATCCGCGAGAGGAGAACGTCTGCATCGGGCGCGGCCCGGCCGGAGCCGGGCCTTCGCACGCTCAGACGAGATCCGACGGGAGCTTGCCGTGCTGACCGCCCTCGACCTGGAGCATGTCCGCGAGGAGCAGGTGGACGAGCACGTGCTGCTGCGCGGGCGTCAGCGACTCCTTGAAGGCCCCGTACTCGCGCCACTCGTCGCGGAGCGCGGCGAAGATCGCCATGCCGCCGTGCATCGCGTCGACGAACTTGACCTGATCGATCGCCGAGCCGTCCGAGAAGTAGAAGCGGTGACACGGGATCGGGTCGGCGAAGATCGGGCGGACCTCGCTCGCGTACCTGTCCGGATCGGTCCAGTACGGGCCGTGGACGAACGCCGGCGGCTTTCCGTCCGGTGAGTAGCCGCCGCCCTCGAGCGTGAGGCTCGGCTTCACGGCGACGCCCGGCTTCATGCGGATGCGCGCGGCCGGCGTCGGCTCCATCCGGTGGAGCTGCGCGAGCGTGCGGCTGAGCGCGCCCTCCTGACCGAGGCTCGCCATGTCGTTCGTCCCGCGCGTGATGACCTGCACGAGGTCGCCGTGCAGGCCGCCGTTGACGAGGCCCTGGAACGTCTCGCGGCGCATGTCGAGGAGCGGCAGGCTCCCGCGCTTGGCCCAGTAGACGCTGTCCGGCTTGTTGCGCGCGATCTCCGCGTACCACTGGTCGATGCCGACCGCGAAGGCGTGGGCGAGGCCCTTGAGCATGCGGTCGTAGTCGTCCCAGAGCTCGCGCTTGTGCCCCTCGGGCATCGCGCCGTCGAAGTACGCCTTGATGAGGGGCACGGACGCCGACGCGTGCATCAGGGCGAAGTGCACGCCCGAGGAGAAGAGCGGATCGACGAAGTACGCCGCGTCGCCCACGCGGATCTCGCCCGCGTCGAGGTCGCACATCTTGCCGCTGATGCGCGAGTAGTTCGGCGCGGTGTTGAAGCGGTCGGCCACCAGCTCCGCCTCGGCGACGAGGTCCTTCAGGAAGGGCACCTTGCGCGCGGTCTCCATGAAGATGCGCGCGTCGGTGAAGCGCTTGGCCGGGTCCTTGAGCGCCGCGGGATCGGTCACCAGACCGAGCGAGTGCGTGACCACGCGCTTGCCCTGGATCACCTTCGGGACCGGGATGTACCAGAACCAGCCGTCGTCGAAGGCGAAGCAGCCGATCGGCGAGAGGTTGTCCGCGCGGAAGATGTTCCAGTCGCCCGGGAGCGTCTGGGCCGGCTTTCCGCCGACGATGTGATTCCAGATGGCGATGTTCTGGTACTTCGAGAGGAACGGGCGCTCCCCGGTGATCATCGTGTTGCCCGTGCGACCGGAGCAGTTCACGAAGATGCGGCACGACGTGGAGCCGTTGTCGCCGAGCATCACCGTCGTGAGGTCCCCCGAGCGGCGGACCGCGGTGACCGCCGTCCCCTCGAACACCTCGGCGCCCTGGCTGCGGGCGTTCTCGAGGAGGATCTGATCGAGCTCGGGACGATTGGCGTGGATGGACCAGCGGATGTGGCCGTCCTTCGCGTGCTCCTGATGCTCGAAGTACGTGACCCACGGCTGGTTCCCCCAGACGTAATAGCCGCCCGCCTTCTTCACGTAGCACTCGCTCTCCATCACCTTCGAGAGCGCGCCGCTCTCCTGGAGCGTCGGCACGATGGTGTGGACGAACGATTCGCCGATGTGGTCGCGCGGAAAGAACTCCGACTCGAAGACGGCCACCGACAGGCTCGTCTGTCGCTTGAGCAGCGAAGCGAGCGTCGCGCCGGCCGGCCCTCCGCCCATGATCACCACGTCGTAAACCTTGCCGTTGTACTCGGACATGCGGTCCTCCCTTGGCGTGCGCGTGCGCGTGCACGATGAGAGGGGGCAGTGAGAGGACGCGACGTCCTCTCTGCACCGTGGAGCCCCCCGAAGGACTGGCCGCCCGGACGTCGGCGAGCCGCGCCGACCCGGCGCGCCCCCCGACCGCCGCGCGGTCAGCCCGATTGTCGATGCGAATTAATGCGCGTTCGCAGCCGGTGTCATCCGCCCTGGGGGGAACGGCCGGTCGATTCTCGTCCGCGCGGAGCCGCGGGCGCCGGGGCCGGGTGGCGCGCGCGCGCGGGCGCGACTAACCATGGCGCCATGCGCGTGTATCTCGACTGGAACGCCACCACGCCGCCGCTGCCCGAGGTGGTGGACGCGATGCGCGAGGCCGCGCTCTCGACGTGGGGAAATCCTGCGTCGATCCACGCCGTCGGCCGCGCCGCCCGCGGGGTCGTCGAGGACGCGCGCGCGGCGGTGGCGGAGCTCACGGGCACCGATCCGCGCGACGTGACGTTCACCGCGAGCGGGACCGAGGCGAACAACCTCGCGCTCCGCTCGATCGCGCCGGGCGCGACGATCGTCACGAGCCGCATCGAGCACCCGTCGATCGCGCGCGTGGCCGAGGCGCTCGCGCGAGAAGGGAAGGCGCGCGTGCACTGGGTGCGCGTCCTCCCGTCCGGCGTGCTCGATCTCGAGGACCTCGACGCGGCGCTCGAGAAGGACGCGCTCGTCACGGTGCAGGCGGTCACGCACGAGACCGGGATCGTCCAGCCGGTGGCGGAGATCGTCCTTCGCGCGAAGGCGAAGGGCGCGCGCGTGCACGTCGACGCGGTGCAGGGCTGGGGGAAGGTGACGGTGCCGGCCGGCTGGGACACCGCGAGCGTCGGGCCTCACAAGATGCGCGGCCCGAAGGGGATCGGCGCGCTCGTCACGCGCGCGGGGATCAAGATCCGTCCCGTGGTGCTCGGCGGCACGCAGGAGAAGGGGATCCGCCCGGGCACCGTCGATCCGGTGCTGGCCGCGGGCTTCGCGGTGGCGGCGCGCAAGGCGCAGGCGTCGGTCTCGCGCTGGGGAGCGATCGCGCCGCTGCGCGACGAGCTCGAGCGCGGGCTCCTCGCGCTCGGCGGGGCACGCGTCGCCGGCGATCCCGCCCATCGCGCGCCGCACGTGTCGAACCTGATGTGGACGGGCTGGATCGGCGCCGAGCTCGTCGCCGCGCTCGATCTCGAGGGCGTGTGCGTGTCGAGCGGCGCGGCGTGCAGCGCGGGCACGGTCGAGCCGTCGCCGGTGCTCCACGCGATGTTCGGCGACGACGGCTCGACGTCGGGCGTGCGCGCGTCGCTCGGCGACACGACGACGATCGAGGACGTGCGCTTCGCGATCGAGGCGTTCCGGAAGGTGGTCGCCCGCGCGCGCTGAGCCCGTCACATCGACGGCGGGTGCGCGGTCGGGGCGAGCAGCGCCGCGAGCGTCTGGCGCAGCGTCGCCACCGTGAACGGCTTGAGCAGCACGGGGACCGGCGGCAGCTTCATCCGTCGCGGCTCGTGCGCGGTCATGAGCACGAAGCGGTGCGCGCGCGGATCGGACATGCGCTCGAGCTCGTCGAAGAGCTGGAGGCCCGTCTGCCCGTCGAGCATGAGGTCGCAGAGCACGATCTCGACGCCCGCGTCGCTGATGAGCGTCTCGACCGCCTCCTCGACCGTCGCGACCTGCACGACGTCGAACTCTTCTTCGAGCGCCCACGCGAAGGCGCGGCGGAGCCGCGGATCGTCCTCGACCACGACCATCCTGCGGCGCTGCGGCTCGGACATGAGGAGACCGTAACAGCGGCCGCGCGGGCGGCGCCATCCCGGACGTGTGTTCATCGCCCCGAGGGAGTACGGCTCAGCGCCCCGCGACGTTCTTCTCGGGTCCGGACGAGACGGTGATCGGGATCCAGAACGCCTTGATCTTCGCCGTGGCTCCGTCGCGGTCGTAGCCCGCGAGGCCGAAGAGGACGTTCCACCAGTGACCGGCCGGGCTCTGCCCGTACGAGAACAGCGGCAGGAGGTGGAACTGCCAGTCCTTGCCGCCGGCGGCGGGCTTCTCGCGGTAGAGCGTGTTCGCCGCGACCTGCGTGACCGTGCCCGCCTCGGTGTCGGCGAAGCGCCAGTAGAGCGGGAAGCCGATCGTCGTGCGGCCCTTCGGGCTCGCGAAGTCCCAGAACACCGGCGCGAGGACGGTGTGCGACGACTGCTTGTCGCGACCCACGTAGACGATCGGATGCAGATCCGTCTCCCAGCCTCCGACGTCCTTCGAGATCGTGAGGTTGGGGAAGACCCAGTACGTGCGCGAGACGTTGTAGCTCTCGAAGCGCCCGAACAGCGGGGTGAGGAGCGTCCGCCCCTTCGGGCTCGACGACCCGAAGTAGAAGGGGAAGATGCCGGTGCCGCTGTAGCCGATGTCGACGTCCGTCGCGCGGTAGAAGAGGGGCAGGAGGGGGCCCACCATCGTCATCGACGCCGCGCCGTTGCGCTGCGTGGCGCGGGTGAAGAACGGCGTGATCATCGTGTCCGCCGTCTTCGTCACCCGGCGCATGTAGCCGGGGACGACGAACAGCGACTTCTCCGGCGACGTGCCGTAGTGGAACAGCGGGAACAGCGTCACGTGCGACTCGCGCACGCCGCCCGTCTCCGGCTTGCCCTTGATCGAGAAGAACAGCGGGGCGACGTCGAGCACGTCGCGCTTGGGGTTCGACTCGCTGATCACCGGGCCGACCACCGTGAGCGAGCTCTCGTCGATCTCGCGCTCGCGGTGGAAGTAGAGGAGCGGCGGGATCAAGGTGTACGTCTTGCGCGCGCCGTCCTGGTTGCCGTTGTCGCCGCGGAAGAGGAACGGAGCCACGCCCCAGTCGACGTCGCTGCCTGTCCGGTCGCGGAAGTACGGACCGACGAGGGTGAACGCGCCGTCCTTGTTCCAGTGCGACGTGGTGAGGAGGAGCGGCGAGTGGAAGTAGCCGCCGTCCTTGCGCTCGCCCTCGAACACGATCGGCGCGAGCCAGTTGTCGTGCTCGCCGGGCGCCTCGCGGTGGGCGAGGGGGCCGAGCACGAGGACGTGGTTGTCCCGATCGCGCACCCGCCACGCGAGGGGGAAGAGGACGTCGGCGTCCATCTTCCGGCTGCGGCGCTGGTAGAAGAGCAGCGCGGTGAGCGACTCGCTGTCGGTGTTCGGCGTCGCCTTGCCCGTGTCGGGATCGAGGCCGCGCGAGTGCTGGAGGTAGAGCGGCGGGAGCAGCCGCATCCGGTAGTCGCCCTTGCGCTCCTCGTACCAGGGGAAGAACGAGCGGTGCAGCTTGCCCTCGGGCGAGGGCGGATCGCCGTCGTAGTCGGTGCCGATCTTCGCCTCGACGCCCTCCGGGATCGCGAGCGGATCCTGGGGCACGTTCGCGGTGGGCTCGCCCGTCGGACGCGCGGACGCGGACGGGCCGCCCTGGTCCTCGTCGGCGTCGCCGCCGCCGCCGCCGCGCGGGCCGACCGGCTTGTTGCGCGTCGGGCTCGACTGCGTGGGGCCGCCGCCCTGCTGGCCGCCGCCCGGACGCGGCTGGGCGACCGCGCTCTTCGCGAGCAGGAGCGACGCGAGGCCGAGGAGGAGGGCGCGCCTCACGTGCCCTCCGCCTTCGGCTTCGCCGGCGAGGCGAGGATCTCGCGGACGCGGCCGGGGACGTCCGCGCGCGGCACCTTCTCCTGCATCTGCGCGGCGAGGTCTTTGACTTCCACGATCCCTTCGTTGATCTCGCGGTCGCCGAGGATCAGAGCGACGCGCGCTCCGAGGGCGTTCGCCCGCCGGAGCTGCGCCTTCATCGACGCCTTGCGCGTGTCGACCTCGCAGCGCACGCCCGTGCGGCGGACGTCGCGGCCGAGCACGAGCGCCGCGTCGAGCGCGACCTCGCCGATCGGCGCGACGAGCACGTCGACGACGCTGGTCGGCACCTCGACGTCGCTCGCGATGAGGAGCCGCTCGAGGCCCGCGGCGAAGCCGATGGCCGGCACGTCGGGGCCGCCGAGCTCCTTGACCATGACGTCGTAGCGGCCGCCGCCGACGAGCGTGCTGCCCGCGCCGAGCTTGTCGTAGGCGCCTTTGATCTCGAAGAGCGTGCGCGTGTAGTAGTCGAGGCCGCGCACGAGCTTCGTGTCGACCTGGTAGGGCGTGCCGAGCGCGTCGAGGTGGCGGCGGAGCGCGTCCCAGTGCGCCCGGTCCGCGTCCGAGAGGAAGTCGAGGATGGTGGGCGCGCCCTCGCAGGCCGCCTGATCGTTCGGCGCCTTCGAGTCGAGGATGCGCAGGGGGTTCGTCCCCAGGCGGCGCTGCGAGTCGGCGGTGAGCGAGGCCTTCTTCGGCTCGAGGAACGCGGTCAGCGCTTCCTTGTACCTTGCACGCGTATCGCCGCTGCCGATGCTGTTCACGAAGACGTCGGGCTGCGCGACGCCGATGTCCTTCAGGAACCCGACGAGCGCGTCGATCATCTCCGCGTCGCACGCCGGGCCGGGATCGCCGAAGACCTCGGCGCCGACCTGGCTGAACTGGCGGTAGCGTCCGCGCTGCGGGCGCTCGGCGCGGAACATCGGGCCGACGTAGTACCAGCGGGTGACCGGCTCGGAGTTGTGGACGTTGTGCTCGACGTACGCGCGGGCGGCGCCGGCGGTGCCCTCGGGGCGGAGGGTGAGCTTCTCGTCGTGGTGCTCGAAGGAGTACATCTCCTTCTCCACCACGTCCGTGGCCTCGCCGATCGTGCGGACGAACAGGGGTGTCGGCTCGACGTACGGGGTACGGACCTCGCGGTAGCCGAGGCGCTCCATCGCCTGACGGAACGCGCCCTCGATCCTGTGCCAGCGCGCGATGTCGCCGGGCAGGACGTCGTTCATCCCTTTGACTGCGCGGACGTTTTGCGAGGGCGAGCCCACGGCGACCGGGCCCTTATCCTCGCTCCGCCTCCGAGGGTCAAGAAGAGCCGTACGCGGGGCGTCCTCCGGCGATGCCGCAGTCGTTGCAAGACCCGAAGCGGTATGCACTGATAACGGCCCGTGGCGACGAAGGGGAAGAAGGCTCGCTCCGAGGGGAAGGTCTGCGCCCTCGACCTCGGTGCGGCACGCATCGGCGTGGCCATCGCCGACGAGCTGGGCTTCATGGCCCACCCGCGCGGCGTCCTTGCCGCCAAGCCGCGCCCCACGTTCCTCGAGAAGCTCGGCGAGCTCGTGAAAGAGGAGGGGATCACCCGGATCGTGGTCGGCTTCCCCCTCGACATGCGCGGCACCGAGGGCGAGGCGGCGCGCCGTACCCGCGGCACCGCGCAGGCGATCGCGGACGCCACCGGGTGCGACGTCGAGCTCTTCGACGAGCGGCTCACGACGGTCGAGGCGCAGCGCGCGATCACCGCGAGCGGCCTCAAGCGGGAGAAGGCGCGCGCGCGGATCGACGAGGCGGCGGCGGTCGCCATCCTCCAGGCGTGGCTCGACACGAACCGAGGCCGGCGATGAGCGAGACCGAGGCGCCCTCGCGCCCGTCGTCCTCGTCCGGCAAGGGCGAGCGGCGCAAGCGGCGAAAGCGCGTCCGGCGCGACTCGCGTCCGAGCGTGCCGTCGCCCGCGCGCCGCGTCGCGTTCGGCGCGTTCGTCGCCGGCGGCCTCGCCCTCGCCGCGTTCGTGACGTGGATCCTCGTGCTGTTCCCGCGGAGCGCCGGGCCGAGCACGGGCAAGGAGGTCGAGGTGGTGATCGCCGACGGCGAGAGCATCGGCGCGATCGCCGAGAAGCTCGACGCCGCGGGCCTGCTGAAGTCGCGCGGGGCGTTCGGCCTCTACGCGCGGCTCGTCGCGATGCGCGCGGCGCCGGGCAAGCACCTGCTCACCGACGACGCGGGCGCCCACGAGCTCGTCGCGCGGCTCGAGCGCCTCGGCTCCGCGTCGAAGGCGAAGGTGACGATCCCCGAGGGCTTCACCCGCTTCGACATCGCCAAGCGGCTGAACGCGCTCCACGTGGCGGCCGCGGGCGCGTTCCTCGAGGCGACCACGAGCCCGGCGCTCCTCCGCGAGCTCGCGATCGACGGTGAGAGCGTCGAGGGGCACCTCTTCCCGGCGACCTACGAGCTCCCGCTCGACAGCGATCCGGCCGACGTCGTGCGGCGCCTCGAGGCCGAGTTCGAGAAGCGCTGGACGATGCTCGAGCAGAACCACCGGCTCGGGCGCGCGCAGCTCGAGGGGACGCTCCACTGGTCGCGTCGCGACATCGTGACGCTCGCCTCGATGGTCGAGAAGGAGGCGGCGGTCGACGACGAGCGCCCGATCATCGCGAGCGTCTTCATCAACCGCCTGCGCGACCCGGCGTTCAAGCGGAAGGTCCTGCAGTGCGATCCGACGTCCGCCTACGGCTGCCTCGTGCTCCGGGACCGCGTGCCCGCATGCGCGAGCTTCGCGGGGAAGGTGACCCACGCGATCAACGTCGATCCGGCGAACACGTACTCGACCTACGTGCACGAGGGGCTGCCGCCCGGCCCGATCGCCAACCCGGGCATCAAGTCGCTCCAGGCGGTGCTCGCGCCGGCCAGCACGAAGTACCTCTATTTCGTGACGCGCGAGGGCCGCCGGCACGCGTTCAGCGAGACGCTCGAGGAGCACAACGTCGCCGTCGAGGACCTGAAGAAGCGAAGCCAGAAGCACGAGTGAATCGAACCGGCGCTCCGTCCGTCCTAGCCCCTGGTCGCCCACCGCCACGGCGGATAAGCTCGACCTCAGGAAAAGCCATGACCCGACGCTCCACCATCGCGTTCCTCGCCTCGCTCGTCGTCGCCCTCTTCGTCTCGGTCGCGCCGAGCGCGTCCGCCGACGAGTGGATCCACACGGGCGACGCGGTGCGGACGAAGTCGGTCGGCCCCTTCACCGCGAAGGTCTACGCCATCCGCCACGACATGAAGGCCCGCCCCGCGGCGAAGTCGAAGCAGGCGGTCATCGACGCGGACGTCGAGAAGAAGTTCACGTGGCGCATGCTCCGCGACGTCGACAGCTCGAAGATCCAGAAGGCGCTCCGCGAGGCCTTCCAGATGAACGGCTTCAACGACGCCGGACGCATCAACGCCTTCGTCGGCGCCTTCAACAAGGAAGAAGTGAAGGAGAACTCGGCGGTGGTGATCAGCTACAACCCGGCGAACAAGTCGGTCACCATCTGGGTGCAGAACGGCGGCACCGCGACGATCGCGGGCGAGGACTTCATGAAGGCCGCCTGGAGCATCTGGTTCGGCAAGATCGACCAGCCCTCGATGGGCGACCAGCTGATCGCCAAGCTCTGATTCTCGAGCCGAACAGGCGGACCGGCGCCGCACCGCTCGCCGCGCATGCCACGCGCCTCGGCGAGGCGAGCTGTAGTACAAGCGTTGCCCGATGCAGGCCTGGCAGATCGCCGCGCTCTTCGCTTCGTGCTGCATCGCAGGGCACTACCTGCTCCTGCGCGCGGCCTCGGGCCGGATCGGCGACTCGCTCGGTGCGCTCGTCCTCGAGGCGACCGCGGCGATCGGCATCGCGGTCATGTACGCGGTGGGCCTCCGCGGCGGCGATCTGCCGACCACCCGCGGCGGCGTCGTGTACGCGGTCCTCAGCGGCCTGTGCATCACCGGCGCGAGCATCCTCCTGTTCTACGCGCTCCGTCGCGGCGGACCGGTGGCCGCGACCGGCACCATCGTGCTCGGCGGCGGCGTCGCGCTGAGCGCGCTCTTCGCGCCGGTCCTCTTCCGCGAGCCGCTCACCCTGCGGCGCGCGGTCGGCGTCGCGCTCGGCGTCGCCGCCATGATCGTGCTCTCGAGCGAACGAACCTCGACGGAGGCTCCATGACGAAGGTCCTCGCTGGTGACATCGGCGGCACGCGCACGCGCCTCGCCGTCTACGACACGTCGAGCGCGAAGTTCGTGTTCCAGGACGTCCTCGACAGCAAGAGCTTCCCGACGTTCGAGGCCGCGCTCGGGCGCTTCCTCGAGGGCGAGGCGCGGCGCTTCCTCCGCGGGCGCACGCCGCTCGCCGCGGCGAGCTTCGGCATCGCCGGGCCGATCGTCGAGCAGCGGGTGAAGACCACCAACCTCCCGTGGACCATCGACGGCCGGGCGATCTCGCGCGCATTCGGGATCCCGAACCTGACGCTGCTGAACGATCTCGTCGCCGTGGGCCTCGGCGCGATCGCCTCGCCGCCGTCGAAGCTGGCGGTCGTGCACCTCGGCCGGCCGAAGAAGACCGGCGGCAACCTCGCCGTCATCGCCGCCGGGACCGGCCTCGGCGAGGCGGCGTTCGTCTGGGACGGCGACCGTCACGTGGCGTGCGCCACGGAGGGATCGCACGTCGAGTTCGCGCCGCGGACGCCGATCGAGGCCGAGCTGCTCGCGGAGCTCACCCGCCAGTACGGCCACGTGAGCTACGAGCGGGTCGCCTCGGGCTCGACGATCGCGATGCTCTATCGCTTCTTCGTGCGCGACAAGCGCATCCGCGAGAGCAAGGAGACCGCGAGCTACGTCGCGCGCGCTCCCGACGCGAACGTCGCGGTCGTCGAGCTGGCGGAGAAGGGCAGGAGCGAGGCGGCGATGCGCGCCATCGAGCTCTGGTCGAGCGTCTACGGCGCGGAGGCGGGCAACCTCGCCCTCAAGTGCCTCGCGTCGGGAGGCGTCTTCGTCGCCGGAGGCGTGTCGACGAGGCTCGCGCCGATCCTCGCGAAGGGCCTGCCCGGCCGGAACGGCAAGAAGCTCAGTCCGTTCGTGGAAGCGTTCCGCGACAAGGGCCGCATGCGTCCCCTGATGGAGACCATCCCCGTCGCCGTCGCCCTCGAGCCGCGGGCGGGCCTGATCGGCGCCGCCTCCCATGCGGCGGGATCCGCGAAGCGGCCTTCGCGGAAGACCGCACGGTCCGGACGCGCGTGACCGCTCCTTCACGCATCCGCATCCTCGTGCGCCGGAAGCCGGGCGAATGAGCTAGAAGCCTCGCGGCACATGGGTTGCTCGAAGGCGCCGGCGATGCGCTTCCTTCTCTTCGCCGCCGCCGGCGCGGCTCTCGCCACGACCGGCTGCGGAACCACGCTCTCCACCCTGCAACCGGCCGAGCCGATGCGCCCCGGCCACGTGCAGGCGCAGGGGGCGTTCAACGTCAACGTCCCGGCGTCGCGCATCTACGACGCGGTCGACACCGTCGCGACCCTCGGCGATCGCTACGCCTCCGACCCGTCGTACAAGCCGACGACCGAGGAGCAGCAGCGCGCGTTCGCCGCGGGCGCGGGGCTCGGTCTCAGCTCCCCCGGCGTGAACCCGGACCTGATGCTGCGCGTCGGCGTGCTGAAGAACCTCGACGCGGGCGTCCGGTGGTCCGGCATCGCGGCGCACCTCGACGCGAAGTACCGCTTCCTCCGCACGAAGGAGGCTCCGCCCGACGACGATCCGAGCAAGCAGACGTCGGGCGTCTCGAACCTCGGCAACGGGCCCGACGATCCCGGCTTCCAGGGATCGATCTCGGTCGGCGTCTCGAAGGCGCTCTACAGCGGCTTCGTGTTCGACGCGCTCGAGTTCCTCCACATCGACGACTACTCGCGCTGGAACGTCGAGGTGCCGGTGATCTTCGGCTCGCGCCTCGGCGAGCTCGGCCACGCATGGTTCGGCCCGAAGTACGTCTACTCGCACTACTCGCTCGACGCGTCGCTCCAGAACGTCGGGATCGTCCAGGAGTCGAGCGGCAGCATCCACCACCTCGGCGGCTTCGCCGGCATCGGGTTCGGATACAAGGTCGCCTTCCTGTTCCTCGAGCTCACGGTGATGGACATGATCTCCAAGCCGGAGATCCTCGGGCAGCGCGTGGACCTCGGCGGGATCGTCGTCGTGCCGTCGTTCGGGCTCATGCTGCGACTCTGATTGCGTCGCGCGGCTGGCCCTGTAGGCGGCCGGAAGGTCGTGATAGGGTCCCCGGCCCTACGGAGGCCCAGCGATGGCGCGCGAATACTCCCCGAAGCAGATCGAGCTCGCGGTCGACACGATCAAGACCCTGTCCATCGACGCGGTCGAGAAGGCGAACAGCGGTCACCCGGGGACGCCGATGGGCCTCGCGGACATCACGTTCGAGATCTTCTCGCGCTACCTGCGCTACGACCCGAAGGACCCGGGCTGGATCGGGCGCGACCGCTTCGTCCTGTCGGCGGGCCACGCGTCGATGCTCATCTACTCGATGCTGCACCTCGCGGGTTACGACCTGCCGATCGAGGAGCTGAAGAACTTCCGCCAGTGGGGCTCGAAGACGCCGGGCCATCCGGAGCACTTCCACACCGTCGGCATCGAGACGACGACCGGACCGCTCGGGCAGGGGGTCGGCAACGCCGTCGGCTTCGCCCTCGGAGCGAAGCTCAAGGCGGCGCGCTTCGGTGACGCGTTCGACGCGGTGCGCGTCTTCGCGCTGTGCTCCGACGGCGACGTCATGGAGGGCGTGAGCGGCGAGGCCTCGAGCATCGCCGGCCACCTCGGCCTGTCGAACCTCGTCGTCATCTACGACGACAACAAGATCACCATCGAGGGCGAGACCGATCTCGCGTTCAGCGAGGACGTCGGCAAGCGCTACGAGGCGTACGGCTGGTTCGTCCAGCGCATCGACGGCCACGACCACGCGCAGATCCGCTCGGCGATCGACAAGGCGCTCGCGCAGAAGGACAAGCCGTCCTTCATCGTCGCGCGCACGCACATCGCGAACGGCGCGCCCAACGCGCACGACACCGCCGAGGCGCACGGCGCGCCGCTCGGCAAGGAAGAGATCGCGGCGACGAAGAAGAACCTCGGCTGGACGCTCCCCGAGTTCGGCGTGCCCGACGACGTCTACGCGCTGTTCAAGGAGCGCGCCGCCGACAACCAGAAGGACAAGCAGACCTGGGAGGCGCGCCTCGCCGATTGGCGCAAGGCGAACCCCGAGCGCGCGAGCGAGCTCGATCGCTTCGAGGCGCGCACCGTCCCCGCCGACCTCTACGACGTGCTCCTGAAGTCGCTGCCCGAGAAGGACGACGCGACCCGCAACCTCTCGAACGCGATCCAGCAGGTCGTGGCCGAGAAGGTGCCGTCGCTGATCGGCGGCTCGGCCGACCTCGCGCCGTCGACGAAGACGCTCATCAAGAAGAGCGGCAGCGTCAACACCAAGACCTTCGAGGGCCGCAACCTCCACTTCGGCATCCGCGAGCACGGCATGGGCGCGGTGTGCAACGGCCTCGCGCTCTCGGGCGGGATCATCCCGTACGGCGCGACGTTCCTCGTGTTCAGCGACTACATGCGTCCGAGCGTGCGCCTCTCGGCGCTCGGTCACCTCCAGTGCGTGTGGATCTACACGCACGACTCGATCGGCCTCGGCGAGGACGGCCCGACGCATCAGCCGATCGAGCACGTCTGGGCGCTCAGCGCGATCCCGAACCTCGCGGTCGTGCGTCCCGCCGACGCCCTCGAGACGGCGGCGGCGTGGACGATCGCGATGACGCGGAAGGACGCGCCGACCGCGTTCGCCCTCACGCGCCAGAAGGTCCCGACGGTGAAGCGCGACGCGGGCTTCGATCCGAAGAACGCGCTCCGCGGCGCGTACGTCGCCCAGGAGGCGAGCGGCGGCAAGCCGGACGTCGTGATCATCGCGACCGGCAGCGAGGTCCAGCTCGCCGTCGGCGCGCGCGAGCGCCTCGAGGCCGCGGGCAAGAAGGTGCGCGTGGTGAGCGCGCCGTGCCTCGAGGTGTTCGCGAAAGAGGACGCGGCGTACCGCGAGTCGGTGATCCCGAAGGGCTCGAGGCGCGTCTCGATCGAGGCGGGCATCACCGCGCCCTGGCGCCAGTGGATCGGCGAGGACGGCCTCGCGATCGGCATCGATCACTTCGGCGCGAGCGCGCCCGACAAGGTCCTCGCGCAGAAGTTCGGCTTCACCGTCGACGCGGTGACCGACCGGATCAACGCCTGGCTGGGATGAACGCGCTCGTCGCGGTCGCCGTCGTCTCCGCGGCGGCGGCGCTCGGACCGTGCACGAAGGTCCGCACGGACGCGAACGACGCGGCGCCCGCCGCGCCCGCATCGACCGCGGCACCGACGACGGCACCGGCTCCGCCGCCGACCGCGAGCGTCGCTCTGCCGGCGTCGTTCGCGATCGGGGCGTACGCGTGCACCCACGACTATTGGACCGGCGCCTCGCCGTACCGCCAGCGCCGGTCGGATCCGACCGGCTCGATCACGCTCCGCCCCGACGGCACGTACCGGTGGCTCGACGACGGCGGCACCGGTCACTTCCGCTTCGACGCTGCGAGCAGCGCCGTCACCTGGATCGACGGGCCGCTCGCGGACAAGCGTCCGCGGAAGACGACCTACCGGCGGAACGCGCGCACGTCCCAGATCGACATCACGTTCGCCGACGGCGTCGATTGGTCCTGCGGTCACAACCTGTAGAGGTGGGCTCGCCGGCGGCGACCGGATCCATGCTCGGTCGGCTGAAGACCGTCGGGCTCCTGGTGCTCGCCGTGATCCTCACGGCGGCGCTGGGGGCCGGCGGCTCGTTCGTCCTCGGCGGGGTCGGGGTCCGAGGCGCGCTCGCGGCCGAGGCGGTGCTCGCGCTCGCCGTGACGACCGCCGCGGCGCTCGTGGGGATCGCGCTCCAGCGCCGATCGCTCGCGGCGCTGGGCCTGCCGCGTGCGCACGCGGCGCGCGACTTCGCTCGCGGAGCGCTCGTCGGCGCGGGGCTCATCTCCGGCGTCGTCGCTATCCTCGCGCTGGCCGGTCGGTATGCGGTGGTCGCCGTGCGGTTCGACGGCGGCGCGCTCGCGCGGTCGCTCGTGCTCATGCTCCTCGTCGCATGGTTCGAGGAGGTGCTCTTCCGCGGGCTCGTCTTCCGCCTGCTCGAGGAGGCCGCCGGATCGATCGTGGCTCTCGTGCTGAGCGCCGCGTTCTTCGGCGCTGTCCACGCGATGAACCCGCACGCGACGATCGTGGCGTCGATCGCCATCGCGCTCGAGGCGGGCGTCCTCCTGGGCGCGGCGTACCTCCGGACGCGCGCGCTGTGGCTGCCGATCGGGCTGCACTTCGCGTGGAACTTCTTCGAGGGGCCAATCCTCGGCGCGCCGGTCTCCGGGAGCGACGTGCGCGCGCTGCTCGTCGCCGAGTGGCGCGGACCGGTCTGGCTCGACGGCGGCGCCTTCGGGCCGGAGGCCGGCATCGTCGCCGTCGTCGTCTGCTCGCTGACCGCCGCCTGGTGGCTCGCCCGTGCGTGGCGCGAGGGCCGCTTCATAGGCTGGCGCCGATGACCCCGGTCGGCTGAGCCGGCCGAGGCGCTCCGGGGATCGTCCACTCGGTGGTCGCGCCGGGACGCTCGGTGGGGCGGCCCACGATGAAGAGCGGGATGGAGAGGCCGATGCCTCCGAGCCCGAGGCCGGTCACGAGCTGACCGGTGCTCTCGAGACCATCGCTGTGCGAGCCCGATCCCACGCCCCAGAGCAGGGCGCCGGTCACCCCCGCGGTGATGCCGAGGAGGAGGAGCGAGGCGGCGATCGTCCGTGCGGGTCCGCCGTCCCTGCGCTCGCCGAGCGTGTGACGGACGACCTTGGGCTTCGCCCCCACGTCGAGATCGAGCTCGCTCTGGCGCGTCTCGTCGGTGGTGGAGCGCAGGACGAGCGGATGCGAGCCGTAGGGCATGTCGACCACGCACGGCGTCGTGCAGATCGGCCTGACCCCGACGATCACCGCGCGGTAGCCGCCGGCCGCCGCGGTCGCGCTCCCGGTGATCTCGACGACCTTGGCCTTGTCGCCGTTCGCGTCGAGCACGACGCGGGTCGTGCCCGGCGCGGGAGGCTCGTCGGGAACGTCCACCGCGGGCAGCTCGCGCGGCGGGGCCTGCGGAGCCGGGAGGCGCTCGGTCCCGCAGCCGGCGGCGAAGGCGAGGAGGAGGGACGAGGCGACGGCGACGCGGAACGAGGCGTTCATGCCGGCTAGAGCCGGCACGAGGCCGCCGGTCGCGCGAAATCGTCAGCCCATGCCGCCGGCGGCGCGATCGATCACCCACGTGATCGAGCCGCGGAAGCCGCGGATGATCCGTCCGGGGGTGTCGTCGACGCTGCCGCTCGTCGCCCAGATGCGCTCGAGGGCCGGGTGCTTCGCCTTGCCGAGCACGATGACCACCGACGCGCGCGCGTTCTCGAGCACCGGCGTCGTCAGCGTGAGGCGCGCCTCGCGGCCGGCCCGTGCGGGGACCGCCGCCACGAGCCGATCGGTGACGTGCATCGTGCGCTCGCCCGGGAAGAGGGACGCGGTGTGACCGTCGTCGCCGATGCCGAGCACCACGAGGTCGAGGCTCGGGAGGCCGCCGAGCTTGTGCTTGACCGTATCGCGGAGCGTGCCGTCGTACTCCTGCGCGGCGTGCTCGAGATCGTCGGCCTCGCCGCGCATGCGATGGACGTTGGCTGCCGGGATCGCGATCGCGTCGAGCAGCGCGCGCTTCGCCGCGCCGTAGTTGCTCCGTTCGTGATCGGGCGGGACGGCGCGCTCGTCGACCCAGTAGATCTGGACCTTGTTCCAGTCGAGCGTCTCCTGCGCGAGCAGGCGGTACGCCTCGCCCGGGGAGCCGCCGCCCGACAGGGCGATGGTCGCCGAGCCCCGATCGCGCAAGGCATCGCGGATGGCCTTCACCATGCGCGCGCACGCCTCGCGCGCGGCCTGCGCGGCGTCCGGCGTCGCGATGAGCAGTCCGGGAACGACCTTGGTGGTCAAGGGGAGCCTCCCACGGTGAGGCCATCTTCGACGATCTGCTCGGCGAACGCGACCGACTCGTCGAACGCCGGATCGAGCGGGGGACGGTGCAGCGTGCGCTCGAGCCACTTCGCCGCCTTGTTGGCGCCGAGCCGCACGCGCTGCTCGATCGCAGGGGCGCCGCCCTTCGAGCATCGCCACACGACGACGTCGGCGTCGGGCGTGCTCTCGACCTGCCCCGGGAGCCCGCTCGCGAGCTCACGGTGGACCTCGCCGCGCAGGGAGGCCTCTCCGCTGGAGGCCTCGACGGTGAGCGAGGCGAGCGTCTGCGGCGCGACGCCCTGCGGCCGCGCGACCGAGCCGAGCTCGACGACCACCGCGCCGCCGTCGGGCCGCTTGAACCGGAGCACGCCGCCGAGGCGCGACGTCTTCCACCCGAGGCGCGTCGCGATCCAGCCGAGCACGAGGGCCGCCTCGGGGCCGAGGCGGGAGCCGGGCTCCGACGCCTGCTCGAGGCGCAGCTTGGTGATCGAGGCGGCGAGCGGCGTCGTGTCGGGCTCGTCGAAGAAGCGCGCGAGCAGCTCCTGCCACGACGAGATGCGCGTCCACGCGAGGTCGGCGATGCGCGGCGCGTTCGGCTGCGTGCGCGCCCACTTCGCGACGTGGATCAGGCTCGCGATCGACGTGTACTCGCTGTCGAGCACGATGCGGTTCGCGTCGTTGGCGAGGTCCTGGAAGACGGGGTCCTCGACGTGCACGCGGCCGAGCCACACCAGCGCGGTCGGCAGCTCGGGGACGAGGAACGACTCGATCGCGCTCGCGGCTCCGGCCGCGCTCTGGCCGCCGGCGCGGAGGATGATGCGCTCGGAGCAGATCTTCTTGCCCGCGTCGGGGAAGCAGACGGCGGAGACCTCGCCCTCGAGCCCGTTCGGCGCATCGGGCTCGATCGACGCGAGGATCGCGCGCGCGGGGATCGTCGCCGTGACCTCGTCGACCACCGCGGTGTAGCGGGTGAGCAGATCGCGCGAGGGCGCGACCACCTCGAGGTTCATCGTGCACACGCGCGTGAGCGGCGCGCTGCCGTCGTCGTCGGCCGTCGTCCAGATGTCGCGCAGCTCCCGGTCGAGACGCGCGATGAGCTGCGCTGCGCTCACGGGCGCCTCCAGCGTCGGCCGTCGCGGGCGAGCAGGTCGTCGGACTGGTCGGGGCCCCAGGTCCCGGCGGTGTAGAGGGGCGGGGGGACGTTCGCCTGATCACGCCACGCGTCGAAGACGCGATCGATGTACGCCCACTGCTCCTCCACCTCGTCGCGGCGGGTGAAGAGCGTGGCGTCGCCGCGCATGGCGTCGAGCAGGAGGCGCTCGTACGCCTCGGGGGTGTTCGAACCGAACGCGGTGCCGTAGCGGAAGTCCATCGCGACGTCGCGGAGGATGGTGGCGTTGCCCGGTTCCTTGGTGGTGAAGCGGAGGGCGATGCCCTCGTCCGGCTGGACGCGCACCGTGAGCACGTTCGGCGAGATGCCGCCGTCGGGCGCGTGGAACAGCGTGTGCGGCACCTTCTTGAACTGGATCGCGATCTCGGTCACGCGCCGCGCGAGGCGTTTGCCCGCGCGCACGTAGAAGGGGACGCCGCCCCAGCGCCAGTTGTCGACGAAGACGCGCATCGCGACGAACGTCTCGATCCGCGAGTCCTTCGCGACGTCGGGCTCCTCGCGGTACGCCGGGACCTCTTCGCCCTTCACGAAGCCGCGCGCGTACTGGCCGCGGACCACGTTCTCCTGGACCATCGAGCGCTCGACCGGACGGAGCGAGCGCAGCACCTTCACCTTCTCGTCGCGCACCGCGTCGGCCGAGAGCGAGATGGGCGGCTCCATCGCCGTGAGGCAGAGGAGCTGCATGAGGTGGTTCTCGACGATGTCCTTGGTGACGCCGGTCTGCTCGTAGAACTTGCCGCGCCCCTCGACGCCGATCTCCTCGGCCACGGTGATCTGCACGTGGTCGACGTGCTCGCGGTGCCAGATCGGCTCGAAGAGGCTGTTGGCGAAGCGGAAGACGAGCAGGTTCTGGACCGTCTCCTTGCCGAGGTAGTGGTCGATGCGGAAGACCTGCGACTCGTCGAACGTCGCCGCGACGGTGTCGTTGAGCACCCGCGCGCTCGCGAGGTCGTGGCCGAACGGCTTCTCGATGACGACGCGCGACCACGCCCCGCCGTCGCGCTCCTGCTCGGCTCCGTAGACGAGCCCGGCCTCCTTCAGGTGGCGCATGATGGTGCCGAACTCGGCCGGCGGGACCGCGAGGTAATAGAGGCGGTTTTTGCAGCAGCCGCGATCGCGATCGAGCTCGTCGAGGTGCGCGCGGAGGCGCTCGTAGGTCTCCTTCTTCTCGAACGAGCCGGTGACGTAGCTGACGCCTCGCTCGAAGTCGCCCCACACCGCCGGATCGATCGGCTTGCGGCGCGAGAACTGCGAGACCCCCTCCTGCATCTCGGCGCGGAACTGCTCGTGCGACTTCTCGCGCCGGGCCACGCCGACCACCGCGAAGCCGCTCGGCAGCGAGCGGCTGACCGCGAGGTTGTAGAGTGCAGGCATCAGCTTGCGCTTCGTCAGGTCTCCGGACGCGCCGAAGATCACGACCGCGCACGCGTCGCCGGTGCGGTCCTCGACGAGGCCGCGCCGGAGGGGGTTCAGCAGAGCCGTCATCGATCAGGCCTTCTTCACCACGGCATGACCGCCGAACTCGTTGCGCAGCGCGGCGAGGACGCGGAGGCCGAACGCGTTCTCCTTGCGCGAGGCGAAGCGGGCGAAGAGGCTGAGCGCGATCGTCGGCGCGCTCACCGCGTTCGCCACGCACTCGTCCACCGTCCAGCGGCCCTCGCCCGAGTCGTTGACGTAGGCCTTCAGGTCGCCGAGCTCGGGGTCCTTGTCGAACGCGCGGTCCGCGAGGTCGAGCAGCCAGCTGCGGACGACCGAGCCGTTGCGCCACACGCGCGTGACCTTCCGCAGGTCGAACTCGTACGGGCACTCCTTGAGGAGCTCGAAGCCCTCCGCGTACGCCTGCATCATCGCGTACTCGATCCCGTTGTGGACCATCTTGACGTAGTGGCCCGCGCCGGCCTCGCCGAAGTAGTCGAGGCCGTCCTTCGGCGCGAGCGTCGTCAGCGCCGGAAGGATGTGGTCGTACGCGCTCCGGTCGCCGCCGACCATGAGGCAGTAGCCGACCTCGAGGCCCCAGACGCCGCCCGAGGTGCCGGCATCGAGGAAGCGGATCTTCTTCTCGGCGAGCTCCTTCGCACGGCGCTGCGAGTCCTTGAAGTTGGAGTTGCCGCCGTCGATGACGATGTCGTTCGGCGACAGGAGCTTCGACAGCTCGACGATCGTGCCCTCGGTCGGTCCGCCCGCCGGGACCATGACCCAGACCGCGCGTGGCGCCTCGAGCTTCGAGACGAGGTCGGCGAGCGACGAGGCCCCGACCGCGCCCTCCTTCGCCAGGCGCTCGACCGCGGCGGGGTCACGGTCGTACGCGACGACCTGGTGGCCTCCGCCGAGCAGGCGCTTGACCATGTTGCCGCCCATCTTCCCGAGCCCCACGATCGCGATCTGCATGGCGTCTCTCCTCTCGACCCCACGGCGCAGCCTGCGGCCACGGTGCGTGAGGGGTGGGGAGGATACACGGCACGGCCGCGGTCGAGACGTGACAAACCGTTGTGCTCGCTGGCGCGTAAAGAGGAGGAGCCGGAGCGCTCCGTGGACGTGCGACAGACGCTTCGGTTTTGTAACTTTTTCTGAAGTTTTCCGGGGGTTGCGGGACGAAAATGGGGCCTTAGGTTCAACGTCATGCAAAACGGAGCCCACAACAACGGAATCCCCGCTTCGGGGCGCCTGCTCGGCTTCGTTCGCGTTCTGATCGGCGGCCAGCAGTTCGATTTGGCCGTCCAAGGAGTCAGCTTCGAGAAGGACAGCGAGCGGACGGCTGGCGGGTTCTTCGTGAGCGAGGGCCAGCTCGGCATCCTCGTCGACGAGGACGGATCTCCCGCATCCGTGCAGGCGCAGATCGAGAGGGGCACCGCGGACGCGGTCCGCCACCTCTCGCAGAAGTACCTCAACTAGTCGGCAACGCGGCCGTTGTCACTTCCATCCGAGAGGATGAGCGACACGGTTCGTCAACCGCAACCGCATCGCCCGCTGCTCGAGCGGCATCGGAACAATTCGAGCGCCTTGCGCGTCTCAACCACGGCGGTCTAGAGGCGGACGGAGTTCGCACGTCCTCGGACTAGCCGTAACGGGGGGCGCACATCGACTCGGCCAAGGCCGAGGACTGTCGCCAAGAGGAGTCCACGTCATGAATCCCGTTCTCGACCCGACCAGCAATACCTCCCCGGAGCCCACGGAGGAGACCAGCACCACGGACGCGCCCGCGCCCGCGAAGCCCGAGAAGCCTCGCAAGCCGCGTGGCTTCGCCGCGATGGATCGCAAGAAGGTGAGCGAGATCGCCAGCAAGGGCGGCAAGGCCGCGCACGCTGCCGGCACCGCGCACCAGTTCACGAGCGACGAGGCACGCGTCGCCGGCAAGAAGGGTGGCATCGCCCCGCATGTCCGGCGGGGCCGCGGCCCCCGCGCCCAGACTCAGCCGCAGCAGCAGCCTCCGGCGGGCAACGACGAGGAAGCCAAGTCGGTCTGAAAAGGCCGGTCTCTTTCCCCGCTGCGCGGATCCGGGTAGGTGAAGGCGGTCATGCACGACCGTCTTCCCCCCGTCCGGGTCGCGCACCCGCACGTCGAGGTCAGCGAGAAGATGGCCGGGAGCCCGGTCGTGATGGGCACGCGAGTGCCCGTCCGCCGGCTCTGGGCCTGGCACCGTAAGGGCGTCTCGGTCGAGACGCTCGTCAAGCGCTACCCGAGCCTCGGGTGGGCGAAGGTGCTCGGCGCGCTCGCGTTCGCGTACGACAACGAGGAGCTCATCGAGGCCGATCTCGACCGGGAGCGCTCGCTCCTCGGCTCCGAGGTGGACAAGGTCCCGGGGCAGATGAACCAGACGAAGCTGCCCTTCGGGGGCGGCGAGCGCTGACCGGCGGAACGAAGGCCGGGTTTCGCGAGAACTTTTTCTTCGCCGGAGCGTCCGATCGCGCTGTCATGACGGCAGCGGCGAGGACCATGGGCGAGACACAGGGCGGGGCACCGGCGGCAGCGAGGCTGCTCGTCGAGCACGGCGCGACGCTTGGACGCGTGTGCATGGCATTGCTCGGCGACGGCGCCGAGGTCGAGCGCGCGCTCGAGCAGACGGCGCGCGACGCCTGCACCCGCGAGCGGGAGGGCCGCGGCGCGCCCGGAGGAGCGAGCGCGCGTGCGTGGATCTTCGGCCTCGCCCGAGCCGCCTGCGCGACGCGCCTGTCGAAGGCGCCGCTTCGCAACAACACGAACCTCACCGGTCCGCGGCAGCCCGAGGCCGATGCGCCGCCGAGGACCGAGCGGCTCGGCGCACGCGAGGCCGCGGCCGCCCGCGCGCAGCTCGCGGCGCTGAAGCCGACCGAGCGCGAGGCGGTGGTCCTCCACGCCGTCGGCGGGCTCGACGCCGACGAGGTCGCGGTCGCGTGCGGGGTCGACGTCGCGACGGCGCGGGCGCGCATCGCGCAGGGCATGGCGAAGCTCGTGGAAGGAGGCGCGCGATGAGCGGCACGGCCTGTCTCAGGTTCCGCGAGGACGTCGTCGGTTTGCTCGAGGGCACCGCGAGCGACGCGCTCCGCGAGCACGTCGCCGGCTGCGACGCGTGCCGCGACGCGAGCCACGAGCTCGAGTCGGTCGCCGCTTCGGTCGCGCGCGCGGGCGACGACTACGCGCTCACGCCGGCGCTCGCCGATCGGCTCGCCGAGCTGGCGGAGGGCGATCGGATCAGCGAGACGCGGATGAAGACCGACGCGCCCGCGCCGCCCGCGCCGCCGCGTGCTCGCGCGAGCCGCAAGACGCTCTGGTTGATCCTCGCGGCCTGCGTGAGCGTCGCCGCGAGCGCGACGATCGGCCTGAAGCTCGCCGATCGCGAGCGGTCGCCCGCGGCCGCGGCGACGCGCGCATGGCACGGGCGCATCGCGAAGGTCGCGCGCAGCGGCGCCGACGCGACCGGCGGGCTCTTCGTCGTCGCGCCGTCGGGGCGCATCGCGCTCGGCGAGGGCTCGGAGCTGAAGGCCGGCATGCGGCTGGCGACGGACGGCCGGACGCGCGCGCGCATCGAGCTCGACGACGGGAGCACGTTCGTCGTCGACCGCGCGACCGAGCTGTCGTTCGAGGATCGACCGAGGACCGTGACCCTGCACGACGGCGCGATCCTGACGGACGTCGCGCACGTCGACGGCGCCCCGTGGGCGCGGATCGAGACCGCCAGCGGATCGGTGAAGGTGCTCGGCACCAAGCTCGCCGTGACCGCGGCGCCCGACCGGACGAACGTCGAGGTGCTCCGCGGCGAGGTGGAGATCGCGACCGCGAGCGGCGCGACCGAGAAGGTGGCCGCGGGCCAGGAGGGCGTCGTCTCGAAGGACGGCAAGATCGACGTGGCGCCGGCGAACGACCTCGCCCAGCGCGCCGCGTTCGGCGAGGAGCTGATCGCCACGCACAACGAGGACGCCGAGGCGCCTGCGAGCGGCCTCGGAGAGCTCCGCGCGAAGCGTCCGGGGCGCACCGACGAGAAGGACCGCGCCGTGCGGCTCGCGAAGCACGCGGTGAAGGTCCGCGTCGCGGGCAACGTCGCGCGCACCGAGATCGACGAGACGTTCGCGAACGACACCGACGACGAGCTCGAGGGCATCTATCGCTTCCCGCTGCCGCCGGGCGCGCAGATCGAGCGACTCGCGCTCGAGGTCGACGGCAAGCTCCTCGACGGCGAGTTCATCGACAAGGCGAAGGCCTCGGCGATCTGGCGCGGGGCGATCCAGAACGCCGCGCCGAAGGCGCCGAAGCCGCGCGAAGAGATCGTCTGGGTGCCCGGGCCGTGGCACGACCCGGCGCTGCTCGAGTGGCAGCGCGGCGGGCGCTTCGAGCTGCGCATCTTTCCGATCCCCAAGCGCGGCTCGCGTCGCGTGGTCATCGCGTACACCGAGACCGTGGCGCCGGTCTCCGGCATCCGCCGCTACGTCTATCCGCTCCCGCAGGGCTCCTCGAGCAAGATCACCGTCGACCAGTTCTCGGTCGATGCACAGATCGTCGGACACGATCCGAAGACGCCGGTGCGCATCCGCGGCTACGAGCTCGAGAAGAAGACCGAGGGCGCGGCCGAGCGCCTCTCCGGGACGATGACCACGTTCACGCCGTCGGGCGATCTCGCGATCGAGTACGCCCTCGACGACAAGGGCACCGACGCGACGGCGTGGGCCTACAGCGCCCCGCCGCCGCCCGAGGAGCCGGCGAGGAACGGCAAGGCGAAGGAGAGCGACCCCGTCGGCAAGGATCCCTTCGTGGCGATCGCGCTCCGCCCGAAGCTCCCGAGGTGGGCGGACACGAAGCCGCGCGATCAGGTGGTGGTCGTCGACGCGGGGCGCACGATGTTCGGCGAGCGCTTCGCGCGCGCGAAGCGCCTCGCGGTGCAGATCGCGCAGGAGATGGACCGCCGCGACCGGCTCGCCGTGCTCGCGTGCGACGTGTCGTGCAAGGCGATGCCCGGCGGGTTCGTCGCCCCCGGCGCGCCGGGCGCGCACGACGTCGACGCGTTCCTCGCGTCGATCACGCCCGACGGTGCGAGCGATCTGGTGAGCGCGGTGCGGAGCGCGGGGAAGACGTCGGGGCGGGACCGGGACCGCGACCTCCGCGTCGTCGTGCTGTCCGACGGCGTCGCGACGGCCGGCTACCGCTCCGGCGCACGCGTCGCGTCCGAGGTCGCCGAGGCGCTCGACGATGCGCGCGGCGAGGTCGTCGCCGTGCCGATCGGCGCCGACGCCGACACGAGCTTGCTGGCGGATCTCGCGCGCGGAGGCGGCGGCGTCGTCGTCCCGTACCAGCCGGGGCAGCGCCTCGAGGCGACCGCGCTCGAGGTGCTCAACGCGACGTACGGCACGACGCTGCGCGACGTCGAGGTGGTGCTGCCCGACGGCCTCCGCGACGTCGCACCGGCGGCGCTCGCGCCGCTCCGTGCGGGGTCGGAGACCATCGTGACCGCGCGCATGACGGGCGAGCAGGTGAAGGGCGACGTCGTCCTGCGCGGCAAGGTCGGAGGCGATCCGTTCGAGGCGAAGTACCCGATCGAGGTGAAGACCACCACCGACGCGGGCAACGCGTTCGTGCCGCGCCTGTTCGCGGCGTCGCGCATCGCCGATCGCGAGCGCGAGCCGGGCGAGGAGAGCAAGAAGGAGCTCGTCGCGCTCTCGCGGCGCTTCGCGGTGCCTTCGCGCTTCACCTCGCTCCTCGTGCTCGAGAGCGAGGCGATGTTCCAGGCGTTCGGCATCGAGCGGACCGCGCACGGCGCGTCGTGGACCGGCGAGTCGGTCGCGCAGGGGTTCGTCGTCGCGTCGAAGGCCACGCCGTCCGCGCACGCGGGCGATCCGTTCGCCCTCGGCGACGCGCTCGCGAACGCGGCGGGCAGGCCGGAGGAGGAGCGCAGCGAGACGAAGAAGGACTCGCTCGGCCTCGGCACGCTCGGTCACGGTGCCGGCGGCGGAGGACGGGCGGCGCTCGACGAGGCGCAGGCCGGCCCGACGGGAGGTGCGGACTTCGCGCCCGCGCCCGCTCCGCGTCCCGCGGCGACGGCGGCGCCTCCGGCGAAGGCCGCGGCGCCGCGCGCGATGCCCGCCGACGACTTCGACCGCTTCGCGCGCGGGCGACGCGGCGGACAGTTCATGAAGAAGGTCTTCGTCCGCCGCGCGAGCATCGGCACGGGCTCCCCCGCGGCCGCGATCGCGGCGGAGAAGGTGGCCCAGGCGCGGAGCGCGGTCGCCGCGGCGCCGGACGAGCGCAGCAAGCACAAGGAGCTCGCGCGCGTCCTCGCGGTCACCGGCCAGCTCGACGAGCTCGGCGAGGTGCTCGAGAAGTGGTCGACCCGCGATCCGCTGGACGCCGACGTGATCCTGGCGCGCGCCGATCTCGCCGCGCGCAAGGGCGATCGCGACGGCTCGCTCCGCATCCTGGGCGGCGCGCTCGCCGCGAGCGCGCTGTCGTCGAGCGAGGCTTTCACGCTCGCGGGCAACATCGCCCGGTCGTACGAGCGCGTGGGCCGGCCGGAGGCGTGCTCGTTCGCGATCACCGCCGCCGAGCTCCGTCCCAACGACGTCGATGCGGTGGCGCGCGCGGTGGCGTGCGAGCGCGCGCAGGGCAGGGGCAGGTCCGCCGATCGCTGGATGACCGGCGTGAAGGACGCGCAGCGCACCGCCGTGTCGAACGCGCTCGCGAAGGTCGATCCGGGCAAGCCGGAGGGCTCGTTCGGCGACGTCGTCGTGACCGCCACGTGGCAGGGCGGCGTCGACCTCGACGTCACGCTCCTCGATCCGAACGGCCGCCGCGCGGGCGTCACCTCGCGCATGCGCGGGGCGCGTGTCGAGGGCGCCACCGCCCGCGATCACGAGACCGTGGCGCTCTCCACGGGCGACGCGGGCCCGTTCGTCGTCGAGATCGCGCGCGCCGTGGCCGCGGACGGCAACGTCCCCGTCAGCGGCCGCATCACGGTGAAGGCGTTCGGCGAGACGCAGAGCGTGCCGTTCACGCTGACGGGCGCCCGCACGCCCGTCGCGCGCGTCGACGTGCGCTGGGAGCAGCAGCTCGTGCCGATCGACGACGATCCGAGCCTCGGGATGGCGCCGTTCGACCGCGGCGCAGCGGCCGCTGCGCTCGGCGCGGTCTCGCTCGCGCACTGCGGTGCGAGCGGGCAGGTGGGCACCGGCTCGGCGACGATCACGTTCTCGCCGGTCGGGCGCCCGGGATCGGTCGAGATCACCGACGCGAACTTCGCCGGGACGCCGGCGGGCCGGTGCGTGCAGGCCGCGTTGTTCAACGCGCGGATCCCGCCGTTCTCCGGCGCCCCCGTCACCGTTCGGCGGACGTTCACCGTGGGCTCGCCGCTCGCGCGCTGACGCGCGCGCGCTCGGCCGAGCGACGCTCAGTCTTCTTCGCGCTCGATCGCCTTCGCGAGGACCTCGAGCGCGTCGATGACGCGCGCGCGATCGCTACGGGGCACGCGGTCGAGCAGCGAGCCGAACGCGGAGCTCGCGCCGCTGCCGACGGTCTGCGCCGCGCGGCGTCCGCGGGGCGTCAGGCGGACGTCGGTCTGACGCCCGTCGTCCGAGCCCTTCTGGCGCGCGATGAAGCCGGCGCGCTCGAGCCCGGAGAGGTTGCGGCTCGCCGTCGACGGATCGATGCCGAGCATGGTGGCGAGCGTCGAGGTCGACAGCGCCCCGCGCTCTGCGATGAGCTGCAGCGTCTCCGCCTGCTGCGGGGTGACGTCTCCGGAGCGCGCGCGCTCCCGGGCGATGCGTCCGAGACCACGTGCAACGGCGAGGAGGGCCCGCGCGAACCTGTCCTGTTCGGCCATGAGAGGAAGGCCTGTACTCTACAAGAATGCGGCTCGCGTCAAGCCTCGAAGTTTCGCCGCCGCGACAACGCGCGGATTTGCGTGCATTTCTCGATCACGTCGCGGGCGCATTTCGGGGCGCATTCCATGCGCCGTGACGGTCGCGTCGCGTGCCCCGCGCAACGAAGCGCGCGCTCCGTGCATCCGACGCGCTCGTGAGCGGCGAAAATTCCGCTGCAGGGTTGCGCGGCCGACGTTTGCTCTCTAGTGTGCGCCTGACCTTCGAGCGCGGAGCTGGAGAGTGCGCGGTGGCCCACGGCGTGCTAGGCCCCGCGCAGAGAGGACTCGGGAGCGTACGTTGAGCACCACCGCGCAGCCGAAGACCAAGTGGGGTGAACGGATTCCGGGCACGCAGACGTGCCGGATGTTCGAGAGCGACTTCCTCGAGAAGTTCTCCCGCATCCACCCTGCGACGCCGTTCGTGGTCTGGGGCCCGGTCGTGCTCCTCATGCTCTACCGCAGCTGGTCGCGGCACGACCTCGGGGTCCTCGGGATCGCGGGCGTGTTCGCCGCGGGCGCGCTGGTGTGGACGCTCGCCGAGTACATCCTCCACCGCTACGTCTTCCACTGGACGAAGAGCTCGCCGGCGGGGCGTCGCATCCACTTCCTGCTGCACGGCGTGCACCACGACTTCCCGAACGACAAGGATCGGCTCGTGATGCCTCTGCTCACGAGCGCGCCGCTCGCCGTCATCTTCTACGCGCTCTTCTACTTCGTCTCCGGCGGGGTACGGCTCGCGGACCCGTTCTTCGCGGGCTTCGCGCTCGGCTATCTCGTCTACGACGGCACGCACTACGCCGTGCACCACTTCAAGCAGACGAGCCGTCTCGGCAAGTACCTGAAGCGGCACCACATGCTCCACCACCACGCCGACCACGACGGCGGGTTCGGCGTGTCGAGCCCACTCTGGGACATCGTGTTCCGCACGATGCCCCAGGTGAAGAAGCTCGAGGCGACGCGTAAGCTCGACGCGGAGCAGCGCGCCGCGCGCTGAGGCGCCGCGCGTTACGCCGGCGTAACGCGCGCGAGCCAGCTCAGCGAACGTGCGTGTGCGCCGGCGTGCTCGCGGGGTTCGCGAGGACCGGCATCGGAACGCGGGCGACCGAGACCGCCATCACGCGTCCGTTCAGGATCGCACCCGCCTGCGCGCCGACGAGGAAAGCCAGCGCGGTTCCCGCCAGGGCGATGGCGATGACGGCAGACTTCGTTGCCACTGTGCTTCGCATTGGTGACCTCCTTGATGAAACGTCCAAAGCGAAGCGGGGCGGGGTGAACCTCAGCCCGGGAGAGAAAGTCTACGCCCGGCTAGCCCGAGCGGTACTGGCGAATTGCCGCATGCGCCTTTTCCAACGAGAATGTAGAGATCTAGCCGTGTTGCGTGCCCCAGGCCTCCGGAAGTGCGTATGTAAGTGCGCATCGCACTTTTCCGTGCAGCGAAAACTCGCTTTGCTACCGTACCGAGACGCAGGACGGCCGCAGACGATCCGTTAGTCTCGGGAAACACGCCAGATGACGCAGGGCAAGGCGCCCAAGACCGCCGACGAGGCGAAGAAGTCCGAGATCGGGACCATTCTCGCGCACCGCTACGAGGTGCTCCGCGAGCTCGGTCGCGGCGGCATGGGCGTCGTGTACCTGTGCAAGGACGTCGTCACGCACGAACGCGTTGCGCTGAAGCGTCTCCGTCCGCCCGAGGAAGCGAAGGCGACGCGGCAGGAAGAGAGCTGGTGGTTCCAGCAGGAAGCGCGCGCCGTCGCATCGCTCGACCATCCCGCGATCGTGCGCGCGCGCGACTTCGGAACGCTGCACGACGGCTCGCCGTACCTCGTGATGGACGCGTTGCCCGGGCGCAGCGTCCACGAGTGGATGCACACCACCACGATGCCGTGGTCGGTGATCTGGGCGCTCGTCGATCAAGTGCTCGCCGGTCTCGGTCACGCGCACGCGCGTCACATCATCCACGGCGATCTGAAGCCGTCGAACGTGATGCTCGATCTCGCGTCGACCGGCCGCGGTCCGCGCGCGTACGTCCTCGATCTCGGTCTCGCGTGGCTCCGCGAGACGCGCCACGACTCGCGGCTCGACGGCGCGCCGGAGCCGGAGCTCGCGGTGCACGCCGGCGCGGGCACGGTGGGCTGGGTCGCGCCCGAGCAGATCCGCAAGCAGGCGACGCTGGTCGGCCCCGCGACCGATCTCTACGCGCTCGGTTGCATCCTCTACCGCGTGCTCACGGGCAAGGAGGTCTTCGAGGGCACCGCGCAGGAGGTCCTGCGCGCGCACAAGCGCACGCCGGTCGCCGCGCCCGCGCTGCCCGAGGGCGTCCCGCACCAGGTCGGTCTCTTCATCCAGCGCTTGCTCGCGAAGAAGCCGTGGCACCGCTTCGATCTCGCGGCGGACGCACGCCGCGTGTGGGCGCAGTTCCGGCCGCGTCACGCGCCGACGCTCGAGGAGACGGTCGCGAGCGCGCCCGCGCCGCCGCCCGAGCCGTCGAGCACGCCGGACATGGGCCGCGCGGTCGCCGCCGCGCGCTCGCTCGCGCCGGGGCTCCTGTCGCTGCGTCCGTCGCCGATGGTCGCGCGCGAGCTCGAACGTCAGGACCTGATGGACGTCGTGCTGTCGGTCTGCGCGGGGCAGGCGCCGCAGCACCGCATGTTGGCGCTCATCGGCGAAGCGGGCGTCGGCAAGAGCCGCCTCGCGGAGTGGGTCTGCGAGCAGGTCCACGAGCGCGGGCTCATGTGGCCGCTCCGCGCCCGCTACGGGCGCGCACCGTCGCCGCTCGACGGCCTCACCGGCGCGGTCAACTCGTTCTACGGCCTGCAGGGCGCGGATCGCGAGACGGTCGAGCAGACGCTGCTCGACCGCTGGGAGGTCGATCGCGGCGACGGCGAGGAGCTCGCGTGGGTCGCGGCCGCCGCCGAGTGGCTCCGTCCGACGCCGCCGGGATCGGTTCCGCCGGTCGGCCCGACGGGCAAGCGCTTCGTCCTCGACACGCCGGAGCTCCGGTTCGCCGTCGCGCGGCGCATCCTCGAGCGCATCGGGAACGATCGCCCGCTGCTCATCTGGTTCGACGACCTCCACTACACGAGCGCGAACACCTTCGAGACGCTCACGCGCCTCAAGCGCGACGCGACGAAGCTGCGCCTGCTGATCCTCGCGACGGCGCGGAGCGAGGCGCTCGAGACCGATCTCGATGCCGCCGTGCGCATGGAGGCGCTCCGGGCGGATTGGGGAGGGAAGGTCCTCGATCTCAAGCCGCTCGGCGTCGAGGAGACCGAGGTCCTCCTCCGCGCGACGCTGCCCCTGCAATCGAACGCGATCGCGTCGGCGGTCGCGCAGAGCCGCGGCAATCCTCTCTTTGCGTTGCAGCTCCTCCACGCGTGGGCCGGCGGCGGCTATCTCACGATGGAGAACGGCAAGTACAAGGTGCCGGACGAGGCGCTGCACGGCCGGGCGATCACCACCGCCGATCTCTGGGACGAGCGCCTGCGTGCGGTCCCGACCGATCTCCGCCTCGCGGCGTACGCGGCCGCCGCGCTCGGCGACGACGTGCGCGGCGTGGTGCTGAAGGCGCTCGTCGCCGCGCTCGGCATGGACCCGCGCGACGCGCTCGTCGCGCTCACGCGCGCGCAGATCCTCCTCGCCTCGGGCAACGATCAGTTCCGCTGGCCGCACGCGCTCCTGCAGGAGCACCTGCTCGGGCGCCTGCACGAGCGCAACGACGCGCCCGCCATCTTCCGTCTCGCCGCGAACGCGCTCGCGAAGCACCCCGAGGTCGGCTCGCGGCGCATCATGAAGCACCGCGTGCGGAACCTCCTGCGCGCCGGTGACGACGACGTCGCGGCTCGCCTGATGTTCACGTTCATCGAGGGCGCATGGGCGCGCGGTCGCGACACGGCGGCGACGCTCAAGGACCTCGCGATGCTCGACGGCCGCGTCTCCGGATCGGCCGCGGCGGAGTACGCGTACTGGCGTGCCGAAGCGCTCCGCCACATCGGCCGCCTCGAGGAGGCGCGCGAGCAGGCGGAGACCGCGCGGCGCGCGTTCGAGCAGACGGGCGACAAGACGAAGGAGGCGCACGCGCTGCGCCTCCTCGGTCACCTCGCGAGCGACGTCGGCGCGCCCTCGCAGGGACGCCTCCAGGTCGCGCTCGCGATCTCGCGCTTCGAGGAGCTGAAGGACGAGCGCGGTCTCGCGGGCGCGCTCGTCGTGCTCGGCGAGATCGACTACCTGCTCGGCGAGCACGCGCGCGCGCGCGAGGTGCTGCTCGAGGCGAGCCAGCGCTGCGATCACGTCGGCGACATGCTCGGCGGCGCGCAGTGCTTCATCCTCCTCGCCATGATCGAGACCGCGGTCGGCGGCTATCGCCGCGCGCGCGACCTCCTCATCCACGCGCGGCAGGCGTTCGACGCGATCGGCTACCGGCTCGGCATCGCGCAGTGCGACGTGGTCCTCGGGCACGCCGATCACCGCGCGGGCGAGATGGACGCGGCGCGCGCGCGAGCGCTGTCGGCGCGCTCGGCGTTCCGCGAGCTGATGAACCCGCGCGGCGAGGCCGCGTGCGAGCGGCTCCTGGCGCTCATCGCGATCGACACCGACGACTTCGCCGCCGGGGGCGCGCATGCGTCGGTCGCGGCGAAGATCTTCGAGCGGCTGCAGGACCCGTGGGGCGATCTCGAAGCGCGCCTCCTGCTCGCGCAGGTCGCGCTCGCGAAGGGTGATCCGCAGGCGAAGCAGCTCGCGCTCGACTGCGAGAAGATCGTGCTCGACGAGGCGGAGCCCCGGCAGCACCGCCACCTCACGCTGGCGTGGCTGGCGCAGACCGAGGGCCGCTGGCAGGACGCGGCGACGGAGATCGACCGGGCGCGCGCCGCGTTCGGTGACAAGGCCCGGTGCGGAGACCACACCCCGCAGCTCCTCCAGCGCTTCGCGCGCATGAACTGGGAGGGGCCGTCGAGCGGGAAGGTCGTGCAGTGGCTCGAGCTCGTCGAGAACGCGAACCCCGACGAGTCGGTGTCCTCGCGATGGCCCATTGCGCCGGGGCTTCCGCGCGCGTAAAAGGCGGGTCCCATGTCGACCCCGCAGGACTCTCCGCGTCGCCGCAAGCAGAAGGCCCGTCGTACGAAGCAGCTCGCCGAGTGGCGCGTCAAGCAAGAGAAGACCGCCTCTTCGGGCGCCAAGGCCGAGCCGAAGGCCGCGGCCAAGAAGACCGCCGCGAAGAAGAAGTAGCCGAGAAGCGGTGAACCGGCGCGTCAGCCGCTTGGTACGGCGCGCCGGGTGCCGTATGCTCGACCGCAAGGATGGAGGCATACGAGGTCACCCAGGCCCTGTTGAGCGTCGGCACGGTCTACCACGTGCGCCGTCCTCGGCAGGAGGAGCTGCTCTACACGGTGAAGGGCGTCTTGATGAGCCCGACGCCGAAGTTCCACCTCGTCGAAGGCGAGGGGGGGAAGGAGCTCGGCCAGCTCCAGGCGAACTTCATCAAGACGAAGTACGAGATCCAGGCGGACGGGAAGATCCTCGCCACCCTCATCTTCCCGGCGGTCGCGTTCAAGAAGACGCTGACCCTCTCGGTGGGTGACGCCGAGTACGAGGCGGACGGCGGCGTCTTCAAGGGCGTCTTCCAGTGCAAGGGGAAGGACGGCTCCGTCGCCCTCGAGATCGCGAAGGAGCTGTCGATCCGCGACACGTTCGCGGTCAAGACGGCCGAGGCGCTGCCGTTCCAGGTCGGCCTGCTCTCCGCGGTCGCGATCCACTCGCGCTTCTACGAGATGGTCTGACGCGGGTTCCCCTGCGACCGCGTCGCGGCGCAACGCCGGCGCGCGCGGGCGAGTGGCGAGGCCGGGGGGAGGCTCATTTCGCCGAAGGCGAAAGGAGGGGGCGCGCAGATCTTGGAAGGACGTAGCGCGCCTTCCCGCGCGGAGCGCGGGGCGCCGAAGGCGAGCGCGCGGGCGAGTGGCGAGGCCGGGGGGGAGGCTCATTTCGCCGAAGGCGAGATGAGGGGGCGCAAGCCCCTCAAGGAAACGTCTCGCAGACGAACGAGCGCGTCGCCACCTTCGTGCATCCTTCACGCTTCGCGGAAGGCGGACGCGACGTGCAGACCTCGGACGGCTCGCCCTTCTTCCGCTCGACGCAGTAGTAGTCGAGGTTGCAGCGGATCTTCCCGCACTTGAAGCTGGGTAGCGACGGATCGAACGTCGGCTCCGGCTCGGGCGTGCGCGCGCTCACGGATGAAGACGGCGCGGCGGACGGAGCAGGAGGCTCCGCCTTCTGGCACGCCGAGGCGAGGAGGACGAGGGCGGTGAGCGGGACGGAGCGCATCGGGGCGCCCATCCTATCGCGATCAGCGTCGCTTCGGCGTCTTCGCCCGCGCGTTCGCGGTCGACACCGCCGCGCGGTGCTGGACGGCCTTGCCCCGCTTCGCCTCGTCGAGCTTCTCGATCGAGACGACGCGCGTGGCCGGCGCGGTGCGCGTGATGCCCGAGTCCTCGGAGCTCGTCGCCGCGCTCGCGTTGCCGCCGGAGAGCGCGGTCGCGGCGAGGGCCGCGACGCAGAGCGCGACGCATGCGCCGACGGTGGCCTTCACGATCTTGCGGAAGCGCGCGCGTCGCTCGGCGGCGTGCGGCGTCATCTTCTCGGCGAGGATCGGATCGCTCGGCAGCACGATGCTCGCGAACGTCATGCGCGGCGGACCGAGGCGCGCCGCCCGCTCGAGGAGGTCGTGCGTCGAAGGCGCGTGATCGGGCTGCGCGTCGGCCGACGTCACCTCGAACGGATCGACGGCCACGTCGATGCTCGCGGACGCCGGCGCCGCCGCGAAGGCAGGCAGCTGCGGGAACGTCGTCGCCACCTCGAGGGCGCGCACGCCCGAGGCGGGCGCGGGCGTGTTCACGGGCGTGGACTGCGGCTTGACCAGGTTCGAGCGAGGGAGTCCCACGACCGTCTCAGGAGCAAGCATCACGCCACGACGCACACGATGCGGCGTGCGACGCCGCGCGCCGATCTGCCGGCAAAAGCCGCGCGTTTCTCGCGCGGGCGGCCGGTGCCCTCCGCGCGAGGTGGATCACGAGACCCTCACTTGCGGCCTGGAACCCCCCGGTCTCCAGCCCGACCATTCGGCGGCGCTCTTACTTCTCGCTCTCGGCCTCGACCCACGCGCGGATGCCGCTGACGATCGGATCGCCGTCCGGGACCGGCTTCATCGGGTGCACCGGGTTTCCCTTGCCCGTCGGGTTCAAGAGGATGGTGCTCTGGTTCTTGTCCTGGAAGTTGATCCAGTTGCGCGCCTGCGCGCAGGCCTTCGCCGGATCCTGATCGACGCCGCGGAGGTCCATCGCCTGGACCGCCTGGTCGGGCGCCTCGCCCGGGCCGGGCTCGAGGCCGTGGCACCCGAGGCACGAGCCCTTGCCGACGACGACGGGCGCGCCGCCGTCGACATAGTAGTCGTACTCGTAGACGTCGACCTCCATCCGCATCGCGGGGACCGCGCTGTTCTTGAACGAGTCGAGCGAGGTGCAGCCCGTCGGGATCCCCTGGCCGGGGGTCGATTCGATCTTCTGGAACGCGACCTTCAGCTGACCGGCGGGATCCCACTGAAGCAGGATCATCTTGCCGCCGAACAGCTCGACGGACTGTCCCGCGGGCACGGTGAGCTCGCCCTTGAAGCCGTTGACCTCGGGGTCGGCCTTCACCTTGCCGTTGCGCGGCAGGATGACGAAGAACGGCGAGTCGATCTTCACGTTCGCGTTCAGCGGCGCGACGATCTTGAGCGCCGAGAGCGTGAGCACGCCGTTCGCTTCGGTCGCGAGGAACGTGAGCCGCGCGCCGGTGAGCCCCGACGCGACGTTGTCGAGGTTCACGCTGTTGAAGCCGCCGGTGACCGGGAACGCTCCCGTGTTCGGCAGCGGCGGCGGAGGGACCTCCGCGACGAGCCAGTCGGCGACGCGCTGATAGAGGTTGTTCGGCGCGTCCTTCAGCGCGGGACCGGCATGACGGACCTGCGTGAGGAGGATGCTGTCACCGACCTCCTTCGTCGCGGGGAGGATGCCGCGGTACTTGCGGATCGACACGTACGGATCCGGTCCGCCGAGCCACTTCGGCGCGTTCTGGTACGAGCCGTTCACGTGGCAGCGTCCGTTCGTCCCGCCGCACGACGCGATCAGATCGTCCTGCAGGTTGCGGAAGTACGGCTCGGGATCCTGGCCGATCGGGCTGGGCGACGTGTCGCCCTCCTTCTCGTCGTCACTGCCGCAAGCAAGGAAACCGACGCAGACAAGCGCGGAGCCGAGCAAGGCCGCCGCGGCGCGCACGTGCGAAGACACCATGCCGGCGATCGTATCCGATCAGCGAACGGCCTTCACCCTTGCTGCGTGCACCCGGGGCGTGTGCTGCTCGACTGTGCGCGGCTGGCGCACAGGGCCGGTCGCCCCGTTTCCCGTCGCTTCGGGCCCCCTTCCTTCGTGCGGGGAGGCAGCGGTCGCCGCGAGGCCGGAGTCGGTCCGGTCGAGGGCCACGGCGCCGAGGACGGCGGCGAAGGCGAAGACCGCGAGCCCGATGGCGCCGGCGCGGGCGATGTCGCCCCGCTCCCATTCCCAGAACGACCAGAGGGCCCGGACCCGGCGCGCGATCGTCAGCGCGCGCGACTCGCGCGGATCGACCAGGTCGGTGGTATGCGACCAGAGCTCCCTCAGCTCCTCGAGCGATCCGCGCACCCCGTGGCGGATACGGGCGGCGAGCACGCGGAGGCGCGTGGGCAGCGAGACGTCCTCCGACGCGGCGGGGAGGGGAAACGCGAACGGCGTCATCCACTGCGTACCCTGGTCCGGATCGTTGACGATGACCGGCCCGCTCGGGGGAGGCGCGAGCTCGTCGTCGAGGTCGCGGACGTGGATCGTGTCGGCGAACGCGATGTCCGGGGAGGCGCAGGCGCGCGACGAATCCGGCTCGAGCAGATCGGCGAGTCCGCGGAGATCGCCCGCGTGAGGGCCGCTGCCGGATCGACGGATCATCGCGCACGCGATCGGAGCAAGCATCGCGCCACGAGGCGGGACACCTCGCGTCCGAGCGTGGCGGACGCCATCGTGCGTTTTCTGCGCAGAGTCCACGGAGGCGGACCGCATCCCACGCTTCGCGTGATGGACAAGCCGTTCTCCAGGGGAGGCCGCGGCGAGGGAAAATCACCCGGGGTGGATCGCGAACCCGTGAGGATTCCCCGGGTCTTCCGGCGGCACGACCGCTGCTTCACCGAGGGCGTGAGGCTCGCCCGTGTGACGGCGCTCGTCCTCGTCGGAGGGAGCGTCGCGTGCACCACTGCGTCGGTCGGAGAGGTCCGACCGGACCCGCAGTCGCGCGCGCACGTGGCCGCCGCGGTGCCCGGCGGGCTCGCCGGTCCGGACGAGGCGCAGCCCCACGTCGCCGAGACCCCGAGGGAGGTCCTCGCCGGCGACGCGCCGAAGCGCTGTCCGGAAGGGATGGCCGACATCGAAGGTCGCTTCTGCATCGACCGGTACGAGGCGAGCCTCGTGGAGATCCAGGCCGGCGGCGCCGAGCGCCCGTTCTCGCCGTTCGCGACCGTCGACGGGCGCAAGGTGCGCGCGGTGAGCGAGGCGAACGTGAAGCCTCAGGGCTACATCTCCGCGAAGGAGGCGCAGCGCGCGTGCGCGGCGTCGGGCAAGCGACTCTGCCGCGCGGCCGAGTGGAAGACCGCATGCCGGGGACCGGAGAAGAAGGCGTACGGCTACGGCGATCAGCGTCAGCCCGGGCGCTGCAACGATCGCGGCAAGAACCCCGTCATGCGCCTGTACGGCGCGCGCTGGACGCCGGCGACGATGAACCAGCCGATGCTCAACCAGCTCGACGGGACGCTCGCGCGCACGGGCGAGCACGCCGGCTGCACGAACGGCTACGGCGTCTACGACATGGTCGGGAACCTCCACGAGTGGGTGGCCGACGCGCGCGGCGCGTTCCAGGGCGGCTACTACCTCGACGTCGCGAGCGTCGGGCACGGCGAGGGCTGCGGCTACGTGACGACCGCGCACGAGACGCGCTACCACGACTACTCGACCGGGTTCCGCTGCTGCGCGGACTTCCCCGGCGCGACGCCGCCGCGCAAGAAGCGTTAGTCGCCATCAAGTTGGCCCTCGCATGGCGGGGCCTCCTACGATCGGGCCATGTCACGGATGGTCCGCAAGAACGAGCGCCGCGAGGTTCGCCGAGCGGTACGCATCAAGTGTCAGGTCGTCCGCGAGCGCGACTTCACGCTCGTCTCCGAGCAGGCGATCGACGTGTCTCCCGACGGGATGCTCGTCGCGACCGACGTCGGCGACCTCGAGCCGGGCGAGAACGTCATCGTCACGTTCCGCGCGACGGCGCTCGACATCTGGTTCGACACCGAGGCGACCGTCCGCCGGATCGTCCGCGGCCGCCGCGCCGGCGACCGCGATCGCGGCGTGGGCCTCGAGTTCTCGACCCTGCCGCGCGTGAAGCGCTTCATCCTCCGCGGTCATCTGCGTCGCGTGCCGCCGCCGGTACCGCGCCGCCCGCCGCGCATCGACTGGTCCGCCACCATCCGGAGCCTCACCGCATGAACGCCGTTTCCATCGTCTCTCCGATCGCGCCTCCATCCACGCGCGGATCGCGCCGCACGTCCACCCGCCGCGAGGTCGTCCTGCCCTGCCAGGCCGTCCGCGAGCGCGACTTCAAGCTCATCGCCGACCAGACGCTCGACGTCTCCGTCGACGGGCTGCTGCTGCCGGTCACCGCGCCGATCCTCACGGGCGAGGCGATCATCGTCTCGTTCCAGATCCCCGGCGCGTGGATCGACGCCGAGGCGGTCGTCACCCGCGTCGTCCACGGACGCCGCCCGGAGGACGAGGGCCTCGCCGTCGGCGCGATCTTCGACGTGATCAGCCCGGCGTCGCGCGCCGCGCTCGCCGGCTTCCTCCACGGCCGCCCGCCGCCGCTGCCTCGCCGCGGACCGCTCGCGCGCCTGCGGCGCGGACAGCAGGCGCCGCGTCTCGCCGATCACGCGCTGATGCAGGCGCCGGTGATCGTCCCGAGCCCGCGCCCCGGCGCGGTCGTCGAGATCGGCGACGACGCGGAGGAGATCACCGAGGCCGAGGCGATCGACGCGCAGAAGGTGCTCTGCGCGCTCGTCGGGGCGTGGCGCGATCTCGCCGCCGCGACCCGGTGACAGCGGACAAAAAGAGGACGCCGCCCCGAGGAGAGGCGGCGTCCGGAGAGCATGCGCGGCAACCGGGCCGCGCGCGTGTCGTTCAGCGGAGGATGATCGGACCGCCCGAGCCACCGCCGCTGCCGGTGCAGCCGCAGTTGCCGTAGTCGATCGTGTTGTCGGCCGGCGAGGTGGCGCCGCCGCAGTTCGCGCCTTCGCAGGTCGTGGTCTCCGGCGGGCAGACGTCGGGGTTGTCGTCCTCGCCCTCGCAGACCTCTTCGTCGGCGCCCGCGCCGCCGCCGGCTCCGCCGCCGCCGCCCGGGACCGTGCCGCTCTCGCTGCCGGTGTTGTCGCCGCCCGAGCTGCCCGCGCCGGAGCTGCCCGACGAGCCCGACGAGCCGGAGCTGCCCGACGAGCCCGAGCTGCCGCCCGGGACCGTGCCGGTCTCGCCGCCGGTGTTGTCGCCGCCGGAGCTGCCCGCACCCGAGCTGCCCGACGAGCCGGACGAGCCGGAGCTGCCCGACGAGCCCGAGCTGCCGCCCGGGACCGTGCCGTTCTCGCTGCCGGTGTTCGAGCCGCCCTCGGTCTCGGTGCCCGGCGAGCCGCCGCCGCCCGGGAACTCGAAGCCGCCGCCCGGCGTGCACTGGCCGGTGGAGCCGTCGTCGTCGCCGCCGGACGAGCCGCCCGAGCTGCCGGAGCTACCCGAGCTGCCCGACGACGAGCCGCCGGAGGAGGAGCCGCCCGACGACGAGCCCGAGCTCGTGCTGCCCGACGACGAGCCACCCGAGCTGCTGCCGTAGCCGCCGCTGCTGCTCGAGGTGGTGGCGCCGCCGTCCTTCGTGCAGCCGTCCTTCGGCTGCGGCGTTCCGTAGGTCTTCACCGTGAGCGCGCCGGCCTTCGAGCCGCCGCACACCGCCTTGTCGGAGAGCCAGCCGACCACCTCGCCGATCTTGGCGACGTACAGCTTGCCGGTCTGCATGCCGCGGCCGGTGACGACGCCGACGATCTCGCCCTTCGCGTTGAGGACCGCGCCGCCGGTGTCGAGCGTCTCGCTCGCGGGCATGCTGGTCACGTAGGCGTTCGGCATCTGGCGGACGCGCTCGAGCTTCGACGAGATGAGCTCGAAGCTCTTGCCGGTGCCGCGGACGCGCATCACCTGCTCGCCGTTCGGCTGCGTCGTCGTCGCCACCTTGGGGTAGCTCGGAAGGTTGATCGGGCGGTCGAGGAAGATGACCGCGACGTCGTGCTTGCGCGGGTGCGCCATCAGCGAGTCGTAGCGGCGCCAGTCGAAGGTCTGGCCGCGAACGCCGTTCACCTTCGTCTTCCCGTCCGCCGACGTGACGGTCCACTTGCCCTTGCCCGCGACGAGGTGCGCGGCGGTGAGGACGGTCCTCGGTGCGATGAGGATGCCCGAGCCCTCGCCGACCTTCACGCCGTTCTCGTCGTGGAGGATGAGCGACACGTTCGCGTTGCTCACGGCCTGCGCGTTCGCGCCCGTGTTCTCGTCCGGGGCGCTGCCGCACGCGGCAAGCACGCCGAGAGACGAGACGAGGATGCCGACGCCCGCTGCTCCCAGAACCCGCTTTCCGATCTTGGCCACTTTGTCCTCCGAGTGCTGCCGGGGGCCGACTCGCGTTTCCAGCGGGGACGCTCCGTTGCGCCTGCGCTGTTCCGCCCGTCGGCCGTGGGACGTACTGCACGGAAGAGGCCAATCGATCGACCAGGCAAATGCCGGGGAAAATGCGGGCAAAATGGGGTGGCGGCGCGGATCGCAGGGGGCGTCTGCTGCGCTCACGAGGCATCACGCTGGATCGCGCAATCACCCCCTGGGGCGATCGAGGGACGAGGGCCACGAACGGCCGCATTTCAGCGGACTTGGAAGAATCCAGTGACGCCGCTTCGCGCGGGTCGGAAACCGGCCCCGTCGCCGTTCGCGCGACGACGTATTCCGCTGGCGTCATCCGTGCAACGATCGTCCGCCATGGAGAAGGGTCCCGCGTTCGTCTTCGCCGCGTTCATGCTCGCATCCTCCGCCACGATCGTCGCCGCGTGCTCCGACGACGGCGGCAGCACCTTCGACGAAGGGACGCCGGACGCCGCGAGCGACGGGCCGAGCGGATCGTTCAACGTCGACAGCGGCAACGGCGGCGACGGCGCGCTCCCGGGCGACGCCGAGCCCGGCGCGAAATGCGAGCCGGTGATCCCGGACGACTACAAGCCGGCGTGGAACCGGCCGACGAAGGCGACGGCGTGCGCGGCCGACGACCTCGCGGGCTACTACGACGAGTGTCTCGGCAACATCGCCGACGCGGGTGCGGCGGGCGCGTGCGACGCGTGGAAGGGCGCGCACGCCACCTGCGCGCAGTGCATCGAGACCGCCGACAACAGCGGCCCGATCCAGTGGTACCAGCAGCGCTACTACTACACGCTGAACGTCGCCGGCTGCATCGCCATCAAGCAGGACAAGTACGAGGCGACCGACTGCGGCGGCGCCTACAACGCGGCGATCACCTGCGAGCGCGACGCGTGCGCCGGATGCTTCAAGACGAAGACGTCGACGTTCGCCGACTTCCGCGCGTGCCAGAACGCCGCCTCGATGGTCGGCATGTGCAAGAGCCTCGAGACGCAGCAGGGGACGACCTGCGCGGGGGTGAAGACGGACGCGACCACCGCGACGTGCTTCAAGGAGACGTCGGAGGACACCAAGACGTTCTTCACCCGCGTGATGGGGATCTTCTGCGGGCCGTGAGCGACCCGCGGAGGGCCCTCACCAGTCGGCGATCGCCGCGCCCCAGGTGAAGCCGGATCCGAACGCGATCATCGCGACCTTCATCCCGCGCTTCAGCTTCCCGTTCGCCTCCGACTCGGCGAGCAGGATGGGGATCGTCGCGGCGGTCGTGTTGCCGTAGCGCTGGATGTTGTGGACGATCTTCTCGTCCGGGATGCCGAGCTGGTTCTGGATGAACTGGTTGATGCGCATGTTCGCCTGGTGGAAGACGAACAGGTCGATGTCCTGCCCGGTGCAGCCGGCGCCGATGCACGCCTCCATGAGGACGGTCATCATCCGCTCGACGGCGTTCTTGAACACCAGCTTGCCGTCCATCTGCGCCCAGAGCATCTCGGGCGCCACCTGACCGATGCCCTCCTCGTTCACCGGGATGAACGGGCGCTTCTTGATGTCCCAGACGCGCTGGGCGAGGACGTCGGCGAAGCGCCCGTCCGCGCCGAGCTTCCACGTGCGGATGCCGCGGTCCTCCTCCGTCGCGCTCACGATGACCGCGCCTGCGCCGTCGCCGAAGAGGGACGAGACCGTGCGCCCCCGCGTCGAGAGATCGAGCGCCGCCGAGTGGACCTCGGCGCCGACGACGAGGACGTGCTTCGCCGCGCCCGACTTCACCATCGAGGTCGCCGTGCCGAGCGCATAGAGGAAGCCCGAGCACTGGTTGCGCACGTCGAGCGCGGGGACGAACTTCGCGTTCGGTCCGTCGCAGAGCCCGAGCTTCTGCTGCATGTACACCCCAGACCCGGGGAAGCAATGATCCGGCGACAGGGTGGCGAAGATGATCATGTCGAGATCGGTCTTCTGGATCCCTGCGTTCGCGATCGCCGCTTCGGCGGCCTTCGCGCCGAGATCGGCCGAGCCGACGCCCTCGTCCGCGTAGCGACGCGCCTCGATCCCCGTCCGCTGGAGGATCCACTCGTGCGTCGTGTCGATGCCGTACTGCGTGCGAAGGTCGTCGTTGGTCACGACGCGCGGCGGAACGTAGAAACCGGTTCCCGAGATGTATGCGTTGGGCACGTGCTTCCTCCCGAAGCGTTTTTCGCGGACAAGAGAGCGTTCCAGAGGCGGACCCGCCTTGCAAGCGAGGCCGGACTCTCGAACCGTGATCATTTCTTGCTAGCATCGAGCTCATGCCCCGACGCGTCATCGTTTCGTCAGTAGCGCTCGCTGGTGCCCTGCTGACCCTCGCCGGCTGCTCTTCCGACGACGGCGCGCAGCCCGACACCCGGGCCGGCGACATCCGGACGAACGACGTCTGGAAGGACGGCCTCGAGCTCACCGGGACCGTGCGGATCATCGCGCCGGCGGTGGTGGAGATCGAGCCGGGCGCGAAGATCAAGTGCGCTCCGGGAGCGCAGATCCTCGTCGGCGGGACGCTCCGCAAGGCCGCCGGGGCGCGGTCGAAGATCGCGTGCGCGGAGTGGGGAGGGATCGTGGTCGCGCAAGCGGGCAAGCTCGAGCTCGACGGGTTCGATCTCGAGAACGGCGGGATCGAGACGACGGAGGGCGCCGCCGACTCGACCGTCACCGATGCGAGCATCAAGGGCGCGCTCAAGCCGTTCCTCGTCGGGACCAAGTCGAAGCTCACGCTCACGAAGGTCGACGTCGCGGTGCCCTCGAAGGTCGACGACAACGTGGTGTCGATCGCGGAGGTGCGCGGATCGCTCGTCGCGAGCCGCCTCGACTACGACGCCGGCCCGAACGAGGGCATCAGCCTCAAGGACGGCGGCGAGGCGGTCATCGAGGACTCGAACATCCACGGGACCAACGGGCGCGACATGGTCTCGGCGTACAGGGCGAAGAGCCTGAAGCTGAGCTACTCGACGCTGACCGGCGCGCACTGCGGCCCGCACATCGAAGGGATCGACGCGTTCACCATCGATCACATCACGAGCGAGAAGAACACGTACGGCCTCACGATCTACGGCGCAGGTCCCGGACCGAACGTGGTGAAGGACTCGAACCTCTCCGGCGACGCGGCGTGGCTCGACCTCCAGGGCGACCACGGCCCCATCACGTTCGAGAACGTCCACTTCACGGGCGGCAAGGAGGTGGTCGTGAACACCGATCCGCCGAAGCTGCCGCCGAGCGCGCCCGCGCCGATCGCGAACGCGAAGCCGCGCTGACGGGCCGACCGGCGCGCGCTTTCGCCGGCTTTTTGGCCCTCCACCTACATGTCGCTACCGTTCGAGGACGGAGGCGACGGTGGCATCGCTCGCAGCAGAGTTTCCCAACGACAACCCCGATCTCCACGAGGGCGTCATCTGGGTGTGCCTCGACGTGACCGGCGCGCCGCGCGCCGAGCGCCACGTCGTCGCGCAGGCCGAGCCGGTGCCCGAGCCCGCGCCGCTCCCCGAGCCCGAGCCCATCGTGGACGCGGAGCCCGAGCCGATCGTGGACGCGGAGCCCGAGCCGATCGCCGTGGCGGAGGAGCCTCCGCCCGCGCGCGCGAGCGGCATCTTCATGATCGCGGACGCGCCGTTCGAGATCGAGCTCGAGGCGGACGAGGACATCGTCGTCGAGGAGATGACGCCGTTCGAGGACGCGGCGATCGAGGTCGTCGGATCGGAGCCGCCGCGCTCGAGCGAGACGGCGAGCGAGCCGGTGCTCGAGCCGGTCGTCGAGGCGGTGGTGGTGGCGGAGGTCGCGGAGGCGCCGGCTCCGGCAGCGTCCGACGATCCGTTCATGATCTTCGTGAACGCGCTCGTCGACGTCGCCCTGACGCAGGGCTCTCCGTTCGTCGCGTCGCAGCTGCCCGCGCTCCTGGTCGACGGCACGGTCGTGCCGGGCGTCGACGTGGACGCGTCGGTGCTGAAGACGGCGCACGCCTGGCAGGGGATCCTGCGCGGCACGAGCGAGGACTGGGACGCGATCGGCGGCGCGATGCTCGACGACTTCGCGGCCGAGCTGCTCGCGCGCCTGCTCGGCGCGAGCGATCGCACGCAGCTCATCAAGCGTGAGCTGCGTGCGCGCGGGATCGCCGGCTTCGGCCTCGCGGCCTGATCAGGCGTTGCCGGTGAAGACGCCCGGCTCGGGGCGCACCGGCTTGCTCTCGAACTTGTACTCGAGAGACGCCGAGACGTCGGTCACCTGGAGGTCGTACGCGCCGAGGCGCTCGGCCAGGAACGTCTCGACCGCGATCGGGTCGAAGTCGCGGCACGAGTAGACGTCCATCACGAAGAACGGACGCACCGGCCAGGTGTGGATCGAGCAGTGCGAGGTCGACAGGACGCACACGCCCGTCACGCCGCCCTCGTCCTCGAACGGCACCTTGCCGAGCTTCTCGATCTCGACCTCGACATCGTACATGTGAGCTCGGTCGAGCATCCGCATGCCGAGGATGTCGATCAGGTCGACCAACATCTTCTCCACAGCCTTTGCGTCTCCGAGCTTGCTCGGCGTCCCGCGTCCCAGAACTTTGATGTGTCGGCCGTGCGCGTTCATTTCGTGCGCGCGCTTATAAACCGCAGAGCAAATGATGCAAGTGACATTTCACGCGCTCGTCACAAACTTTCGCGCCTCGATCGCGACCAGCGCGAGCGCGACGCGCGACGATCACTTCGCGAGGATCTGACGGAGACGCGGAGCGATGTTCGACACCGCGCGATCGCCCTTCACCGAGCCCTCGAAGCGCTTGTTCGTCGCGCGTCCGTTCGCGTCGGGAACGACGAAGAGCGGGATGAGCTCGGACACGTAGCCTGCGGTGACGAGACGCTCGCGATCGACGTCGAGGTCGAACTCGAGCAGCGTCAGATCGGGGAAGTCGGCGTCGAGCTCGCCGCGCTCGGCGGCGGCGTGGAAGCGCTGGCACGGCTCGCACCACTTCGCGCCGACGTAGACGACGACGTCGCGCCCGCCCGCGGCGGCCCGCTCGCGCTCCGTCTTGATGACGGCGGCGGCGTCGTCGCCGGCGGGCGCGTGCACGATGCGAAGCCCGCGCGCGAGCACGAGCGGTCCGGAGAC
>JBDHVD010000004.1:0-53782 GCA_039809525.1 Labilithrix sp. | reverse complement strand
AGCGAGCTCCGCGCATGGGCGTTGGCCGGATGCGCGCGCTCGGCGGCCTCGACCCAGAAGCCGACCTCGTCGGTGTAGTCCTCTGCCCGCGCCTTCGTCGCGGACGCGAGGACCACGATGCCTGCGAGCGCCGCGATCGACGCCGCGCGGAGCCCACGGCGACCGAGCGCACGGACGGCGACGGCGCACCCGACGGCGAGCGCGGCGAGCGGGACGTAGAGGAGGCGATCGGAGGCCACCACGCCGGCCGATCCCTGCCCGTCGCGCGCGATCGCGATCCCCAGCGCGACCGCGCCGAGCGCGCCCGCGGTCCATGCGGCCGCGCCCATCCGGTGCTTCGTCCGGCGGACCACGACGACGAGCGCGGTCGCGAGCGCGAGCCCGACGAGGACGCGCGGCACGTCGAGCGAGCCCTGCGCGCCGATGCTCGTGCGCGCATCGGTGGCCATCACGGTCATCTCCGCGTAGCGGCCGAGCGCCTCGAGACCGAGCAGGACGCGCGCGAAGAGGTCCGGCTCCGGCTGGCCGTGGACCGCGTCCCGCACGTCCTTCAGCGCATGCGCGCGGAGCGCGAGGAACGCGACCAGCGGACCGGCCGTGCACACCGCAGCACGCACCAGCCGCGCGCGAGGCACGCGGGTCTCCTCCGGCCGGCGCGCCGCGGCCGCCGCGGCGAGCGCGACGGCGAACGCGAGCGCGGTGTCGTTGCTCGCGAGCGCGAACGCGAGGAGCACCGCGCTCGCGATCCCGCGCGCCCACGCCCTCGAGCGGCGCGCGGTCGGCACCCGATGCGTGACGTCGGGCGAGATCGCCAGCGCCGCGAGCCCGAGCGTGCCGGCGAGCACGTCCGGACGACCGGAGACCCACGCCACCGACTCGGTCAGCCGCGGAGCGAGCGCCCAGGCGAGCGCCGCGACGATCGCCGCTCCTCCGCGCGCGCCGAGCCGCGCGGCGACCAGCGCGAGGAGCGCGCACGCGACGGCATGCAGGAGCACGTTCGTGAAGTGCAGCTCGCGGGCTCCTCCGCCGAGGACGTGATCGAGGCGGTAGGTCGCGAGCGCGGTCGGGCGGTAATGCGCCACGCGCACGTCGGACGTCTGGCTCTCGGGCCAGAGCGGAGCGGTGAACAGCGCCGGGACCGGCGCCTTCTGCCAGCGCGTGTCGCGCCGGACGAGCGTGTGATCGTCACCGACGAAGACGCCGTGACGCGCGGGGGCATAGACGAGCCACACCGCGAGGACCGCCGCAGCGCCTGCCAGGACGAGGAGCAGGCGCCGGCGCTCGGACCACAGCATCCACCGACAAAGCTAGCCCATCACAGGCCGAAGCGCTGCGTGCAGCTCGCGTCCGCCGCGCCCGAGCTCGCGACCCAGTCGCCGTCGACGCAGCGGTGCCACTTCTGATCGTTGCGCGACTGAACGCACGTGTTCTCCGGTACGGAGCGGCCGAGCGTCGCGCTCTGGCAGCCGTCGTCACCCGCGTTCGCCGCCGATGCGGCGGCCAGCGCGCGCTTCACCGCGGGCACGTCCTGCACCTTCACGAACTTGTAGCCCTCGGCGATGAGCTTCGGGACGATGTACTTCGTCATGTCGACGCTCTTGCCGTGGATGTCGTGCATCAGCACGATGCCGCGCTTCTTCGTGCGGATCTCGTTGAGGTAGAGGTCGCCGCAGCGCTGCACGTCGTAGCGCTTGCCCCAGCAGTCCCAGTCGGCGGCGGCGGTCGAGGTGAGCTGCCCGCCGATGTCCCAGAACACGCTGCCGACGTACTTGTTCATCGTGGTGGCGTTCACCGCGCGCGCGGTGTTGCCGTTCCACGCGCCGAACGGAGCGCGGATGAGGAACGGACCGGCCGGCTGCGCGGCCACGAGCGTCGCGTCGGTGTCGGCGACCTCCTTCACGACCTTCTCCGCCGAGAGCTTCGTCAGCTGCAGGTGGTTCTGCGTGTGGTTCGCGAGCAGGTGGCCGCGCCCGATGACCGCGTCGATCGCGCGCTGGTTGCCCGGCACGTTCTTGCCGTTGATGAAGAACGCGGCGGCGATGCCCTTCTCCGCCAGGTAGTCCGCGAGCTCCACGGTCCGCGCGCCGGGGCCGTCGTCGTAGGTGAGCGCGATGTGCTTGTCCGGCAGCTCGTTGCCCATCAGCTGCCGCTCGGACACGATCGCGTCCTCGCTCGTCGCGTTGTCGCCGCTTCCGTCCTCGGCGACCTCCTCTTCGTCGGTGGAGTCGGCGGCGCAGCCGGCGACGGACGCGCACGCGGTGGCGGCGAGGGCGAAGAGGCAGACGGCGAAGCGGCGGGCGGGCATCATGGTGTTGCGCAAGGTTTTGCACACACCAGACCACGCCCGACTACTCACTCAAGATCGCGGAATGACTCGACTCACGTCTCCGGGAGGGGCCCGGGGTGGGTCATCGCGGTGGATTTTTCCCGATCCTCCGTGATCCACGCGCGACCGCCTCGCGCGCCTCCTCGCGGCCTCCCCAGCCGAGCAGCGCCAGGTCCTTTCCCTCGAACGCGACGGCCGCCGCGAAGAAGGCCTCGAGCTCCTCGCGCATGCGGATCGGGAGATCGCCGACGTCCTCGAGGCCGCTCTTGGATCGATCCGCGGCCGCCACGCAGACGAGCCGGTCGTTGCGGACGCGCCCTCCCTTGCCGCCCCGCTGGTCGGCGCGCAGGACGGCGATCGGACGGCACGCGACGACCACGCCCGGGGCGGTCGGTGCATCGAGGAGGATCATCGCGTCGACGGGATCGCCGTCCTCGGCGCGGGTGCTCGGGACGAACCCGAAGTCGAACGGGAACACGAGCCCGTGAGGGAGCGGGCGAACGAGCGTCATCGCTCCGAGCTCCGGATCGTACTTGAGCTTCACCGTCGCGCCTCGCGGCGACTCGACGACGACGTTCATCGTCCCGTCGCGCCGGATCGCAGCGATCGCCTCGAGTCGGTGCGCGCGGGCCATGACCCGGGCTCGAAACAACGCGCATGCCACACGCCCCCGACGGAGGTTCGCGCACTTGCGCGGGCATGCGGACTGCTTCGGGCCTCTTCCATGAGGCTCGTCGCTACGCTCGTGCTGTTCGCGCCACTGGCGGTCGCCGCCTGCCGCGACGACCACGCGGGCACGGCGACAACGACGTCGCACGTGATGATCCCCGAGCCGACCGCGATCGATCAGAGCGACGAGCCGCGCGACCGCGCCCTCGTGGCCCGCATCCGCCGCGACCTGGTGCTCGACCGGAGCCTCTCGGTGCGCGCCAAGAGCGTCGTCGTCGTGGTGCGCGACGGGGTCGCGACGCTGCGCGGTGACGTCCCGGACCGCGCCGAGCACGACCGCGTCGTGGCGCTCGTGGTGAGCGTGCCCGGCGTCGTCCGCGTCGACGACCGCCTCGTTTCCACGAAGGAGCCATGACCATGCAGCGAGTCGTGATGGGAATCGTCGACACCCCCGCGCAGGCCGAGGCCACGGTCGAGCGCCTGCGCGCGTCGGGCTTCGCCGCCGACGACGTGTCCGTGCTCTTCCCCGACAAGCAAGGCAGCCGCGACTTCGCGTTCGAGCACCACACGAAGGCGCCCGAGGGCGCGCTCGCCGGCGCGGGTCTCGGCGCGATCGTGGGCGGCCTGTTCGGCATCGCCGCCGGCGTCGGTGCGCTCGCACCGCCCGGGCTCGGTGCGCTCGTCGCGGCCGGTCCCCTGCTCGCCGCGCTGAGCGTCGCCGCGGTCTTCGCGCTCGTCCTCGGCGTGGCCGGCGCGCTGATCGGCGGGCGGATGCCCGAGATCGAGGCCAAGCCCTACGAGGGCAAGCTCCGCACGGGGAGCATCCTGGTCGGCGTGCACGCCGCCTCGCGCGACGCGGCGGCGAGGGCGAGGCACGTGCTCCGCTCGGTGGCCGCATCGGACGTGACCGCGACGAGCGAGGCGGCCGTCCCGCTGCGCGCCCGCACCTGACGGTGGTAGACAGGCTCGTATGAGCCTGACGTTCTATTACACGCCGATGTCGAGCGCGACGCGCGTGCACTGGGCGCTCGAAGAGGTGGGCGCGCCGTACGAGAAGGTGAAGATCAACCTCGCGGAGGGCGAGCAGAAGAGGCCCGAGTACCTGAAGCTGAACCCGAACGGCAAGGTGCCGCTCCTCGTCGTCGACGGGCGGCCGCTGTTCGAGTCGCTCGCGCAGCTCCTCTACGTCGGCGAGACGTACGGCGTGGACGAGGGGCTCTTTCCGCCGCCGGGGATCGATCGCGCGGAGGCGTTCAAGTGGATGGCGTGGGGCTCGGTCACGCTGTCCGAGGTGTTCATGCGGATCCTCCGCAACGGCGAGCGCTTCCCCGAGGAGGAGCGCAACGCGAAGGCGAAGGAAGCGGCGATGCGCGACGCCGGCGGTCTGTTCCGCATCCTCGACGACCACCTCGCGTCGCGGGCGTACGTCCTCGGCGACGCGTTCTCGCTGGTCGACGTGTCGATCGCCTCTTACGTCCCGTTCGCGGCGCGTCTCGGGATCGACACCCAGCCGTTCACGCACGTGCAGGCGTGGGTCGCGCGCTGCATGGCGCGCCCGGCCCTCGCGCGCGCGATGGCCGGCTGATCGCGTCGCTCAGCGGAGCCAGCCGTCGACGTCGGGGTCGCCGAGGAACTCGCCGACCTTCTCGACCGGCGCCGGCGGCGCGACGCTGATGCGGCCGACGCTGCTCGGCGGCGGCGCGTCGAACCATGCCTGCTCGAGGTCCTGGGCGTCGAGGAGCTTCTTCGTGTTCTCGAGGGCGATCTCGGGCTGCATCGTCGTCTCCACCGGTGTGCGTCGCGCGCGAGCGCTTCTACGCCAGGTCGAGAAAGATGCAAGGCACAAAGATGCACCTGGAAGGCCGCGCACGGATGCGTTCGTTTCCGTCCGATTGCCTCTACGGGCGGGGCCGTCGACTCCCGCCCGCGTTGCCGTTCGTCCTGCGTCGCGGTCTTCCAGGTGCCGTCCTCTCCAGGAGCAACGCGCGGACCAGGGGAAATCCCGGCGATTTCCGGAGTGGGCCCGAGCCGTCGGCCCGCTCGGTTACGCCCCACGGTGGCGGCGGCCCACGCGGCGCCGAGCGTCAGCCGGCCGTCAGAGGGCGACCTTGGCGTGCTGCTTCGGATCCTGGACGCGCTCGTCCGCGCTCTCCCCGTTCAGCAGCGCGCGCGCGGCCTCGAAGAGGTACCGCACCCCCTGCGTCCCGCGGCTGTCCCAGTACTCGCCGATCTCGGGACGCAGCCGCATGAGGACGATGCTCGGGTCCTCCTTGCCCTGCGGAAACCAGACCTTCCACGGCTCCTTCCAGAGCGCACGGACGCGATCGGGGTCGGAGATCACGTCGATCCGTCCGCTGAGCGAGCAATAGCGTCCCGCCTCCTGGGCGGTGACGACCGCGCGCGCGTCGGCCTTCACCTCCTCGCACTTCCCGCTGTCCCTGGAGGTGACGAACCAGATCTCTCCGTCCTCGTCGACCTCCGCGACGGCCATCGGCCGCGCGTGCATGGTGCCGTTGTCCGCGGTGGTCGTGACCATCACGGTGTCGAACTTGCGGATCGTCTCGATCAGCTTCTTCTGGATGTCGGTCGCTTCCATCTTCTCAGTCTCCGTGGAACACGCGCGGGTCGATCGGGTTCGCGTCCGGCGTCGCCGGCTCGGGCTTCATCGGTCGCGGTCGCTCCGGATTGCGGACGGTGACCGCCTCTTCGTCCTCCTCGCCGACGTGCTCGCCCTCGCCTCCTTCGGGGCCGGGGTCCTCCGGCGGCGGCGGACGCGGGCTCGGATCGCTCTGGAGGAACAAGAGATAGGTCAGGTCCATGATCGTCTCCTCGTGTTGGCCAGCGCTCCACGGCGCGGGACGCCGAGGGTGCGAGCGGTTCGTTCGCCGCGGATGAGCCGCAGCTGGGGTTTGACCGCGAGCGCGCGCCAGAACACGCGCAGCGCCTCGGCCGTCTCCGCCGGGCGCTCGACGTGGGGCATCGCCCGGGCGCCGCGGATCTCCACGCGGCGGAACGCGTCGTGACCGGCGACCAGCGAATCGAGCTCGCTCCGCGGGACGGACGCCTCGCTGCCGTGGACGAAGCACGTGGGCACGCGCACCGTCGCGTAGACGGACCCGACGACGTCGGGCGCGGAGAGCGCGCCGGAGACCGCCGCGAGGATCGCGGCGCGGGCGCGCGGCTGGAGCGCGGCGGCGCGGGCGTAGCGCACGAGCCCGTCGTCGACCGCCCCCTGCGAGCGCCGCGACAGCGTCATGCGCAGCGCCAGCCGCGAGGCACACGCGCGGTGCACGACGCCGCCGACGACCGGGCGCGCGGTGACGCGGCGGAGCCGGCTCAACCGCGAAGCGACCCGCGCGGCGCGGCCGAAGCCCGTCGGAGCGATCAGCGTCAGCGAGCGCACGTGGCGCGACGAGCACACGACGGCGCTCGCGGCGATCTCGCCCGCCGCGCCGATCGCGACGATGTCCACCGTCGCGCCGTATCGGCGCGAGACGTCGGCGACGAGCTCGCCCACGAACGCGACGTAGTCGTCACGGATCCAGCGACCGCCCCGGCGCTCGGAGAAGCCGTAGCCCGGGAGGTCCGGCGCGATCACCGGTCGATCCGCGCGCAGCGCGTCGAACAGCCCCCGCAGCGCATAGGCGGAGCCGGCGGGACCGAGGCCGTGCAGGAGCACGACGGGCAACCCGGACGCGCCGTCGTCCTCGTAATAGCTGATGCGTCCGACCGAGGTCGCGCTCAGCACGCGCCGCGGCGCCGCGATCGCATGGGGCAACACGGGGTGCGCGAAGACCTGCCGCGCCGCCCACGCGACCGGCGCGACGACGGCGCCCGCGAGGGTCATCGCCACGCTCCTCATCGTCGTCCGTCGCGCGCCGCGCTTCCTCTGCATCGCTCGCCTCACCCTCCACGAGGCAAGCGTCGTTCCGGTATGGCCGCCCTGACGCACGGGCGGGAGACGCGCGCGACGCCGGCGCTCGCGCCCCAGTTCGGCAAGAGCGCCGCGCTCGTGCTCGGAGCCCGCAGACGACGGAGCTCGTGGAGCGCGTCCGCGGCGTGCCGCTTGCGTCCGACGGATCTCATGCTGGTCGCCTCGCTGATCGCGGCCCTCGCGTTGGTGCTCGTGCACCTCTTCGGACCGCGCATCCGTTTCCTGTCGTCCCAGCCACGCAGCCGCTGGCTTTCGGCGGCGGGCGGCGCATCGGTCGCGTACGTCTTCGTGCAGCTCCTGCCCGAGATCGCCGACGCCCAGCGGACGATCGAGCGCCACGTGCGCGGAGCTCTCGCGCTGCTCGATCGGCACGCGTACGTGCTCGCGCTGTTCGGCCTCGCGGTCTTCTACGGCCTCGAACGGATGACGCTCACGTCGCGGGCGAAGGAGGCCGGCATGGCGACCGACCGCCCCGAGCGCGCGAAGGACGAGCCGGTGGCCGCCGGCCCCGGCGCGTTCGCGCTCAGCATGGGCTCGTTCGCCGTCTACAACGTCCTGCTCGGCTACGTCCTCGCCCGCAGCGAGCGCACGCCCTTGGCGCTCGTGCTGTACGCGCTCGCGATCGCGTTCCACTTCCTCGTCACCGACTTCGGGCTGCGGGAGCATCACAAGCAGCGCTACGACGCGATCGGCCGGTGGATCCTCGCGGCCTCCGTCGGCGGCGGCGTCGCGCTCGGCTGGACGATGGAAGTGCCCGAGGCGCTGGTGGTCGCGATCCTCGCATTCCTCGCCGGGGGGATCGTGCTCAACGTCCTGAAGGAGGAGTTGCCCGCCGAGCGACGCAGCCGGTTCTGGGCGTTCGCCTCCGGCGCCGGCGCCTATGCGGCGGTGCTCTTGGCGCTCTGATCCCGACGACGCTTCGGCGAGCGGTACCAGTGGATGGCGAACGCCACGGCGATCAGGCCGAGGCCGATGAGCTGGGACGTCGAGAGCCCGACGGCACCGCCCCGCGCGTCGCGCCGGAGGATCTCCACGAGGAAGCGCGCGATCGCGTAGAGGACGAGCGAAGCGGCGAACACCTGACCGTCGTAACGCTTGCGGGGAAGGACCACGTACAGGCAGACGAACGCGACCGCGAGCGAGGCGGCCGATTCGTAGATCTGTGTAGGATGCACGGGATGGCTCCACATCCGCATGCTCTCGAGCACGTGGGCCTTGGCCTGCGCCTCGCTCGCCGGGCTCCGCGGAGGGAACGACAGGCCCCACGGCAGCGACGTCTCGGCGCCGAAGCAGCACCCGGCGAGGAGGCAGCCCATGCGCCCGAACGCGAGGCCGAGCGGGATGGCGAACCCCGCCATGTCGGCGGCCTTCCAGAACGGGAACCGATCGCGCCGGAGGAGCCAGACCGCCGCCGCGGTCGCCCCGAAGAAGCCTCCGTAATAGGTCAGACCGCCGGCCCAGAACTTCGCCCACGCGAAGCAGTCGCGGTTCTTCGGGTGGCACACGGCGCGCGCCGCGTCCCACGTGCCGTCGTAGACCGGCGACAGGCACTCGGCGCGATCGAGCGGCCAGTCGACGGCGGCGGGATCGGTGCAGAGGTGGACGTAGTCCCAGAAGTAGCCGTCGACGAGGACGTGCAGGATGCGCGATCCGGCCACGCCCGCGAGGAGCATGGCGAGTCCGAGATCGACGATGACGTCGGGGTTCAGACCGATGCGCTTCGCCCACAGGACGCCGAGCCCGGTCGCGAACACGAACCCGGACAGGAGGAGGACGAAGTAGGAGGGGAACCCCACCTCGAAGAAGCGGAACAGCTCCGGACGCACGGTCGTTCCCACCATACCAGTCGACGCCGCCGGACCGGGCCGATATCCTCGTCCTCGCGCCGGGGGACGTCCGAGGAGCCGACCTCGCGCCTGGTCCCCGACGGCAACTTCGATGCAGCCCAACACTGCCAGTGTCCAGCCGGGGGAGCTGCTCGCGGGGAAGTACCGTGTCGATCGGGTGATCGGCGAGGGCGGGATGGGCGTCGTCGTCGCGGCGACGAACGAGGCGCTCCGGCAGAAGGTCGCGATCAAGCTCCTGCGTCCGGGCGCGCTCGAGAACGGCGAAGCGCTCGGCCGCTTCCATCGCGAGGCGCACACCGCCGCGCGCCTGCGCAGCCAGCACGTCGCGAAGGTGCTCGACATCGGAGCGCTGCCCGACGGCCGGCCGTACATGGTCATGGAGATGCTCGAGGGCCAGGACCTCGGCGACGTGATCGAGCGCGGCCCGCCCCTGTCGGTCGCGCAGGCGGTCGACTTCGTCCTGCAGGCGTGCGAGGCCATCGCCGAGGCGCACGGCGCGGGCATCGTCCATCGCGATCTCAAGCCGAAGAACCTGTTTCTCACCACGAGCGTCGACGGACGCCCGCTCGTGAAGGTCCTCGACTTCGGCATCTCGAAGGTCGAGGCGGGCGCCGCCGACATGCAGCTCACGCGCACCACCGAGGTCATCGGATCGCCGAGCTACATGTCCCCCGAGCAGCTCCGCTCCGCGCGCTACGTCGATGCGCGCACGGACATCTGGGCGCTCGGCGTGATCCTCTACGAGCTCCTCACCGCGCGCCTGCCCTTCTACGCGCACACGGTGACGGAGCTCGTGCTCGTCGTCGCGACCGAGCAAGAGAAGCCGATCCACACCGTGCGGCCCGACGTGCCGCTGGCGCTGAGCGAGGTGATCACGCGGTGCCTCGCGAAGAAGCCCGAGGACCGCATCCAGACGGTCGTCGAGCTCGCGGCGTACCTCGAGCCGTTCGCGCAGGTCGGCTCGACGACCGCGGCCGAGCGCGTGCGCGGGGTCGCCCTCCAGTCGGGGCGCTCGCTGCCCTCGACCGGCTCGCATCCGTCGCTGCCGGCGAGCCAGGCCTCGGGCTCGGGCAAGACCGGACCGACCTCGTCGGCGCGGATCAACGTGCCCGGCGTGCACGCGGGGACGTCGGTCGCGTGGGGTCAGACGCAGGCGGAGCCGCCGCGGCAGGTCTCGGGCGCGCCGCCGGCGCAGCCTGCTCCTCCCCCTCCGGCGGCGTCGCGCACGACGCTCATCGCCGTGCTCGCGGTCGCGGGCGTGGTGCTCGCGGCCGGACTCGGCGGCGGCGCGATCTTCGTGATGAAGCGCGCGGCCGCGACGACGAGCACGAACGCGCCGCCGCCGGCGGCGAGCGAGGACCTCCCCTTGCCTCCCGGACGCAAGGACCTGCCGCCGATCGCGTCGGCGCCGCCCCCCGCATCGGCCGCCCCCTCGGTCACCGGCGAGCCTTCCGCCCTCCCGTCGACCCGGACGGCGCCGCCCCCGAAGCCGGCCGGCCCCGCGAAGCCGAAGCCTCACACACCGACGCCGCCGCCCGACGATTTGAGCAACATCGGACGCCGCTGATCGCCCGCGATCTCCGGTAGCATCGGCGCATGCGTCTCGTTCCGGCCGTGCTCGCCGCGGCGTCGCTCGTCCTCCTCGCGCCGTCCGCCGCATGGGCGGGCAACGAAGCCGCCGCCGAGGCGCTCTTCGTCGAGGCGCAGAAGCTGGTGAAGGAGAAGAAGTACGCCGAGGCGTGCCCGAAGTTCGCCGAGTCGAACCGGCTCGATCGCGGCGCGGGCACGCTCATCCACCTCGCCGACTGCTACGAGAAGAACAAGCAGACCGCGAGCGCGTGGGCGACGTACAAGGAGGCGGCCTCGGCGGCGCAGGCGCTCGGCCGCGCCGACTGGCAGAAGCTCGCGACGCAGCGCTCGAACGCGCTCGAGCCGAAGCTCGCGAAGCTCACCATCAAGGTGAGCGATCCCGTCGACAAGCTCGAGGTGACGAAGGACGGCGCGCCGTACGCGCAGGCCTCGTGGGGCGTCGCGCTGCCGGTCGACGTCGGCTCGCACACCGTCGAGGCGAGCGCGCCCGGATACAAGCCGTTCCAGACGATCGTGAGCGTCTCGAAGGACGGCGAGAAGCTCGACGTCGTCGTACCGAAGCTCGAGGCGGCGCCGAAGGCGGTGGCCGAGGCGCCGAAGCCGGAGCCGGCGAAGCCTCCCCCGCCGAAGGAAGAGGAGGACGGCAGCGGCCAGCGCGCCGTCGGCTTCATCGTCGCGGGCGTGGGCGTCGCCGGGCTCGCGGTCGGCGGCGTCACCGGGCTGATGGCCATCGGCAAGAACAACGAGGCGAAGGAGAAGTGCCCGAACGAGGGCGCCTGCGCGAGCCAGGAGGGCGTCGACGCGAACGACGGCGCGAAGTCGCTCGGGCTCGTCTCGACGATCGCCTTCGGCGCGGGCGCGGCGCTCGTCGTCGGCGGCGCGGTGCTGATCTTCACCGCGCCGAAGGGCGCGAACGCGAACAAGGAGAGCGCGCGCGTGCGCGTGACCCCGTCGGTCGGGGCGAACGGGGGTGGTCTCGTGCTCGGAGGGTCGTTCTGATGCGCGCTCGGTTCGTCTTCGCCCTGGCCTCGCTCGGTGCGATGGGTTGCACCGCGCTCATCGGCGTACGCGACATCTACCTCGACGAGAACGCCGCGACGGTCGACGGCGGCTCGTCGTCCTCGTCCTCGTCGTCGGGCGGCAGCGCGACCGACGGCGGCGCCGACGGACCGGTGACGTGCAACGTCGATCTCCAGACGAGCAAGGACCACTGCGGCCGGTGCGGGCACAGCTGCGGCGGCGGCGAGTGCGTCGCGGGGAAGTGCCAGGCGATCCAGATCGGCGCCGTCGCGGGCGCGCCGCTGCTCTACGTCGCCGCGGGCGCCGACCACGTGTTCGTCGCGCCGCTCATCGGGTACACGACGGAGACCGGCGGCCTCTGGCGCATCCCGAAGAACGGCGGCACCGCCGAGCTCTACGCCGACATCCGCTACGCCGAGGCGATGCGCGTGGTCGGCGACAAGCTGTTCTTCGTGGTCGACGACGATCCGGGCGACGGCGGCGCGGATCAGACGGGCGGCCTCTGGTCGTGCCCGCTCGTCGGGGCCGCGCCCTGTCAGCCGACGCGCCACGTCGGAGGGAAGAACTCCGACGCGATCACGGTCGACGGGACGCGCGTCTTCTTCAACGACGAGACCATCGGGACGCGGACCTTCGACACCGCAACCGGCAACGTCATCACGGTCAACGACAAGATCCCCCGGTTCATGTACGCCGACGGCACGTCGTTCTTCTACAACTTCACGTACTCGCAGACGCAGCCGTACACCGCGCGCACGCTCGAGGCGTTCCCCGACGGAGGCACCGAGGTCCGTCACGAGTACACGAAGACGAACGCGGCGGCGGGCACGCTGGTGGGCACGAAGGACGCGCTCTACGTGGCCGCGTTCGAGTTCAAGGCGACCACCGGCGGCGTCGTGCACCGCCACCCGCGCGCGCCGGGCGTCCTGCCGTGCGATTACGGCGGGAGCTCGAACACGCGGCCGTACGGCATCGCGGTCGACGGCCAGCGCATCTACTGGACGAACATCGGCGAGGGCGCGGAGGAGCCGTTCACCAAGGGGAGCGTGGCGACGTGCGAGCTCGCCGGCTGCTGCACGACGCCCGAGACCCTCTGGACGGGCGACGGCATGCCCCGGGGGATCGCGGCGGACGACGCCTTCCTCTACTGGGTCACGAAGGGCAGCGGCGCCGTCTGGAAGATCGCGAAGCCCTGACGCGAACGCGTGGTAGATCCGGGTCCATGAGCTTCACCCTCGCGGTCCTGGGCGGTAGCGGCCTCTACGAGATGGAGGGCCTCTCGAACGTCACCGAGATCGACGTCGACACGCCGTTCGGACGCCCGAGCGACGTCGTGGTCCGCGGCACGCTCGCGAACGGCACGACGATGCTGTTCCTCCCGCGCCACGGCCGGGGCCACCGCGTCCCGCCGCACGCCATCAACTACCGCGCGAACGTCTGCGCGCTGAAGAAGGCGGGCGCGACGCACCTCGTGAGCGTCAGCGCCGTCGGCTCGATGAAGGAGGAGATCGAGCCCGGGCACCTCGTCGTCCCGGACCAGTTCGTCGATCTCACGAAGAAGCGCGTGAGCACGTTCTTCGAGGACGGGATCGTCGGCCACGTGCCGTTCGCCGATCCGGTGTGCAGCCTGCTCGCAGGCGCGCTCGGTCAGGCGGCGGAGAAGGCCGGCTCGAAGGTGCACGCCGGCGGCGCGTACGTCTGCATCGAGGGCCCGCAGTTCTCGACGCGCGCCGAGAGCCTCATCTACCGCTCGTGGGGCGTGTCGGTGATCGGCATGACCTCGATGCCCGAGGCGAAGCTCGCGCGCGAGGCCGAGCTGCCGTTCGCGACCCTCGCGCTCGCGACCGACTACGACTGCTGGCACGACAGCCACGACGACGTGACGGTCGAGGCGGTCGTCGCCACGATGAAGAAGAACGTCGGCCAGGCGAAGAAGACGCTCCTCGAGCTCTCCTCGATCCTGCCCGATCCGACGAGGAGCATCGCGCACGGCGTGACGAAGGGCGCCGTGATGACCGCGCCGAACGCGATCACGGAGGCGGCCAAGGCGCGCCTCTCGTGGCTTCTGCCGGCGGGTTGAGCGCCGCGCGCCCGGGGCTATGCTGGTGGCATGGCCGAGGCCGCTCGACCCCAGCCCGTCTCGTTCCGCGAGTACGTCGAGCGCGAGCAGACGAGCGAACGCAAGCACGCGTTCCTCGACGGAGTCGTCTGGGCGATGGCGGGAGGGACGCCCGAGCATGCCCAGCTCGCGATCAACTTCGGCGCCGAGCTTCGCGCGCGCATCGCCGGCGGGACCTGCCGCGTCTTCTCGTCGGACCTACGCGTTCGCGTCCGCGAGACCGGGCTCGCGACCTACCCCGACGCGACGGTCGTGTGCGGGCCGCTCGAGCACGATCCGGAGGACCCGAGCACGGTGACGAACCCGTCGGTCATCGTCGAGGTCCTGTCGGACTCCACCGAGGCCTACGACCGGGGCGAGAAGTTCGGCCACTACCGCCGCATCCGCGGGCTCCGCGCGTACGTGCTCGTCTCGCAGCACGAGCGGCGCATCGAGATCTTCCGGCCGAACGCCGACGGGTCGTGGACGCTCGAGGAGGCGACGCCGGGACAGGACGCGCGCGTCGCCGACCTCTGCGCGATCCCCGTCGACGCCGTCTATCGGGACGTCGAGCTGACGCCCCCGCCGCCGCGCGTGTAGCGCCGTCGAGTCGCTGCCCCCGTCGTGGCGCCCCGGATCGAGAGGCGCCGCTTCACCTGCTCGATCCCGCGCGCGTAGTGCGACTTCACCGTGCCGAGCGGCATCGCGAGCTCGCGCGCGATCTCCTCGTGCGTCAGCCCCTGGACGACGGCGCGCAGCACCACGCCGCGCTGCTCCTCGCTGCACGCCTCGAGCGCCGACAGCGCGCTCTTCGCGTCGACCCAGCTGTCGAGGGGCACGTCGTCGTCCTCCACGTCCGCGTCCGTCACGGGGACGTGCCGGGCCGACGGCGCGCGGTGGCGATCGATGAGGCGCCGCCGCGCGACGAGCGCGACGAACGCAGGCTCGTCGCTCCGCGCGGGATCGTACGCCGCCGCCTTCCGCCAGAGCGCGACGAACACGTCCTGCGATGCGTCCTCCACCTCGCCGGTGTCACGCGACCAGCGCCGCGCGATCGCGTGAACCAGCTTTCCGTAACGCTCGAGGCACTCCTTCACCGCCCCGCTCTCTCCGCGCGCGACGCGGGGCAACACGGGCGCCAGGGAGGCGGAGGGCGTCATGGGCAGGGGCTGCATGCGCCCAGAGTGATGCCTCCGCCATCACTAGACAAGCCCTAGACAAAAATTCGACATACCCCGTGCATCCAAATCCCGCCGCGCCTCGAACTGTGCGGGGAACCGTTCTTTTCACGCATGCATCCGGAGGCACACATGCTCTCACACGTCGCCAAGAAGCTGTTTCCCGTGGTCCTCGCCGGCGTCCTCGTCGCCGCGTGCTCGTCCGACGACGAGACGCCGCCCGCGACCCCGGGCAGCTCCGGCGGATCGAGCTCGGGCGGATCGAGCAGCAGCTCGGGCGGCTCGTCGAGCTCGAGCGGCAACCCGCAGACCCAGAAGGACATCGTCGACACGGCCGTCGCGGCCGGCAGCTTCAAGACGCTGGTCGGCGCGGTCCAGGCGGCCGGCCTCGAGCAGACGCTCCGCGGCCCGGGTCCGTTCACGGTCTTCGCTCCGACCGACGACGCCTTCGCGAAGGTGCCGGGCTTCCTCCTCACGAAGCTGACGAGCGCGCCGTACAAGACCGAGCTCGGGCTGATCCTGAAGTACCACGTGCTCGCGGCGAACGTGAAAGCCGCCGACGTGCTGAACAAGCAGCAGTCGGTCGCCTCGGTGCAGGGCGGCAAGCTCTCCGTCGACGGCTCGAACGGCAAGGTGGTGATCAACGGCAGCGCCAACGTCACGCAGCCGGACGTCACCGCCTCGAACGGCACCATCCACGTCATCGACGGCGTGCTCCTGCCGACCATCGTCGACACCGCGGTGGGCTACGACGACGGCACGGTGAAGTTCTCGACGCTGGTCACCGCGGTGAAGGCGGCCGAGCTCGTCGACACGCTCGCCGGCCCCGGGACGTTCACCGTGTTCGCGCCGACCGACGCGGCGTTCGAGTCGCTGAAGACCCAGCTCGGCGCGGACGCGTTCAACGCGATCCTCGCGGACAAGCCGAAGCTCCAGAAGATCCTGAAGTACCACGTGCTCGCGACGACGGTCTTCGAGAAGGACGTCGCGCCGGGCGAGGTGGCGACCGCGGAGGGCGGCAAGATCACCCTCGGCGTGAGCGGCGGAAAGGCGACGATCAACGGCGACACGAACATCGTCTTCACCGACCTGCCGAACAGCAACGGCGTCATCCACGTCATCGACAAGGTCCTCTTGCCGCCGGATCTCTGACCGCCGCCCGCCATCATCGGCCTGTGCTCGGGACGCGGCGTCGGGTAGGCTGCCCGGCCGCAATGAAGAAGTCGCCCGTCCTCATCGTCGGTTCCGTCGCGTTCGACGACCTCGAGATGCCGTCCGGTACCTTCAACGACGTCATCGGAGGCGCCGCGACGTACTCGTCGATCGCCGCGTCCCTGCTCGGTCCGGTCCGCATCGTCGGCGTGGTCGGCGAGGACTTCCCCGACACGATGCTCGCCGACCTCGAGCGCCGCGGCGTCGACACGGCGGGCATCGAGCGCGCGAAGGGCAAGTCCTTCCGCTGGCGCGGCCGCTACTCGCCCGATCTCGCGAGCCGCGAGACGCTCGACACGCAGCTCAACGTCTTCGCCGACTTCCGCCCGAAGATCCCCGCCTCGTTCAAGTCGACGCCGGTGGTGCTCCTCGGGAACATCCACCCCGCGCTGCAGCTCGAGGTGCTCGCGCAGATCGACAAGCCGCGCCTGGTCGTGGCGGACACGATGAACTTCTGGATCACCGGCGAGCCGAAGCTGCTCGACGACGTCCTGAAGAAGGTCGACCTGCTCGTGATCAACGACGAGGAGGCGCGCCAGCTCTCCGGCATCCACAACCTGGTGAAGGCCGCGCGCGACATCATGAAGCGCGGCCCGTCGCGCCTCATCGTGAAGCGCGGCGAGCACGGCGCGCTCTTCTTCGACGCGAACGGCGCGTTCTTCGCGCCCGCGTATCCGCTCGAGGAGGTGCTCGATCCGACCGGCGCGGGCGACTCGTTCGCCGGCGGCCTCATCGGCTACATCGCGCGCGTCGGCGATCTCGAGCCCCACACGATGCGCCGCGCGATGTACTTCGGCTCCGCGCTCGGCTCGTTCTGCGTCGAGGGCATCGGCCCGCGCCGGCTCCTCGAGGTCAGCCGCGGCGATCTCGAGACGCGCATGAAGGCGTTCACCGCGCTCGTCGAGACGGGCGGCGCCGTCCAGATCCCGGAGTGATCGTCCGATGAGCCGCGTCCTCGTCGCCTGCCTGCTCGCCGAGCTCGCCGTTGCCGGGCTCTTCGTGGTCTCGTGCGCCGACGACGAGCACCGCCGCACGTCGCGCGAGCAGGCGACCGGCGGCGGCGGCGCGTGCGAGGCGGCGCCCGGCCAGATCCCGCTCGCGACGTGCGACAACTCCGAGGGGAGCTGCAGCCCGACGCCCGGATGCACCATCGACGAGGCACGTTGCGGCTCGAAGTCGACGTGCCTGCCGACGTCGGACAACAAGGGCAAGGACGTCCTCGACTTCCGGATCCGCCGGCTCAACATCGCGACGCCCGCCGCCCTCGCCGGCAGCTTCATTCAGAACACGGTCGTCAATCTCAACATCGACCTGAACGAGAAGGCCTGCGGCGAGCTCGGCAAGGGCCTGTTCACGTGGCTTTTGCAGGTCGACAAGAAGAACAACACGATGACCACCGGCGGCGCGCCGCCGAGCAGCGATCCGATCGGCACCGGCTTCTGCTTCGCGCGGTTCGATCTGAACGGGCAGCGCGTCGAGCCGATCGTCGCGAAGATCGCCTTCGACGGACCGAAGTTCACCGCGCAGGAGACGCACGACGTCCGGATCCCGATCTTCCTGTCCGAGCAGCTGGCGAGCGCCATCCTCCTTCCGATCAGCGACGCGCTGGTCAAGGACGTCACCATCTCCGACGAGGGCAACTGCATCGGCCACTTCCGCGAGGCGGCCCTCGATCCGTCGTGCGTCGAGGCGCGCGAGATCTGCACGAAGTGGACGACGTCCGGAGCGCTCGGCGGGTACATCACGCTCGAGGACGCCGACGGGGTGAAGATCCGCGACTTGAACAACAAGTCGCTGTGCGCGTTCCTCTCGGGCGAGAGCGAGCTGTCGTGCAAGCGCGACGCGGGCGGCGCCATCACCTACAAGGGCGATTACTGCTCGAAGACCAAGGCGCCGGGCGGCTGCCAGGACAGCGTCTGGCTCGCGGCGACGTTCGCGGCGAGCGCGGTGAAGATCTTCGACGGCCAGGGCAAGGTCGACGGATGCTCGGGCGCGACGACCGGCGACGCCGGTCCGGGCGACGCGTCCGCGTCGGACGCCGCCGACGCCGGTGACGATGCCGGCGACGCCGCGACCGATTGAAGCCAATTGAGACTCGCGCGGAGCCCGTTTTTCCGCGAAGAAGAGGGGCCCCGCGTGCTAGGACCAGCGCCGCAGTGCGTCAGGGGTGGCGGCCGTTCGACATCCTGTCACTATCGAGATAGGACGTCCTGGGCGCTCGGATTCCGGGGGATCCAGCGGCTAGACTTTCGGGTGTAAAGCGCGCGGCCGCGTCGAGGAGGGTTTCATGCTTTCACGCTTCCGCCATGTCTTCGCCGTCGTCTTCTTCCTCCTGATCGCCTCGTGCAGCGGTGGAGGCTGCTCCGGGTGCAGCGGCTGCGCGGGCTCGACGCCCCTGCCCGGCGGCTTCCCCGCCGACAAGGCGGTCGAGAACGCCGCGAGCGTGCGCGTGTCCCGCCCGGGCATCGACTTCGTCGAGAAGAGCCTGCCGGCGACGGTCACCAAGCTGGCGAACGCGACGAACGGCAAGATCACGTTCGACATCCCCAAGACCGATCCGGCGCCCGCGCAGATCGCGGACCTGTCGATCTTCGGCAAGGTGTACCTCGACGCGCTCGTCTGCAAGAACGGCGCGGACGCGACGTCGAACCCGCCGCGCTGCCACGCCGAGATCGGCATCGGCAGCTCGACGTTCCTCATCGACTCGGTCACCCCGCACGCGGTGAAGCTCCGGGCGACGATCCCGGTGAAGCTCGACGACACGGACATCGAGGCGAACGTCTCGTACGACCCGCCGATCGGCGGCGACGTCAATCTCGGCGGCATCACCATCCACGTCGGCTACGGCGACGGCGGCTGCAACAACGGCAAGCCGCAGGTGACCGCCCATGCCCTCCCGATCGGGGTGACCATCCCGCTCGTCGAGGAGACGACCGCGCCGCGCACCGGCTACACGAAGATCGACGTCGAGAACGCGCAGATCGACCTCGGGGGCGTGTCCGAGAACGACGTGCAGGTCTGCTCGTCATGCGGCTTCGCGACCTCCATCTGCAGCGCGATCACGAACTCGGGCTTCGTGAAGGGCCTGGTCATCGACCCGATCAAGAACGCGCTGCAGTCGCAGGTGAAGGGCATGCTGCGCGACCAGCTCTGCACCGCGCCGACGCCGAACGCGAACCCGGCCTGCCCGACCGGCAGCAAGCCCGACGCGCAGAACAAGCACTGCGTCTACCAGTCGGCGCCGGACAAGTGCGTGCCGATGCTCCTCGGCACCGACGCGCACGTCGACCTCGGCGGCTTCCTCCGCAGCATCTCGCCGAACACGTCCGGCGGTCTCGACTTCGGCCTCGCGGCGGGCGGCGACATGAACCCCGCGCCCGGCCTGGCGGCGAACGTCCAGGGCCGCAGCCCGAACGGCATCACTCTCGGCATGAAGGGCGGCGTGCTCCCGCAGCCGCCCTCGAAGTGCGTGCCGCAGGCGCCGGTCACCGTGCCGACGGGCATCCCGGTGCCCGACGAGCTCGCGCCGAAGGCCGCGGATCCCGCGACCGCGCCGCACGTCGGCATCGCGCTGTCCGGACGCTTCCTCGATTACTCGATGACCAGCGTCTACAACAGCGGCCTCCTCTGCCTCGGCGTGTCGACCGAGCAGTTCGACATGCTGAAGAGCGGGCTGCTCAGCCTGCTCATCCCGTCGCTGAAGAACCTCACGTTCGATCAGGCGGACGCGGCGGTGGCGATCGCCACGCGCCCGCAGAAGCCGCCGACGGTGAAGGTCGGAGGCGGGACGAACATCGACAGCGATCCGCTGCTTCTCGTCACCGCCCCGAGCTTCGCCATCGACTTCTACGTGTGGAGCTACGACCGCTTCGCGCGCGCCTTCACGTTCACGAGCGATCTGACGATCCCGGTGAACCTGCAGACGGGCAAGGACCCGGTGAAGAACCCGAAGGGCGGCATCATCCCCGCCATCGGCGCGATCAAGGCGACGAACGGCAAGGTCACCAACGCCGACCTGCTCCTCGACAACCCCGACGTCGTCGGCGGTGCGCTCCAGGGCCTGCTCGGTACGGTGTCGAAGCAGCTCGTCGGCTCGGGCTTCTCGCCCATCGATCTGTCGAGCGCGCTCTCGTCGCTCGGGCTGTCGCTCGAGATCAACGACATCAAGAAGCTCACCAAGGGCACCGACGACTTCGTCGGCATCTTCGCCACCATGGGCAAGGCGCAGACCGCGATGCCCGAGGCCGACACGACGGCGAAGCTCCTCTCGAAGAAGGTCGACAAGGAGCACATGCAGCTCTCGACCTTCGCCGAGGACGCGCTGCCCGAGCTGGTGCTCGATCTCGGCTCGTCGCTCGACGACGGCCAGCGCGCCGTCGAGTACTCGTGGTGGATCGACAGCGGCACGCGCTCGCCGTGGTTCACCGAGAAGCACCTCGTCCTGAAGGACCAGCAGCTCTTCATGCAGGGCAAGCACGTCCTCCACGTCGTGTCGCGCATCGCCGGCGAGCCGGCGACCGAGGACGCGACGCCGGCCGAGGTGCCCTTCACCATCGACGCGCTCGCCCCCTTCATCAAGGTGGAGAAGGACGGGACGGCGGCGAAGGTCACCACGTGGGACGTCGTCTCGCCGAAGGACGCCCTCGTCGCGCGCTACCGCCTCGACGACCAGCCGTTCGGCGAATGGATGCCGGCGGCCGACGTCGCCACGCTCGAAATCGGCAACGCCTCGGAGATCGAGGTCGAGGTCAAGGACGAGGAAGGTAACATCGGCACCTCGCGTCAGGCCCTCCGCGGCGTGGCGGATCCCACGCTCGCCGCGAGCGGATCGGGCTGCGGCTGCTCGACGCCTGGTCTCGCAGCATCGACCAACACGAAGAAGGACATGAACGGAATCCTCGCGCTCTGCCTCGCCCTCGGCGGTCTCTCGTTCGTCGTGCTCCGCCGCCGTCGCGGCTCGCGCGCCGCGGCGCCCGTCGCCGCGCTCGTCACCACCCTCGCCGTCGCGTCGACCAGCCAGGGTTGCGCCTGCGGTGACAGCGAGGACCCGGGCACCGGCTGCGGCTCCGACTGCAACCAGGAGTGCAAGACCGGCATGCTCAAGGGGCAGCCGGGCGCGTACCTGTCGGTGGCGAAGTCGAAGGACAACGCGATCTGGGCCGCGGGCTACAACGACGGCTCCTTCTCCGAGGGCGACTCGTTCCTCTACGGCGACCTCGTCGTCGGCAAGTACGACCTCGGCAAGCAGGCGGTCGACTGGGAGACGGTCGACGGCTTCCCGACGCGCACCGACGGCACCTGCCCCGACTACGAGCCGAGCTGGCGCAACGGCGAGCTCGACTCGGGCGACAACGTCGGCCGCTGGCCGAGCATCCAGGTGTCGAACGGCGGCAAGCCGATGGTCAGCTACTACGACGACACCGCGAACCGCCTGAAGTTCGCGATCAACGATGGCGGCTGGAAGACCTTCGTCCTCCTCGAGGCGCCGAAGGCGGACATCGGCCGCTACTCGAAGATGGTGCTCGGCGCGGACGGCAAGCCGGTGATCATGTTCATGGTCGTCGAGCCGGGCAACGGCGGGCACTCGCGCTCGAAGGTCGTCGTCGCGCGCGCCAAGGTGGAGGAGCCGCACGAGGCGGGCGACTTCACGTTCGAGGACGCGGCGGTCGACGAGGACAGCCCCTGCCGCTTCGACACCTGCAACGCGGGCGAGAAGTGCGTGAAGGCCACGGGCGTCTGCACGAAGACGGTGGGCGGTTGCACGCCGGCCGACTGCGGCACGGGCAAGGCCTGCGTGATGCAGGACAACAAGGCGACGTGCGCCGCGCTCGTCTCCGAGGTCGAGACCTACCCGCGCGGGCTCGGCGCGTACATCAGCCTCGCGGTCGGGCCGAAGGGCCTCGGCGCGGTCTTCTACGACGGCTTCCACGGCAACCTCGTCGCGCTCAGCGACAACGGCGGCGGCAAGTGGACGCGCACCATCCTCGACGGCGAGACCGGCCTGCGTTCGAACAACACCGCGCGTGACACCGGCGACGTCGGCATCGCCGCCTCGCTCGCCATCTCGTCGACCGGCACGTGGCACGTCAGCTACGTGAACGGCATCGACGAGACCCTCCGCTACATCTCGGCGACCGACAACAAGCCGGGCAAGTCGGAGGTGATCGACGACGGCTCGTCGGTCGACGGCAAGGCGTTCCCCGACGGCAAGCACCTCATCGGCGACGACTCGGCGATCCACGTCGACGGCGACGTCGTCACCGTCTACTACACGGACTCGAGCTCGCTCGGCGTCCGCAAGGCGGTGGGCACCACCCAGGGCGGCTCGCGCAAGTGGGACCTCCGCACCGTTCCGCTGCAGAAGACGTGGGTGCTCTTCCCGACGTTCGTGCCCGGCGACAGCAAGGCGCTCGCGTTCTGGCGTCAGACCACGCGGTCGAGCAAGACCGTCGAGGGCGACGTCATCATGCTCCCCTGAGCAAGCCCCCGCTCCCGGGAGGTGTTCGTGCACGAGCGCGCGGGTAGCCAGTCCGCGGAGTTCGTGTGCCTGGCCCGCGCCGCGGCACACGGCGAGACGAAGGCGCCGAAGTTCTCGGATCCGACGGCGCTCGCGCTCCTGTCGGAGGAGGCCCGGGCGTCGCTCCTCCGGCTCCGCACGGGCGCGAGCGAAGCGGGCGAACAGCTCCAGCACATCCTCGTGCGCATGCGCTCGGAGGCGGTGGTCGCGCGCACGATCGCGATCGACGAGGCGATCCGCGCAGCCGCGACGTCGCAGCTCGTCGATCTGGGCGCTGGGCTCGACGGGCGCGCGTGGCGGATGCGCGAGCTCGCGAACGCGGTCGTCTTCGAGGTCGATCACCCCGGCGCGCAGGCGGAGAAGCGTTCGCGCGTGGCCGCGCTCACGCCCGTGGCCAGGGAGGTTCGCTTCGTGCCCGTGGACTTCGCACGCGACGCGCTCGACGCCGCGCTGGCCGGCGCCGGTCACGACGCGAAGACGCCGACGATGTGGCTCTGGGAGGGCGTCGTGCCTTACCTCACGGCCGAACAGGTCGAGGCGACCCTGGCGGTGATCCGAGAGCGCTCGGCGCCGGGGAGCCGGCTCGCGGTCATGTACCAGTCACCGCCGGAGATCGCGCCCGCCGCGACGCCGCCCTCTCCGAGCTTCTGGAGGAGCGAGCCGCTCCAGTCGTGGTGGACGCCCGAACAGATGCGGGCGCAGCTCGATCGCGCGGGCTTCGACGTCGCGTTCGATCGTGATCTGACGGAGCTCGCCGCCGAGTACGGCGCCGATCTCTCGGGCGCAGGCGAACGCGTGCGCGAGGGGCGCGTCGTGGTGGCCGCGCGGCCCTGACGCGCAGCGCGCGCCGCACTTCGGCGCTTTTCCCGGATTCGGGTTGCCACCTACCGATCGGTAGAGTACTAGGAAGGCGTGCCGCGCGCTCGAAGCGCACCCTCCTCCCCCCACAGCTCGAGCGCGCGGTCTCTTTCTTCCTCCTCGCGGCGATCGCCGAGCCGATCAGTGCGCGTGCGCGGCGAGCACCTTGCGCTCGAGCGCGACCAGCTCGTCGTCCGCGCGCACGATCGCGTCGTACTCCTCGAGCGTGAGGCCGACGCGTCCGGCGGCGAGCTCGAGCGCGCGGCGCATGCCCTCCGGCGTCCGCGCCGACGGGTTGTCGTTCACCATGAACTCCTCCGCCTTGCGGAGGACTGCGATCGCCTTGGCGCGGTCGGCCACGCCGGTGTCCTTCGCCCCGGTCTCGGCGCGGCCGTACGCTCCGCCCTCGAGGTTCGCTCCGACGTCGTGCGCGCGCGCGAGCGTGTCCTCGCCGAGCGGACGGTTGGGGTCGTCGAAGGAGCGGCCGGGCTTGCGGGTGTCGTTGCGGTTCATGCTCGTCGGACGAGCAAACACCGCGCCGGCCGGGACCGCCTTCCGCTCGCGCGCGGTCGCGGGGCGCGCCACGCGCGTCGTCGCCGGCTCGGGCGCGCGCGGCAAGATCAAGGTCGGGAGATCGAAGCCGTGCACCAGCCGCTCCGCGGGCGAGCGGAGGAACCCGGCGTAGACGCTCGCCGACGCGACCACGAGGCTGGCGTCCCACGAGCGCGCCGCGCGCCGGAGCTCGTGGACCGGATCGCCGACCGACGCGAGCAGGTCGAGCCGGTCGAGCGCCCACGGCGCGACGTTCTCGACGAAGCGGTGGAGCCGTCCCCTCGCCTCCGCGACCCAGTCACCACCGACGGATGGGCTGCCGATCCCGCCCAGCCACTCGTCCGCGCCGGTGCTCTCCTCGGAGTGGAACAGACCGACCGCCGATCCGTACGTCCGCGCGAGATCGAGCGCGACCCCGAGCGCGCGATGCGAGTCCATCGTGTAGTCCACCGGGACCAGCAGCCGGCGGAAGATCTCCGCGGCCGACGCGATCGCCGGTTCGACCCCGATGCCTTCCGAAGCTCCGATCCCCATGCCGGGGAATCGGTGCAAACGTCACGCCGCGGCTTCCTCGACCTCGGCCAGCGCACGCAGCGCGGGACCGCTCGCGCGCTCGCGCTCGGCGTTCACGACCTCGAGGAGCTCCGCCTTCGTCACGATGCCGATGTCGAGCAGCGCGCGCATGTAGCCGTCGACGTAGCCATGGGCTCGAGCGAGGCGACCGTAGGCCTCCCCCTTCTCCTTCGCGGCGAAGACGTCGGCGAGCATGGTGCGGAGCTCCGAGATCACTTCCGTCTTCTCTTTCATGCTTCTCCGGTATCGGATCGCATCGGCTCGGGCCAAGAATTGCGAGAATAGTGGTCGCGGCGAGGGCGTTCGGGTAGACGATTGTTCGGGATGTCGGACCCGGAGCGAAGCGCGGACGAGGCCACGAGTCAGCCGTCGTCGAAGCCCATGCCCGCAGCAGAGGACGTCGCGAAGCCGGCCGGGTCCGAGAAGGAGCCCGTCGAGACGGAGCCCGCGCCCGTCCTCGAGCCGGAGGCCGTCGTCCCTGCGCCCGCGGTGGAGCCCGCGTCGACCGCGCGCGAGTCGGTGAAGTCGAAGCCGAGCGCGCCGAAGCTCGAGCCCGCCACCGGCGGCGCGCTCGGCGCGTACGAATCGCTCGCGAAGTCGGCGCGCCTCTCCGATCTCGTCGCGGTGACCCGCGAGGTGGTGGGCGAGGCCGCACGCGCACGTCGCGGCGGACCGGGTTTCGGCGTCAAGGTCACCGCGGCGGCCGACGAGGCGAAGCTCGATCGCGGCGAGGCGGACACGCCGTTCGGCAATGCCCTCGAGGTGCTCGGTCGCGGTCCGGAGGACGCGGCGGAGCGTGCGCTCGCCGCCGCGCTCTGGGCGCACGCCGTCGCCGAATCGCCCCGGAGCAAGACGGAGGACGAGGACGTCCTCGCGGGCGACATCCTCTGGCTCGCGACGCACACCGCGTTCGACGCGACGTCGCTCCTCGATCGCGCGCTCGGAGACGACGCCGACGGTCTGTGGGAGGCGATCGCCGCGCGCGTGAAGCGCATCGACCACGGCAAGGGCGGAGCGCTCGGCCGCGGCGAGGCGATCGTCGGCGCGGCGGCGCTCGCCTCGTCATCGGCGACCCGCGCGAAGACGCTCGCGGCGGAGCTCGGCACGCAGCTCTCGGATCCCGTCCTCGTGCGCATGCTCGGGACCGCGGGTCACGTCGCGCCTTCGGAGGTCCGGCTCGAGGGCGAGATCGTCCCCGCCCCGCGCGGGCCGGTGGTCACCGCGCTCCTCGCGATGACCGGCATCCTCTTCGTCGTGCACGCGGTGCGCCTGCTCGCGCGCCTCGCGCTCGCCTACCGGCGCCCGGCCGTCGTGTCGCTCACCGACGGCGGCGTGCGCCTCGAGTCGCGCACCGAGATGCTGGGGCGCACGCTCCGCGAGCGCGAGCAGGTCATCGTGCGCTCGGGCCTCGTGCGCGTCGTCCGCGAGGTCCGCTATCCGCGCATCGCGTTCTACGCGGGTCTGCTCGCCCTCGCGATCGGCAGCTACCTCGGCGTGCGCGCGTTCGTCGACGGCGTGCGCTCCGCCTCGCCGTCGCTGCTCCTCGTGGGGCTCCTCATCGTCATCCTCGGGATCGCCGCCGACTTCGTCCTCGGCAGCCTGGTCCCGGGATCGCGCGGCCGCTGCCGCGTGGCGTTCGTGCCCCGCACCGGCGGCGTCGTGTGCGTCGGTGACGTCGACGCCCAGCGGGCGGACGACGCGATCGCCCGCACGCTGCGCGGACGCTGAGCGCGCTCAGCGCGCGGGCACGAGGCGCTCGCCGACGAGCACGTCGAGCTTGCCCGCGCTCGCGCGCGCCTCGACGCGCACCGTCCGCGTGGCCTTGCCGGCGCAGGCCCGGACCGCCGCCGCGTGCTGCCCGTGCGAGCGATCGAGCTCCTCGCCGTCGGTCACGTCGTAGAGCTCGAGCGCGAGGCCGGTCCCCTCGCCCTCCGCCCCGGCGGCGACGCGGAGGCACTGGCCCGCCGGAATCGTTGCATCATGCACGTACTGGTGGGCGGCGTCGATCACCGCGTGGCGTACGCTCGACTGCCCGCCTTCCGCGCGCGACAGCATCCGGCTGGCCGCGAGGGGGTGCGCGGCGAACGCCGGGTCCTTCCAGCGCTCCGGCCTCACGAGGACGGTGTACGGTCCGGGCCGACCGCGCGTCGCGAGATCGACGCGCGCCTTGCCCTTGCCGCAGGCGAAGAGCGTCGTGCCGTCGATCCCTTCGCCGCTCGCCAGGAGGGCGCCGGCGTCGTCCCAGATCGCCGCGTCCACGAGCGCGAGCGGCGCCCCGGCGACGACGTCGACGCGCGCGCACCCGTCGCGCGGCTGATCGATCGGGATGGTCACCCGGCGCCCGAGCTGGAGCTGTCCGCTGTGCGTCGCGGTCGGCGCGCCGTATCCGGCCTTCGCGAGCGCGGCGTTGCGTGCCGCCCGCGTCTGCTCGATCGGCGCGCTCGGCGCGGCCCACGCGACGTCGGGACGCGTGTGGAGGTCGCGCGCGGTGTCCGGCTTCGCCTTCGCGACCACGACCGCGACGACGCCGCGCCCGACGTGCGGGCGCACCTGCAGCGTGCCCGAGATCGCCACCGGCGAGCACACGGTGACCGAGCGCACCGTGCCGGTCTCCTTCGCGCGCGCGACGAGACGCGCCTCGGCGTCGAGCACCTCGACGTCGATGATCGCGACGTCGGCGTCGGGGAGGACGAGCGCGTCGGTGCACCCGTTCTCGTCCACCGAGAAGCCGACCGCGGAGACGGCGCGCGAGTCGACCGGGACGGCGACGCGACGCTGCTCGTCCCATGCGCCGCCGATCGCCCCGCGATGCGCGCGGACCTGGTCCTCGAGCCCCGGCCACGCCTCGGCCGACTTGGCCGTGCCGCCGTGGGCGCCGACGGCGCGGCCGATCTCGAGCGCGCGCTCGCGCGGCACGAGCTGCGCGCCGATGATGCACATGCCCTCGCCCGCGGCGGCATGCGCGGCCACGTAGACGCGATCGGGATGCGGCGGACACAGGAGGATGGTCGGCCGCGGATCGGGGCCCTCGTCGACCGCGACCGGGTTGCCCTCCTCCGCGAACGCCGCGAGGTCGATGTCCTCGAGCGATGCGGAGGCGCGGCCGTACGCGAGCAGGCACGCGTCCTTCGGCACCTCGACGAACGCGCCGAGCCGCTCGCCTTCGGTCATCGCCCCCGAGGCGACGATCGCGAGCGGCCCCGCGCCGAGCACCGAGGCGCGCGCCGGCAGATCGCCGAGCAGCGGCCGCGCCTCGAGCGAGCCCTCGACGACGCGGGGCGCGCCCGGCGGGCCCGCCACCGCCGGCGGAGGCGGCGCGGGGCGCGACGCGCACCCGGCGACGAGCGCGAGGGCCGGCACGAGCATCCCGCGCGTCGTCACGGTCCCGCCTCCCAGATCCCGCTCTTCACCCGGTACATCGCGAGGCCCCACGCGACGCCCGACGGACGTGCGAGCACCTCGATGCGCGCCTTCTCGTGCGCGCGCACGCAGAACGCGCTGAGCGCCGCCTCCTCGGCCGCGCCGCGCTCGTCGACCGACTCGCGCGCCCCCACGATCGAACGGAGCTGGAGCTGCCGCGCGCGCCCGTGCGTGACCGCGGCGACCGCGACGTAGCACCCGCCGACCTCCACCGGGACCGGCACCGACGTCGTGCCCGAGCCGCCCTGCACGAGGAACACGGGGTCGTCCGCCGGGACCGCGACGTGGCGCACGAAGAGCACGCGGGCCATGCGGCTGCGCGCGGGCGCTCCGAAGAGCGTCGGCAACCGCGCCGGCATCGGCCAGCTCCCGCGCAGGACGACGACGTCGCTGCCCGGCACCGCGCCGGCGTAGACGAGCGTGAGGCGCGACGCTTTGCCGACGCACGCCTCGAGCCGCGCGTCCGGCGCCTCCGTGCGATCGCGCGCGACGATGTGATCGCCGTCGCGGAGCTCGGCGTCGACGTCGAGCCGGTAGCGTCGCCCGTTCTGCACGGGCCGCTCGTGGGCCACCACGTCGAAGCGATGACAGCCGGGGCCGACCTCGACGTCGGTGTCGCCCGAGCCGTCCTCGCCGGCGCGGAGCGCGGTGCGCGGCTCGATGCGTGCGCCGTCGCGCCGTGCGCGCTGCTCGGCGAGGTCCGCGCGCTTCTCCTGCGGCGCGACCGCGGAGAGCGCGCCCGCCTCCGGCATCGGCGGGATCGCGCCGCCCGTGCGCTCGGGCGCGATCGCCCCCACCGAAGGGAGCCCGGCCGGACCGTACGCGACGACGATCTCGATCGCGCCTCGTCCCGCATCGCTCGTCAGCTCGACGGACTTCACCGGCTTGCCGGGATCGCACCGGCGGAGCTCGATGACGCCGGCCGCGCTCGTCGCGCGAGCGCCGGGATCGGGCGGCAGGAGCGGATCGTTCGACGCGCCCGAGAGCTTCGCCCGGAACGACAGGCCGCGCGCCGCGATCAGCGCCACGTACGTGCACGTCGCCGGGTCGTCGCTCGCCGGCACGGCGACGACCTGCCGATCGTCGTCGAAGAGGAAGCGCGTCGGCAGGCTGGTGGTCTTCGCCCCGGCCCGCTTCCACTGGTCGGCCACCCGGGCGGCGACGTCGCGGGCATCGGCCCGCGCGAGCGCCGGCGCGAGCACGACGGCGGCAGCGATGGCTACGGCCCCCCTTCGAGCTCGGCTCACCCGAAGAACGGTAGCACCTTCAGACGATCGTCAGGTCCGTCTCGACGAACGCACGGGACGCTCCGTCCCAGACGAAGAGCTTGCGATCGTCGACGACCCCACCCCGGACGCTCGTGACGAGGTACGCGAGATCGTACGTCGGCGCGTCGCCGCCCATCGTCATCGCCTGCGCATCGGTCTCGGAGAAGTACGCGCCGACGTCGAGGTGCGAATGGTAGAGCACCTTCACCGGGCGGCCGGCGCCCTCGCCTTCGCGCACCGCACGCTCGAACTTGAGCGGGTCGATGTCGAAGTATTCGCGCCCGGTGCGGGGGTAGGTCTCCGGATCGAGGCGGTGGAGCTTGTTCGCGCGGTTCTCCATCGGCACGATCGCGTCGCAGAGGAGCGGATCCGACGCCGGCCCGACGAGGAAGCCGCAGCTCTCCTCGTCGCGGGAGAAGGCGCGCGCCGCCTCCTCGTCCACGCGCGCGAGGACGTCCGCGGAGACCCGCACGCCTCCACGGATCCACGGGTGCTTGGCCGCGTCACCAGACATAGCGCTTCTCCCATTTCAGTGGACTGAAGTAGCGGTCGCCCCGGTCGGGGACGATCGCCACGATGCACCCCGGCCGGCCCTCGGCCTGGAGGCGCTCGGCGATCTTCACCGCGCAGAAGACGTTCGCGCCGGCGGAGTGCCCGACGTGCAGCCCCTCTTCGCGCGCGAGCCGATCGGCCATGTCCCAGCCGTCCTCCGTCGACACGCGCACCAGGTCGTCGTGCATGGACCGGTCGTAGATCTCCGGCACCAGGCTCGACTCCATGTGCTTGAGCCCCTCGAGCCCGTGCAGCGGCGAGTCCGGCTCGACGGCCACGCAGCGGATCGAGCGGTGGTGCTCGCGGAGGCGCCGCGCGGTGCCCATCATCGTCCCGCTGGTGCCGAGGCCGGCGACGAAGTGGCTGATGCGATCGCCGAGGTCGCGCAGGATCTCGCTGCCGGTGCCGTGGTAGTGCGCGAGCGGGTTCGAGGGGTTCGCGTACTGATCGGGATAGAACCAGCGATCGGGCTCCTCGGCGACGATCTCCTTCACCAGCCGGATCGCGCCGTCCGAGCCCTCGAGCGGATCGGAGTACACCACCTCGGTGCCGAACGCGCGCGCGATGTCCTTGCGCGCCTGCGACACGTTCGAGGGCATCACGAGCCGCACCGGGATGCCGAGCGCGGCGCCGAAGAGCGAGTACGCGACGCCGGTGTTGCCGCTCGTCGAGTCGATGAGCGTCTTGCCCTTCGTGAGGCGCCCGCCGGCGATCGCGTCCTGGATCATGCGCAGCGCCGCGCGGTCCTTCACGCTGCCGCCCGGGTTCTCGAACTCCAGCTTCGCGTAGACCGGCACGTCGGGCGCGTTCTTCATCGCCAGGCGCACGCGGAGGAGTGGCGTGTCGCCGACCGCCTCGACGATCGACTCGATGCGGCGGAGCCGGAGCGCGCGGCTCATCGCCCGAGGGCCCCGCGGATCGCGGCGAGCGCGCGGAGAGCGCCCTCGGCGACGTCGCGCGCCGCCGGGTCGCGCACGCCGAGCGACGCGACGTCGACGTCGAGCGCGCCGACCTCGTCGTCGCGGACGGTGCCGATGCCCGCGAGCCGGAGGTACGTCGCCTCGACGGTGCGCGCCTCGCCCTGCCCGCTCGGGGCGATCGTCGCTGCCCCGAGGCGCGCCTGTCCCTCCTCGCCGATCTCCGGCAAGCGGATCTGACGCGTGTAGCGGAGGCGATCGCCGCTCACGTCACCCTCCGGCGATCGCCGGCACGATGCTGATCTGATCGCCGCTCTTCAGCTCGGTGGCGAGCCCGCCGGTGAAGCGAACGTCCTCCTCGCCGACGTAGATGTTGATGAAGCGGCGCACGCCCTTCTCGTCGAGCAGGCGGTCCTTGAGGCCCGGATGGCGGCTCTCGAGGTCGTCGATCACCGCGCCCACGGTGGCGCCGCTGCCCTTCACTTCGTCGGCGCCGCCGGTGAGGGTGCGGAGCGCGGCGGGAATCCTGACGATCGTGTCCATGGTGTTCGTCTCCTGTTCAGATCTCGCAGGCGACGGCCGCGTACCGCGCGCCGTCGATGCTGGTGATGTCCTTCGCCGCTCCGCAGAGCGGACAGCCCGGACGCGATGGAATGCGCCGGCGGCGCGACGCGAGCGTCTTGCCGTCGAACGTGAAGAGCGTGCCGAGGACGTCCTCGCCGCGCAGGATCGAGAGCGCGAGATCGGCCTGCACCGCGCCGACGACGCCGACCAGCGGGCCGACGACGCCCGCCTCCGCGCAGTTCGGCGCGTTCTCGCGCGGGACGTCCTCGAACAGGCATCGGTAGCAGGGACCGCCGCCCGGACCGACCGCGAGCGCCGTCCCGTGCCACCGCACGGCGGCGCCGTGCACGATGGGCTTGTTCGCGATCGCCGCCGCGTCGGCGGCGAGGAACTTGGTCGCGAAGTTGTCGCTCCCCTCGACGACCACGTCGTACGCCGAGACGAGCTCGACCGCGTTGGACGGCAAGAGCCTCGTCTCGTGCGCGACGATCCGTACGCCGGGCGCGAGCTCGGCGAGCCTCCGCGCGGCGGCCTGCACCTTCGACCGCCCGACGTCGCGCTCGTCGAACAGGATCTGCCGGTGGAGGTTCGTCACGTCGACGAGGTCGTCGTCGGCGATCCCGATCGTGCCGACCCCCGCCCGCGCGAGCGCGATCGCCGCCGGGCAGCCGAGCCCGCCGATGCCCACCAGGAGCGCGTTCATCGGAAGTACGCCTCGAGGCTGAAGTACCGCTCGCCGGTGTCGGGCAGCACGGTGACCACGTTCTTTCCCTCGCCGAGCTCGCGCGCGATCGCGAGCGCCGCGCTCACCGCCGCGCCGGCGCTGATGCCGACGAGCAGGCCCGACGTGCGCGCGAGGAGCTGCTTCGTGCGCCACGCGTCGTCGTCGGTGACGGTGCGGACCTCGTCGACCAGCGCCGCGTCGTAGTTCCTCGGGACGAAGCCCGCCGCCAGGCCCTGGATCTTCGTCGGCCCGCGCTCGCCGCGCGCGATCGTGGCGCACGCGTCCGGCTCGACCGCGACGACCTTCACCCGCGGATGCACCTTGCGGAGCGCCGAGGCGACGCCGCTCACCGTCCCCCCGGTGCCGACGCCGGCGACGAACGCGTCGATCGAGAGCCCCTCCATCGCGCAGAGGATCTCGTGGGCGGTCGTGCGCGCGTGCACCGACGGGTTCGCGGGATTGTCGAACTGCGAGGGCATGAACGCGCCGGGCGTGCGCTCGGCGATCTCCCGCGCGCGCGCGATCGCGCCGTCCATCTGCGCCTCGGCGGGCGTGAGCACGATCTCGGCGCCGTACGCCGCGAGCAGCTGGCGTCGCTCGAGGCTCATGCTCTCGGGCATCGTCAGGATGAGCCGGTAGCCCTTCGCCGCGCAGATCCAGGCGAGCCCGATACCTGTGTTGCCGCTCGTCGGCTCGACGATCGGACCGGGCGGCACGATCCGTCCTCGCGCCTCCGCGTCCTCGATCATCGCGCGGCAGATGCGGTCCTTGACGCTGCCGCCCGGGTTGAGGCTCTCGAGCTTCGCCCAGATCGTCGCGCGCGCACCGTCGTCGAGCCGCAGCTTCACCAGCGGCGTGTCACCGACGAGATCGAGGAGGGACTGGGCGATCATATGACGTAGGGTGCACGGGTCTTGCGCGCGACGGTGACGCGCTCGCTGCGGCTGACGAGGTCCTCGAAGGTCACGCCGTCGAAGCACCGTTCGACGGTGCGCGAGAGATCGGCGAGCGCCGCGTCCGGCACGTCGTGCGCCCCGGCATGCGCCCTGGTCTTCGGCGCGACCGCGAGCACGACGGGCCCCTCGACCGCGCGCAGCACGTCGCCCAGCCGGACCTCGTCCGCGCGCCGCGCGAGGGTGAAGCCGCCGCGCGGACCGCGCTTCGACTCGACGAGCCCCGCGCGCTTCAGCGTCTGGAAGATCTGCTCGAGGAAGCGCTGCGGGATCCGCTGGCGCTCGGCGACGTCGCGCACCTGCGCGGGCGCGCCGCCGTTCTGCGCGAGATCGAAGACGGCGCGGACGGCGTACCGCCCGCGGTTCGAGAGCCGGAGCACGGACGACAATCTAATTGTCGCATCGGAAAACTCAAGAACCCGCGTCAACCACCCGGCATCACGACTTTTTCTTGGGCTTGATGGCGCCCTTCGGGCACGCGTTCGGGCGCGGAGGCGGCGGCGGGTTGCCGTACTCGGGCACGCAGAAGCAGCGGCCGGCGCCCTCGTCGGCGACGAGGCGATCGGTGCAGTCGTCCCACGCGGGGTCATCCATCTCCGGCGGGCAGTCGACGCGCTCGAGCGACCGCCAGGGCAAGCCCGTCGGGAGCGTCGACGGCCTGGGCTCCTTCGGCGGGACCGCGACGACGCAGACGTCGTCGGGGCGCGTGAGGACCACGCGGCCGTTCGCGTCCTTCGGGTTCAGGAGCTTCGGCTCCTCGCCGGGCCGCGCGCCGTCCGGCGTCGCGTAGACCGCCCGCTTCGTGCGCTTCCGCAAGCGCGTCTGCACCGCCGCGTCGATCGCCGCGTCGATCCCCGCGTCGGCCGGAGCATCCGCCGCCGCCGCGTCCACGAGCTGCGCCGGCGGGTTGCGGCTCGGCTCCTCCGGCGCGGGCGGCGTCGTCTTGCCACACGCGACGGCCGACACCGTCGTCACGAATGCCTTCGCGAGCATCCTTCGCATCCGCAGAGGGTACACTGGACGCGATGTCGAGCGCCTCGGACGAAGCCCGCGCCATTCACGACGAGCATCCGGCGATCGATCTGCACGCCGACACGCTCATGTGGTCGCGCTGGGTCGGCTACGACCTCCACAAGCGCCACGAGCCGCCGTTGCCGAAGGCCGCGCTCGGCGGCCACGTCGATCTGCCGCGGATGCGCGAGGGCGGGATGGGCGCGCAGTTCTTCGGCCTCGTCTCGCTGCCGCTCGCCGATCGCGCGCGCGGCATGGCGCGCACCGTCCACGAGCAGATCGATCAGCTCGACGCGCAGATGGTGCACAAGCCGGGCGCGCTCCGGCTGGTGAAGACGGCCGACGAGATCGAGGCGTGCAAGCGCGACGGCGCGATCGCGGCGCTCCTCGGGATCGAGGGTGCACACGCGCTCGAGGGCGACCTCGACAACGTCGGCGTGTTCGCGCGACGAGGCGTCCGCTACGTCGGCATCCTCCACTTCAGCTCGAACGAGGCCGGCCATCCGGCGTACGGCCGCGGGCGCGACGACGCGAAGGGGCTCACGCCGTGGGGCTTCTCCCTCGTCGAGCGCTGCGAGGCCGAGGGCGTGCTCGTCGATCTCGCCCACGTCAACCGCGCCGGGTTCCTCGACGCGTGCCGCGTGGCGAAGAAGCCGCCGATCGTCAGCCACACGGGCGTGCTCGGCGCGTTCGACCACTGGCGCAACATCGACGACGCGCAGCTCCGCGCCGTCGCCGACAAGGGCGGCGTCGTCGGCGTCATCTTCTGCCCGCGGTACGTCGGCGGCGAGGGCCTCGAGCCGGTGGTGAAGCACCTCTTGCACATCGTCGACGTCGTCGGCGAGGACCATGCGGCGCTCGGCAGCGACTGGGACGGCTTCATCGTCCCCACGCAGGCGCTGAAGGATCCGCGCGGGCTCCCGCTCCTCACCGACGCGCTCCTCGCGGCGGGCATGTCGCGCGCGGCGATCGGCAAGATCCTCCGGGGGAACGTGATGCGCGTCCTGCGTGACGCATGATACCTTCGAACGACGTGCGCTCCCGAGCCGTCCTCGTCGCCGCCGCGCTGCTCGCCGGCTGTGGAACCTTCGGAGAGACCGAAGCGCCTCGCGGCGACGCGGGCACGGCGTCTCCGGACGCGATCGCCGACGCGGCGGCGCCGCCGCCGCCGATCGACGCGGGTTCGAGCGGGCTCCCGACGCCCGACGACTGCGCGATGCGTGGAACGACGCTCGACGCCCAGGGCTTCGAGACGATGCCGCCGGTGGGATGGACCGAGTCGGATCCCGAGGACCTCGTGACGCTCGATCCGGACGCGGAGGACGTCGTGTCGGCGCCGACCTCGTTCCGCGCCGGCGTGCTCGCACGATCGTCCGGAGCAGCGAACGGCACCATCGCGCGGACGTTCCCCCAGGCGCTCGCGGGCACGCTCTGCATCACCTTCCAGGGGCGGCTGTTCGTCGGCCCCGAGGGCTTCGGCGCCACGCCGGCGAACGACTTCGTCGGCCTCTTCGGCGCGGACCTGGCGGAGAGCGCGGGCGCGAAGGTCGCCGTCGGGGTGGGCGTCGCGATCGACCAGAACGGCCTGCGCCTCCACCACCAGGATGCGACCCGCGACGTCGTGAGCCCGAGCGTCGCGTTCGGCGACGACGTCACCTACCAGCGCTGGACGCTCGTGATCGCGCCGTCCGCACGCAGGGCGGCGTTCTGGATCGGCGCGAACCACGTCGAGATGCCGTTCGAGCTCCCGACGCAGATGGCGGTCCTGACGATCAAGCTTGGCGTCGCCGCGTCCGGACGCGTCCCGGAGGTGACCTTCCACGCCGAGGATCTTCGAGTCGCGCTCCTGCCCTGACGCGGGCGGTTGTTCGCCGGGGCGCGCGGTGCTACGCCGCGCGTCGATGAAAGCGTGCAACCCGTCGAATGTGGGGATCGCGGTGATGCTGGCCATGGTGCTCGTCGCGTGCGGCGGCGGCTCCAGGGGAGCGCTCACGCCGAAGAACCCGTTCCCCTCGCGGGACGTCCTCGAGAAGATCGCCGCGACGCCGCCGAAGCCCTCGCCCGCGCGCGCGGTCGCGGCGGCGCCGGGGTGGCGCGTCGATCCCATGACCGCCGGCGAGACGCAGCCGCGGCTCGACGCGAAGATCGGCGAGCTAGCCGGCAACGTCCTCCAGCCGACGCCAGAGATGCGCTGCGCGGCACGCGAGCTCGCGCGCTTCTTCGCCGAGCACGGCGCGCACGCCGACCAGCGGCTGCAACGCTTCATCGTCGGGGCCTGCGGCGCGACCGTGCCCCAGGTGGTGACGGCGGCCTGGACGCTGAAGGCTCCGGCCGACCTGAGCGACGATGGGATCATCGACTCGTGGACGACGAAGCCGGAGATCCACCCGAGCGTCCGCGGCGGCCAGGGAGCGTTCTGGCTCGCGCGCAAGGACGACCGCGCCGTGTTGATGCTGGTGGCGGCGAAGAAGAACGCCGAGCTCACGGTCTCGCCGGTGGATCCGGAGACGAACCGCATCGTCATCCGCGGGGTCGTTCGCGCGGACTCCGAGGACGCGATCGCCGCGGTGAACCAGGGTCGCGACGGAGTGGCCGCATGCGACCGCGATCGCTCGGTGGCCCTGCCCGAGATCGCGTTCTCCTGTCCGCTCGCCCCGTCCGACGCGCAGGCGTGGATCGACGTCGCCACGCGCGTGCGCGGCCAGCTCCTCGCGCGCGTCGCCGCGACGCTGCTCGCGAGGCGCGATCCGGCCGCGCCGGTCGAGTACGTCGCCTCGACGCGCGAGCCGCCGCCGCCGGGCGTCGGCTTCGAGGCGGCGGTCCTCGACGTCGTGAACCGCGCGCGCACCGGAGCCGGCCGCGCGGCGCTCTCGCTCGCCGCGAGCCAGAGCGCGTTCAATGCGAAGCTCGCGCCCCATCTCGTCGTCGCCGAGCAGCAGGGCGACGCCTCGACGTCGGACACGATCGCGCTCGGCCTGCTCGCCGGCTACGAGGTGCAGGGCACGATCCGGAAGGGCGAGTTCCTCTTCGGCCACGTCGCCGGGACGAGCGACGTCGCGCGCTGGCTCGACTATGCGCTCGACCTGCCGCTCGGACGCTTCACCCTGCTCGATCCCGACGCGCGCCAGATCGCCATCGGTCCGACGACGGAAGCGGGCATCGGAGCGGCGGTGACCACGTACTCCTTCTTCGGGGCCGAGGATCCGGCGGCGAACGCCAGGCGCGTGATCGACCGCATCACCGGCGCTCGCGCGGCGAAGGGCCTCCCCGCGCCCGAGGCGATGGGGGCGCTCCCCAGCCTCGCCGCGCAGGCGAAGCTCGTGCAGGCGAGGCAGCGCGAGCCGCTCGACGCGCTCGACATGGCGCTGGCCATCGACAGCGAGCGCTACGGCATGTCGCTCCGCGGCTGGGCGTTCACGACCTCGGACCTCGACGCGATCGCGCTGCCTCCGGAGCTGCTCGCGCCGGGCCCGCTCCGCGTCGCCATCGAGGTGACGCACTACCGCGCCGAAGGTCTCCCCTGGGGCTCGTACCTCGTGTACGTGGTCGTCCTCGGGCCCCGCGCGGCGCCGCGATCGAGCACGGCGGCGGTTCAGCGCATCCAGCGCTGCCACTCCTCCTCGTAGTACCGGACGAGCATCTGGTTGTTGAGGCGGTTCACCTCGACCGGCACCGGGCTCATGTCCGGCGCGATGTCGAACAGCGACGGCATCGACGCGCCCGTCACGTAGCGCAGCCCGTCGGGCGCGCGCGCGGGCACCGGCACCTCGGCGAGCGACGCGAGCGCGTAGCCCCACTCGCCGAACGACGGGACGAACGCGTGATACGGGCGCACCGCGAAGCCCGCCGCCTCGATGGTGCGCACCACGCACCAGTACGACTTCCGCGCGACGAGCGGCGACGTGCTCTGGATCGAGACGGCGCCGCCCTCGGCGATCCGCTCCTTGAGCAGGCGGTAGAAGCGGACGCTGTACAGCTTGCCGAGCGCGAAGTTGTTCGGGTCCGGGAAGTCGACGATCGCGACGTCGAACTTCTCCGGGACGCCGGGGTGCTTCTCGGCGATCCACACCATCGCGTCGTCGTTGATCACGCGGACGCGCGGATCGTGCAGCGAGCGCTGGTTCAGATCGCGCAGGATGGGCAGCTCGCGCGCGAGCTCGGTCATGCCGCGATCGAGATCGACGAGCGTGACCGACTCGACCTCCGGCCAGCGCAGGATCTCGCGCACGGCGAGCCCGTCGCCTCCGCCGAGGACGAGGACGTTCTTGCGCGCGCGCGCCGTGGCGAGCGCGGGATGCACGAGCGCCTCGTGGTAGCGGTACTCGTCGACCGACGCGAACTGGAGGTTGCCGTCGAGGTACAGGCTCACGCCGCTCTTGGCCTGCGTGAGGACGATGCGCTGGTACTCGGTCTGCTTGGTGAACGCGACCGGATGCAGGAGCAGCGCCTCGTCGGCGACGGTCACGATGCGCGTGGCCCCGAACAGCGCGAGGACGAGGATCGCGAGCACCACCGCGCCGCGGATCCGCAGCGGCCGCGGCTCGAGCGACGCGGCGAAGATCGACGTGCCCCACAGGCCCGCCAGCGCGCCGATGCAGCCGAACACGATCCCGGTGCGCAGGATGCCGAGCGCCGGCAGGAAGAGGAGCGCGAACAGGAGCGCGCCGACGAGCGCACCGACGTAGTCGAGCGACAGCACGCGCGGGACCACGTCCTCGAGCGCCATCCGACGCTTGAGCACGCGCATGAGCAGCGGCATCGTCGCGCCGACGAGGACGCCGGTGACGGCGACGAGCACGTACAGCACCAGCCGCACGCGCGAGCTCTCCGCGAACGTGAAGTAGAGGATGGGTCCGGCGAGGCCGCCGACCAGCGACGCCGCGAGCTGGCAGTCGACGAAGCGCTCGGCGACCTTCTCCTCGATGTGCTTGGACAGCCACGCGCCGACGCCCATCGACGTCAGGTGCACCCCGATGATCGTCGAGAGCTGGGTGATCGAGTCGCCGAGCAGGTACGTCGAGACCGCGCCGGCGACCAGCTCGTAGACGAGACCGCACGTCGCGACGACGACGACGGTGACGTAGAAGAGCAGCTCTCCCACGGCCGGCGCGCTACTTGCCGCCGAAGCCGCCGCTGGTGCTGCCGCTGCGGATGCCGCCGCTCGACGTGCTGTAGCCGCCGCCGCTGCTGCTGCTGCTGTCTCCGCATGCGCCGCAGGCGGCCGCGGCGAAGATGAGGAAGAGGACGAGCACCACGATCACGATGCCCAGCGCCGGACTGCCGGTGCTCGCTCCGCCCGAGTAGGCGGCGGCGGCTCCATACGCGCTCGCCTTCGGCTGGTAGCCGAACGCCTGCGCCACGACCTGCGTGGGGATGATGACGCCGTGCGACCAGTTGATCTCGCTCGCGGTGCGCTCGCTCGAGACGATCTCGCGGCCGTGCTCGAAGTCCTCGGCCCAGACCGTCTCGCCGACCTCGACCTTCCAGTAGAACTCGCCGAGGACGAAGTCGACGCGCGCGTGCTGCTGGTTGCGCTTCTTGAAGTGGAGGTTCCTGAACCGCACGAACACCGGCGCGCGGCTCGCGTCCACGTCGGCCGCAGCCAGGGGCGTGATCAACAGGAAGTTGCCCTCGTCGAAGACGAGCCAGCGGTAGCCGTGCTGGACGTTGTAGAGCAGGTACTCCTGCCACCCGAACCAGTCGTCCGTCCCCATCGCGCCGGTCGAGCGCTCGACGTAGCCGAGGACGATCCACTCCTGGTTGTAGATCCCCTTCGCGTCGGCGAGAGGGAGGATGCCGCGCCGCCCGAGCTCGATGCCCGGACGCTCGCGGGCCTGCGCCTGGCGCGCGACGACCTGCTGGAGCTTGACGTCGCTGATCGCGTTGCAGTGCCGGCACGCCGCGCGCTCGGTGCCCGGCGCGAGGACCGGGAGGGGAGCGCCGCAGCCCGGGCACTTGATCGAGTCCGTCTTCACCTGGGCGGCGGGACGGTCGCCTCCGCGCTGCTGGACCTGGAACTCGGCGAACGACGTCTGCACGCCGATGTACACCTGCGGCGGCTGCGTCCCGTCGTTGTAGTCGATGGAGGCCCATCCGCCGCCGGGCGCCGAGAGATCGACGAAGATGCGCCTCGTGCCCGGCGCCGCGGCGAACGGGAGCTCGCCCTCCCCGGAGATGAACGTGCCCTCGTTCTTCTCGCCGACGATGAAGGTCGCGTTGCCGAGGGGCACCGGACGGCCCGGCCCGAGCGCCTGCAGCGGAGGCGCGGCGACCTGCGCGGCGCTCACGACCTGCCAGCTGCCCTGCGCCTCGCTCACCCAGGCGGGCCGCCCGTTGAAGAGGACGTAGTACTCCTCCCAGGTCCCGCCGGCCGGATGCTGCAGCACCAGGCGTCCCTCGACGGAGAAGCTCTGCCCGCGGAAGGTGCCTCGATCGCCGGGGGCGAGCCCCGCGTCGCTGAAGGCGACGTCCGCGACGCGCCCCATGTTCCGCATGTCGCGATCGGTGCGGACGACGACGTGCTTGCAGTACTTGCAGACGAGCGACATCGACGAGCCCGCGCGGAACTCGATCGTCGAGCCGCAGTTCGGGCAGGGTCCGCTCGTGACAGCCATGACCGAACCGCACGATAAGCGCTTTTCGCACCCCGCGCGAGAGGGTAGCCTCGCGCGGCGGGACCATGGTTGGCAGGAAGGTCGGGACGGAGCACCTGGTCGACGCCGGCGGCTGCCGCGCGGAGGCGCTCGCCGATCTCGCGACGGTGCGCGCGCTGCTCGATTCGATCGTCGCGCGGCTCGAGCTCCGCGTGGTCGGCGAGCCCATGTGGCACGCATTTCCCGCGGTGAACGGACACGTGGGCGGCGTCACCGGCCTGTACCTCCTGACCGAGTCGCATCTCTCGGTGCACACGTATCCCGAGCACGGCGCGGCGACGATCAACCTGTACTGCTGCCGGCCGCGCGCGCCGTTCCCCTGGGAGGCAGAGCTCACCCGCGCGCTCGGCGCGACGCGCGTGGTCGTGCGCACGGTCGAGCGTGGAGACGATCCGTGAAGGGCGCGGCACGCATCCACGAGTCGTCCACCGTCCTCGCGCTCGGGTCGAAGGGCCGCGCCTCCGGCGAGGCCTTCACGCTCGTCGGACGCGTCGTCGTGCGGAGCGACGGCGGCGGCCTCTGGCACGAGCACGCGCTCCGGTTCGAGAAGTCGAAGAAGACGCGCTGGCTGGCGGAGGCGCGCGGGACGTTCACGCTCTTCGAGGAGGCGGCGATCGTGCCCGCCTTCGACGACCTCAGCGCCGGCGCGCCGATCGCGCCGCCGTGGATCGTCGCCGAGCGGGGAACGGCCGAGCGCGTCGCGCAGTTCGGCGAGGTCGCGATCGAGGGGCCGCGCCGCTACCGCTACGCCGATCTCTCGTCGCGCACCGGCGAGAGCGCGTCGATCGACTACGGCTCGACGCCGCCGGTCACGTTCGTCGGGCGTCGCGTCTCGCTCGACGAGCTCGGCCTGGCGCCGCGGAAGGAGCCCGCGCGCTTCTTCTCCGTCCCGGAGCTGTCGCGCCCGAAGGGCGTCGATCTCTGGCTCGACGTCGGCGACGAGGGCAAGCTCGACGCCGCGCGCTTCCGCGTGATCGGCATCGTCGCGCGCAGCATCAAGGTCGAGGGCGAGCGGTACGCCTGGCAGGAGTACCTCCTCCACGACGCGGCCGAGGGGTTCCGCTGGCTCGTCGTGTCGGACGGACACTGGAGCCTCGTCGAGACCATCGAGCCCGGGCTCGTCGTCGAGACCGATCGCGGCGCGACGCTCGAGGGCGAGACGTACAAGCCGCTCTCCTCGGGCAAGGCGCGCGTCGACTGGGCGACCGGCGAGCTGCCGTGGGAGGCGTCGATCGGCGACGTCACCGACGTCCGCGACTACGTCCGCGCCCCTCACCTGCTCTCGCGCGAGTCCACCGCCGACGAGGTGACGTGGTCGCGCGGGACCTATCTCTCCCCCGACGCCGTGGCCCGCGCGTTCGGGAAGCGCAGCCTGCCGAAGCCGGTCGGCCGCGCGCCGAATCAACCGAGGAGCAGCACCGCCTCGTCCAACACCAAGAGGTAACGGATGCAGTCCGACGACATCATGAAACCGCTCGTGAAGGCCCTCGTGAGCGCGCTCGCGTTCAGCTCCCTCGGCCTCGTGCTGTTCGCCGTCGCCTTCCTCATCATCGTCAAGGTCACGCCGTTCTCGCTCCGCAAGGAGATCGAAGAGGATCAGAACACCGCGCTCGCGATCATCATCGCGTCGGTCATCCTCGGGATCGCGCTGATCGTCTCCGCGTCCATCCACGGTTGACGTCCGCGTGATGTCACGCGACCGCGTCCTCCTGACGAACGTCCTCGCGGTCGCGGTCTGTGCGCTCGTCTACGAGCTGCTCTGCGGGACGCTCGCGAGCTACCTCCTCGGTGACGCGGTCCTCCAGTTCTCGCTCGTCCTCGGCACGTACCTGTTCGCGATGGGCGCGGGGGCGTGGATCTCGAAGCGCTTCGAGCCCGAGGCGAGGTCGCGTTACGTGCAGGCCGAGATCCTGCTCGCGATCGTCGGCGGGCTCTCGGTCCCTGCCCTGCTCCTCGCCGTCGGCGCGCACCTGCCGCTGCGCCCCCTGCTCTACGCGGTGGTGTTCGTCATCGGCGCGCTCGGCGGCCTCGAGCTCCCGCTGCTCGTCCGCATCCTGCGCGACGAGGGCGGCGCGTCGTTCAAGGACACCGTCGCGCGCGCGTTCGCCTACGACTACGTCGGCGCGCTCGCCGCGTCGCTCCTCTTCCCGCTCGTGCTCGTGCCGCGCCTCGGTCTGGTGAAGACCAGCGTGGCCACCGGGGCGGTCAACGCGGTCGTCGCGATCTCCGCCACGTACGTCCTCCGCCTCGAGCGGCCGCGCGCGGTGCGGGGCGCAGGGGCGTTCGTCCTCTGCGCGCTCGCCTTCGCCTTCGTCCGCGCGGAGGGCTGGGTGGTCGCCGCCACCGACTGAAGCCGCGTGCGCACACACGATCGAGCCGTGCGCGCACGCGTTCGTGGCCGGCGCCTCGCGGGACGAACCATCGAGATCATGCGGGCTCCGCCGTGAGCCACGGCTGGCCTCGGCCGTGCACGACGCCGGGCCATGCTCCGCAAGCTCGCCGCCCTCCTCCCGCTCGCTTCCCTCTTCGTCGCCGGTGGCGCACGCGCCCTGCCGATCGATCACTACGGCCTCGGCGAGCCCACCGACGACCGCGACGCGCCGAAGGTCGCGCCGAGCACGGCGTGCAACACGCTCATGCTCTATGCCGCCGTCGCCACCTCCGGCGACGCGACGGCGGACAAGTACCGCTTCACCGGCCAGTGCACGTTCAACGTCGCGCCGAAGGGCAAGCGCGCCGTGATGAAGACCGTCGACGTGCTGATCGACGCGGAGTGGCACCCGCGGCTGAAGCGCGCCTCCGAGCGCGTGGTCGTCAAGCACCCGGACCTCGGCGTCGAATTCTCGACCTGGGCGACCTGCCCCGCCGATCCGTTCGTCGCGCCGAACGTCGCGTGCACCGACAAGGGCATGGGCGCGAACAGGTTCGAGATGTTCATCAGCCGCGAGGACGCGCCCTTCGCCAAGAACCGTGCGAACGCGAGCCAGGTCGCCGCGGCCATCGCGGCCGTCGGCGCGAACGCGGCGAAGATCTGGGAGAACCCGACGATCAGCCGCATCCGTCCGATCGGGGCGCAGGCCGTGGGCGCCAGGACGCCCATCTGGATCGACGTGGCCGGCGGCGCGGGCATGTGCCCGATGGAGATCGACTTCGGCGACGGCACGAAGGAGAAGCTGATCGTCTGGGCGCAGAAGCCGTTCTCGCATGTCGTCGAGCACGCGTTCACCAAGCCGGGCGCGCTCTGGGTCAAGGCGCGCGCCCTGCCCGGCTGCAGCGGCGAGGGCACCGTCGTCGCCATCGTGAAGTGACGGGCCGCCTTGCGTGCGCGCACGGGCTCGAAGCGTGCGTGCACGCGTCCACGCCCGGATGAACGACTCACAAGCTCTCGGAATCACGACAAGAAGGAACGGACGATGACTGGCCTCCACCATGCAGAACGCGGGACCATGCTCCGCAAGCTCGCTCTCCTCGCCCCGCTCGCCTCCCTCTTCCTCGCCGCCGGCGACGCCCGCGCGATCGGCTTCGACGAGCACGGGAGCGGGACGGACCCCAACGACTGGGACGCGCCGAAGGTCGCGCCGAGCACCGCGTGCCACACGCTCATGCTCTACGCCGCGGTCGCCGCGCCGGGCGACACGACGGTCGACAAGTACCGCTTCAGCGGCGAGTGCACGTTCAACGTCGCGCCGCAGGGCAAGCGCGCCGTCATGAAGACGGTCCCGGTGCTCGTCGACGCGGAGTGGCACCCGAAGCTGAAGCGCGCGTCCGAGCGCATCGTCGTGAAGCACCCCGACCTCGGCGTCGAGCTCTCGACCTGGGCCACGTGCCCCGCCGATCCGTTCGTCGCGCCGAACGTCGCGTGCACCGACAAGGGCATGGGCGCGCACAAGTTCGCGATGTTCATCAGCCGCGAGGACGCGCCCTTCGCGAAGAACCGCGCGACCGCCTCGCAGGTGCAGCTCGCGAACGACGCCGTCGGCCCGAACGGCGCCAAGATCTGGGAGAACCCCACGATCACCAAGGTCCGCGTGATCGGCTACCAGGTCGTGGGCACCAAGAACCCCGTCTACATCGACGTCGCGGGCGGCGCAGGCCGGTGCCCGATGGAGATCGACTTCGGCGACGGCACGAAGGAGAAGCTCCTCATCCACGCGCAGAAGCCGTTCACCCACGTCGTCGAGCACGCGTTCACCAAGCCGGGCGCGCTCTGGGTCAAGGCGCGCGCCCTGCCCGGCTGCAACGGCGAGGGCACCGTCGTCGCGATCGTGAAGTGATGGGGCCCGTCGGCCGCATCGGCCTCGCGGTGCTGGCCGCGGGCCTGTTCGCGATCGCGCTGCCGCCGTTCGACCTCGGGCCGCTCGGCTTCGTGGCCCTCGTCCCGCTCGCCTTCGCCGTGCGCGGCCTCCGCGCCGGGCGCGCGGCGGCGCTCGGCGCGCTCTTCGGCCTCGTGGCGGCCCACGCGGTCTTCGCGTGGATCTTCCGCTTCGAGGCGTTCCACCTGCACCACGGCCTCGTCCTCGGGCTCTACCTCGGCCTCTACCCGGCGCTCTTCGCGCCGGCGCTGGCGCGATGGGCGTTCGATCCCCGCGGCCTCGTGCTCGTGCCCGCCGCGGTGGCGCTCGCCGAGTGGGCGCGCGGGCACGCGGGCTTCCTCGCCGTCCCGTGGGCGTCGTTCGGCCAGACGCAGCACGCGAACGAGGCCCTCGTCCAGCTCGCGAGCGTCGGCGGCGAGCCGCTCGTCGGGATCGTCGTCGTCGCGGCGAACGTCGCGATCGCGCAGCTGCTCGCGCGCGCTCCGCGCCGGGCGCCCATCTGGGCCCTCGCAGCGCTCGCGGCGGTCGCGCTCGGCCACGCGCTCGGCGCCGCCCGGCTCGCATCGGCGGAGGACGGACGGACGGGGACGCTCGCCGCGGTGCAGCCGGCGATCCTCCCCGGCGAGCGCGACGAGGCGCACCGCGCGGCCCACTTCGAGCGGCTCGACGCGCTCTCGCGGCGCGCCGCGGAGGCGAGCCCCGACCTCGTGGCGTGGCCGGAGACGGCGGTGGGCAACGTCGAGAGCGACCTCGCCACCAAGCTCGCGATCCGCGACGTCGTCGACGCGGTCCACGCGCCGATCGTGTTCGGCTCGTCGCATGTCGAGAAGCTCGATCCGCACGCGCCGGCGGCCGCCGCCGTGCCCCGCTCGTTCAACTCCGCCTACGTGATGGAGCCGGACGAGCCCGTCGCGGATCCCTATCGCAAGGTGCGGCTCCTCCCCTTCGCCGAGTACCGCCCGTTCGATCTCCCGTCGTGGCTCGCGCCGAAGATGTTCGAGACCGAGCGCGGCGAGCGCCGCATCGTGCTGCGGACCGCCGGCCTCCGGATCGAGCCGCTCATCTGCTGGGAGAGCCTCTTCGCCGGCGATCTCCGCGCCACGGCGACCGAGGAGCCGACGGTCATCGCCCACCTCGTGAACGACGCATGGTTCGGCCCCACGTCGCAGCCCGAGCTCCACGACCTCGTCAGCGTCTTCCGCGCCGCCGAGAGCGGTCGACCGCTCGTGCTCGCGTCCAACACCGGTCCGTCGTGGATCATCGATGCGCGCGGCCGCGTGGTGGCGCGGACGGCGCGGACGTTCGAGCCCGACCTGGTGAGCGCGACCGTCCACATGCCGGGCGGCCTGACGCCCTACCGGCGCGCCGGCGATCTCGCGTGGGCCGTGCCGCTCCTCCTCCTCGTCCTCTGCGTTATCATCCGCGACCTCCGCGATGTCCTCTCTCTCCCGACGCGACGTCCTCGCCGCGTTCCTCGGCGCGCCCTTCGCGACGACGGCGTGCTCGCGCAAGAAGCGCGTCCCTGACGGGGAGCTCGCGTTCCGCCCCGAGGCGCTCGGTCATCGCGTCCGCGACGAGAAGCCCCCGGAGCTCGGCGCCGATCGCTGGGAGAAGGCCGGCATCGTCATCGTGGGCGGCGGCGTCGCCGGCCTCACGGCGGCATGGCGTCTGCTCGAGAAGGGCTACCAGGACTTCGTCCTCCTCGAGCTCGAGGGCGCCGTCGGCGGCACCGCGCGCGGCGGGGCGAACGCGGTGAGCGCGTTTCCGTGGGGCGCCCACTACATCACCGCGCCGATGAAGGAGAACGTCGACCTGGTCCGCCTCCTCCACGGCTTCGGCCTGGTCGAGGGCACGGACGGCGCCGGCGAGCCGATCTTCCCCGAGCACGTCCTCTGCCGCGAGCCGCAGGAGCGCGTGTTCGCCGACGGCAAGTGGCACGAGGGCCTCTACCTCCACGACGGCGAGTCCGGCGAGGACAAGCGCGACTTCGCGCGGTTCAAGGAGCTCGTCGAGGCGTTCGCCGCGCAGCGCGACGCGCGCGGGCGCCGCGCGTTCGCCGTCCCCAGCGCGACCGGCTCGGACGACGGCGAGATCGCCGCGCTCGATCGGATCACCATCGTCGAGTGGCTCGACCGGCAGGGCCTGCGCTCGGAGCGGCTCCGCTGGCTCGTGGACTACGCCTGCCGCGACGACTTCGGCGCGCGCGCCACGCAGACGAGCGCGTATGCCGGCATCCACTACTACGCGTCCCGCCTGCTCGGCACGGGCAAGGATCCCCAGGCGGTGCTCACGTGGCCGAACGGCAACGCGTGGCTGGTCGGCCGCCTGCTCGAGAAGGTCCGCTCGAAGGTCCGCGTCGAGCTCGCCGCGGTCGACGTCGTGCCGCGCGAGGGCGGCGTCGACGTCGTCGCCATCGGCGCCCCGCCCTCGGCCGTGGGGATCCATGCCGACCGCGTCATCTTTGCCGCGCCGCAGATGGTCGCCCGGCGCGTGATCCGACCCTACCGCGACGCGCCCCCGCCCCACCTCGCGTCGTTCGAGTACGGCGCCTGGATGGTCGCGAACGTCACGCTCTCGAACCGCCCGCGCCTGCGCGCCCGGGGCGAGATGATGATGGCGTGGGACAACGTCGTGCGAGACAGCCCGTCGCTCGGTTACGTGAACGCCACCCACCAGACCGGCCGCGATCACGGCGCGACGGTCATCACCTACTACTATCCGCTCTGCGACGACGATCCGAAGGCCGCGCGACGCCGGCTCTACGCGGCCGGGCGCGACGAGTGGGCGGACGTCGCGCTCGCCGATCTCGAGCGCGTGCATCCGGACATCCGCGACCTCGCGACGCGCGTCGACGTCGTGCGCTGGGGGCACGCGATGGCGCGGCCGGGCCCCGGGTTCTTCTTCGGCAACGGCGGCGCGCGGCTCGCGGCGGCGAAGCCGTTCCGCGGCATCCACTTCGCGCACACGGACCTGTCGGGCATCGCCCTGTTCGAGGAGGCGTTCTTCCACGGCGTGCGCGCGGCCGACGAGGCTACGGCGACGTGAGGCGGAGGCCGGCGAAGCGCGCGTCGATCGCCGGGTGCGCTCCGTTCGGATCGACGCCGGCCCTCACGACGACGGAGCTGGGCTCGGCGGACGGCGCGTCCAGGCTCGTGGACCCGACGAGCGTCCCGTCGACGTAGAGCGAGAACGTCGCGTCGCTCCCGCGCGCAAGCTCGATGCGCACGTGCGTCCACGTCCCGAGCGGCAGGCCGGGGACCGACTTCGAGCCGGTGTCGGCGTTGTCGTTCACCATCGCGTAGAAGTAGGGCACCCGTGCCGCCCCGAGGTCGACGTACGCGACCGACTCCGGCGGACTCTTGGCCGGACGGACGTCGACGGCGAGCAGGCCCGCGAAGTCGTCCGTCGCCGTCCCGAATCCCTCCGGCGCATACGAGACGCGCATGCACGCCTCGAGGCACACGCGGGCCCCGCCCGCGAGCCCGAGCGTCGCCGCGGCGACGCCGTCCGTCGCACGGAGCTCTCCGGCGGCCTCGTCGATCGTCGCGTCGCCGAGGAGCTCGAAGACCCCGGTCTTCCGATCGAACGACGCGTCGAGGAGCACCGTCCCCGGGCACTCGCTCCGGCGCGCGCATTCGCGCATCGCGCCCGCATCCTCCTGCGCCGCGCCGGCATCCCCGCCCGCGGGCGCGTCGATCCCGCCGTCCGCGCCGGCCGCGCCGGCCGCGGGACCGTTCGTCAGGTCCTTGCCGCAGCCGGCAACGAGGATCCCCGACGCGGCGAGCAACGACCAGCGACGCACGTCTCCAAGGTTCGATGACGCCGGGCCGACGGGTCAAGCCAGGCGGCGCGCGTCGCGGTAGGATCGCGCCGTCCGTGAGACCCGCCTGGCTGTTCGGCGCCCGCCTCGACGTGTCGGTGTTCCTCGGGAGCTTCGCCCTCTCGATGATCGCGCTCGCCGCCGGCGCATGGACCGGCATGCTCGACGACGACACGCCGAGCTGGCTCTGGGTGCCCGCGGTGATCCTCTGCGACGTCGCCCACGTGTGGGCCACCGCGTTCCGCACGTACCTGGATCCGGGCGAGCGCCGCGCCCGCCGGCGCCTGTTCACGGTCGTGCCCGTGGTCGGTCTCGCGGCGAGCATCGCCCTCTACGCGCTCGGCACGATGACCTTCTGGCGCACGCTCGCGTACCTCGCGATCTTCCACTTCGTGCGCCAGCAGTACGGCTGGGTGTCGCTCTACCGCGCGCGGAACGGCGAGCGCGATCGGCTCGGCAAGGTGATCGACACCGCGGCGATCTATGCGTCGACGCTCTATCCGCTCCTCTACTGGCACACGCACGTCCCGCGGCGGTTCTCGTGGTTCGTGACCGGCGACGTCGTCGCGCTCCCGCCGTTCCTCCTGCCCGCGGGCTTCGCGCTGTGGGCGCTCGCCCTCGCGGCCTACGTCGTCCGCGCGATCGTGCTGTGGTCGCGCGGCACGCCGAACCCGGGCAAGGACCTGGTCGTCGCGACCACCGCGGTCGCGTGGTACCTCGGCATCGTCGCGTTCGACTCCGACTACGCGTTCACGGTCACGAACGTGTTCATGCACGGCATCCCGTACTTCGCGCTCGTGTTCGTGCAGGGCCGCCGGAAGGACGCGGCCCCGGCCGGCGCGCCGTCCTGGACGTCGCGCGTCGCGAGCAACGTGTTCGCGTACCTGGGCGTGCTCTGGGTCGTGGCGTTCGTCGAGGAGCTCTTGTGGGATCGGGCGGTGTGGCACGACCGGGCGTGGCTGTTCGGCGAAGGCTGGTCGCTCACCGGCTGGGAGCTCGTGATCGTGCCGCTCCTCGCGCTGCCCCAGCTCACGCACTACGTGCTCGACGGCTTCATCTGGAAGCGGCGCTCGAACCAGGCGCTCGCCGCGCTCGCGAGCGCGCCGTCATCCGCCGGTCTCGACGTCGATCCCCGCGGCGCGGAGGCGTGACTCGAGCCGCGTCCGGAGCGCGTCGAGATCGCCCGCGCCCCCGAGCTCGAGCCGCACGCGCTTGCCCTCGGCGTGGACGGTGACCGTGGTCCCGGCGAACGCCCCCGTCCCGAGCTCCACGTGGACGGCGGCCTTCGTCTTGTCGCCTCCCCACGCGATGCGACGGACGACGAGCGGGAGCAGCTCCTCCATCGACACCCGGGCGCGCGTCGTCACCTCCTGCGCGGGCGCCGCGGCGTCGACCGGAGCGGCGGCGAGCATCGGCGGCGCGAGCTGCGCGCTCGCGCGGACGGACGGATCGAGCGGATCGACGGCAGCGGCCTTCTTCTTCTCCTTCTTCTCGTCGGGCTCGTCGGAGAGGTGCAGCGCGGGATGCGCGGGGTCGCCCTTCCGCTCGCCGTGGCCCTCGACCGCGGGCGGCGGATGCCGACCGGCCGCGCCGTGCACCCCGGGCACGACCGGCGGCTTCGGCCGCGCCTGCGCCGTCCCCATCGACGCCTGGAGGAGGCTCCGGAAAGGCTGAGCTCGGTGGGCCATGGCGGCGGGACGAGCCCCGCCGTGGCCGCCAAGGCCCGGCGTGGAATGGGCGGCGGAGGGTGCGCGGTCGGTCGGGGCGGATCGGGCCGGGGGGAGCATCGCGCGGCCCTTCGGCCCGCCGGTCCGCGGAGTTGCGGGGAAAATCGACGCGCCCCGCAGCCACGCGCTTGCCTGGTTGACGCGTCGCAGCATAGAACGGCCGCAACGCGCCTTGAACGGTGTCATCCCACACGCTACCGTGTTGATCCGGTCCGGGGGGGCCGCCCAGAGCGGCCGAACGGCTTGCGCCGCCCGGGTTCGAGCGCAAGGAGCCTCGCAGGTTTGAACAGCCCATCTGGTCCGATCGTCCTGGCCGTCCTCGCGGCCGCCATCGGTTCACTGTTCGCGGCTGCCGACGCGGCGCTGACCTCGCTGCCCGAGGCCCGCCTCCAGGTCCTCGTCGAGGCGAAGGACGAGGGCTTCGCGCGCTACGCCGGCGACCGGCTGAGGCTCCTGTCGCGTTGGCTCGTGGCGCGGGTGATCCTCCTCGCGCTCGCCGCGGTCGTGCTCGAGCACATGTTCTCGATCTGGCTCGCCCCCGTGGCCGCGGCCGCCGCCGCCGTCACCGCGTCGGTGGTCGTCTACGGGACGCTCGCCGAGACCCTCGGGACGATCGCCCGTCGCCGGCCCGAGGAGGTCGGGCGCCTCGCGCTCCGGTGGCTCCAGCCGCTCGAGTACGCGGTCATCCCGATCGCCGAGCCGCTCGCGATGCTCGGCCGCTGGATCGGCCACCGCGTCCCCGAGAGCTCGACGTCGTCGGACGCGCGGCTGACCGAGACCGAGGTCGAGTGGCTCATCGCGAAGGGCGAGAAGGCCGGCGCGCTCGAGAAGGAGCCGGCCACGATGATCCGCAACGTGCTCGACTTCAAGAACCTGACGGCGAAGGAGGTCATGGTCCCGCGCCGCCGGGTGTCGAGCATCGAGGTCTCGATGCCGCTCGACAAGGTGCTCGACCACGTCACGAAGGACGGCCACTCGCGCTACCCGGTCTACCGCGAGGCGCTCGACAACACCGTGGGCCTCCTCTACGTGAAGGACCTCTTCGACGTCGTCCGCGCAGGAAAGATGGGGGTGATGAAGCTCGAGGAGCTCCTCCGCAAGCCGGTGCTGTTCGTCGCCGAGTCGCAGGGCGCGCTCAGCGTCCTCCGCGAGATGCGCAGCCGCCGGCTCCACCTCGCGATCGTGAGCGACGAGTTCGGCGGCACGAGCGGCATCGTCACCCTCGAGGACATCATCGAGGAGATCGTCGGCGACATCCGCGACGAGTACGACACCGAGGAGGCCATGCCGATCCAGAAGCTCGCCGAAGGCCGCTACGTGGCGGACGCGGCGATCGCCATCGGCGATCTCGAGATGCATCTCGGCAAGAAGCTGCCCGAGGACGGCGACTTCGAGTCGCTCGGCGGGCTGATCGTGCACCGCGCCGGCCGCGTGCCGGAGGTCGGAGCGACGATCGCGCTCGACGGCTACCGGCTCATCGTGCGCGAGGCCGACGAGACGCGCGTGGTGAAGGTCGAGATCGTGCGCGCCGAGCCGGATCTCGCGCCGCCGGCGGAGGCCTCCGCGTCGTGAGCGCGCGCGAGCGGATCGTGCGGCTCCCTCACGTGCCGCTGCCGCCCGCGGAGGCGCGCGCCAACGCGAAGACCGTGGCGCTCGGTCCGAACGAGATCGACGACGTCGGCGCGGCGGCGCGCGCGCTGCCCGATCTGGCCGAGCTCGAGGCAGGCACGCTCGTGCTGGTGATCCGCGAGCTCCGCGAGCCGCGCTCGATCGCGCGGAGCGTGCTCGCGGCGCTCGGCCGGAGCAAGACCGCGCCCCGCGCGATCCGCTGCAGCGCGCTCGTCGCCCGCGGCTACGTCCGCGTCGGCGCCGGAATCGATCCGGACACCCGCGCGGACGTCGCCTGGGGCTACGTGCCCGTCACTGAACCTTGTTGAGCCCGACGACGAGCTTGTCGGCCTTCTCGATGAGGCCGGCCTTCGTCTCGGTGATCACGTCGCCGCCGGCGCCCGCCTGCTCGCCGCGGATGTCGTTGATCATCTTGTTGAGCTGACCGCCGAGCTGGGCGATCGCGCCCGCGTCCTCGCTCGGGCACGCCGACTCGAAGGACTTCGGGATGACGTACGCGGCGCCGCCCTTGTCGAGAGAGGTCAGCTTCGGGACGGTGACGTTGCCGCGCGTGAGCGGGTTGGTCGCCGTGAACTCCGCCGGGAGCGACGGCGGACCGTTGCCCTGCACCTCGATCGACTTCGTGAGCGGCGCGAGGATCGCGAAGCTCTGCTTCTGCGCGTCCTTGTCGACGATCGCGACGAACTGCACCTTCTGCACGCCGCCGGCCGCGAGCTGCTCGGTGAGCGGCTTCTGCAGCTTGCCGAGCACCGCGATCAGCGCGTTCTTGCGGTCGTTCGTCGCCTGGACGCCGGTGATGTACTCGATGAGGCCCGACGAGGTCTCGCTCGAGAAGCCGCTGAAGCGAACGCCCGCGAGCTTCGAGCCGTCGAAGTCGACGTTGATGCCGCCGAGGTCCTTCGCGAGGTCGGTGGGGAACTTGCGCTCCTTCACCAGCATGTTGCGTCCGGCCTCGACCTTGTCGGCGATGGCCTTCAGCTGCTCCTTCGACTTCTCGACGTCGCCGGCGAGCGACTTCGCGTGGTTCACCGACGCCGTGCGCGCCTTCGACTCGCTCGACGCGCCGCCGGCGATGTAGCCGATGGCGCCGAGCACGACGGCGGCGACGAGGCCGGCGACGAGGCCCTGCTTGCGGGCGCCCTTGCGCGCCTCCTGCACGGCCATCTCGTCGACCTCGATCCGCTGCGGCTGCGCAGGCGCCGGCGGACGCGAAGGCTGAGGCCTCTGCGGAGCGACGACCGCAGCGAGCGGGTTCGACGGATCGAGCGCAGTCGCAGGCGCCTTGAACGCGGGCGGCGGACCGACGGGGATGCCGGGCGGAACCGGCAGACCGCCCGACGACGGGACCGCGGCGGGCACGGGCGCGCCCGCCCCGACGCCTGCGCCCACTCCTCCATGAGAAGGCGCAGGCATGGGCGCGGGAACACCTCCGCCCACGCCCGCGGGCGGCGGCGTCGCGCCACCGGCCTTACCGAGGCGTGCCTTGAGATCGATCTTCGGCTTCTTTTCTTCGGCCATCGAGCCCCTCGTGCGGGTCAGTCCTGTTCGCCGCGGACTTTTCAAGCGACGTCAGAAAGTGCGCGTCACGTTAGTGTTTTGCGTTCGCGATCGCAACAAGCCTCCAACGGTCCCCTCTCGAGGTGAAACCACGCGGAGCGTCGCGAGCTTGGAGCCGGTCGATTCACTCGCGACGGCGGCCTTTCTTGGCCTTCGCGCACACATCCGCGCACAATCTCGAGCCATGGAGAGACGCCGCGAAACAAGGGCGAAGATCGAGGTCTTCGCGAACCGGTACATCGACGCCGTTCGAGCGCTCGACGTCGCGGAGGCGGCCCAGGATGCGTCGAAGTTTCCCAA
>JBDHVD010000003.1:0-64168 GCA_039809525.1 Labilithrix sp. | reverse complement strand
CTGATGCAGGGCGCCTTCCACCTCCTGCGGCCGACGCTCGGCCTCGCGAAGATGGTGGGTCTCATCGATCGCGCGACGAGCGACGAGTTCCTCGACGGCTTCCTCGCGCTCGAGACGTGGGGCAACGACAACATCTCGTTCCCCGGCGAGTGCTACCGCCGCTACATCGAGGAGCTGTATCGCGGCGACGCCCTCATGCGCGGCACGTTCAGCCTCTCGGGCGCGCCCGCGCGGCTCGAGGCCATCCGCTGTCCGACCGCGGCGATCGTCTTCACCCACGACAACATCGTCCCGGCGAAGAGCGCCGCGATCTTGATGGATCGCATCGCGTCGGCGGACAAGACGCTGCTCGAGCTGCCCGGCGGCCATGTCGGCGCCGTCGTCTCCCGCGCGGCGCAGCGAAAGCTCTGGCCGTGGATGAGCGCCTGGTGGGCGGCGCGCGACGCCGAGCCTGCGCCGGTCGTCGTGCCGGCGGCGCCGCCGGAGGCACCGAAGTCGAAGCCGCGGCCGAAGAAGGCGCGGACGCGCGCGCGCACGACGAAGACGCCGAAGTCCCGCATCAAGGCCGAGGCGGCGGAGTGAAGCGCCCCGCGGCGATCGCGCTCGCCCTCCTCGCATGGTCGTCCGCGGCGTCCGCCGCGGGGACGGCGACGCACGAGACGATCGGCGAGCGCACGGTGCGCGTGTACGTGCCCTCGAAGCAGGCCGAGCCTCGGGCGCTCGTCCTCATGCTGCACGGCTGCACGCAGGACGCCGACGGCTTCGCCGACGCGACGCGGATGGACGAGGTGGCCGAGGAGAACGGCTTCGTCGTCGCCTACCCCGAGCAGACCAGCCAGCAGGCGCTCAATGCGTGCTGGCAGTGGTGGGACCCCGCGCACCAGAAGCGCGACGCGGGGGAGCCGAAGGAGCTCGCGGCGATCGCGGACGCGGTGGCGCAGACGCACGGCGCCGATCGCGACCACGTGTATGTTGCAGGCATCTCCGCCGGCGGGGCGATGACCGTGGTGCTCGGTGCGACCTACCCCGATCGGTTCGCGGCGATCGGCGTCGTCGCCGGGCTCGAGTACCGCGCGGCCTCGTCGCTCTCGGGCGTCTACTCCGCCTCGAGCGGGGGCGGGCCCGATCCGGAGAAGCAAGGTCAGCTCGCGCTCGAGGCGATGGGCTCGGCCAAGCGCGTCGTCCCGGTCATGGTGATCCACGGCGATGCCGACGGCGTGGTCGCGCCGGTCAACGGCGATCAGGTCACCGCGCAGTGGCGACGGACGAACACGCTGATCCTCGGCGACGGCGCGATCGGCGAGCCGACCACCGAGAGCGGCACTGCGGGCTATCCGTTCACGCGCGAGATCCACGCGAGCACGAAGACGAAGGCGAGCATCGTCGAGCACATCGTCGTGAGCGGCCTCGGGCATGCGTGGCCCGGCGGACGCGAAGGCGGATCGTTCGCCGACGCGAAGGGGCCCGACGCGAGCCGCACGCTGTGGGCCTTCTTCTCCGCGCGCACGCTCGCCGCGCCGATCCCCGACGGCCCGACCGCGCCCCCGTCCACCGGTGAGGCGCCGGCCGAGCCGACGACCGCGCCCGGCGCGACGACGAGCGACGGCGGCTCGGACGGCGGATGCGCGCAGGGCGGGCGCCGCGCGGACGGCGGCGCCTGGCTGGTCACGCTCTTCGCGGCATGCACCGCGCTCGTCCGCCGCCGGCGTCACTGCTTCGTGTAGCTTCCGCGAAGGCGGCCCACCGCGATCTGGTGCGCCTGGATGTTCGCGTCGACCTGCGCCGGATCCGCGGGGTCGGCCGCGGCCGGCAGCGTCGCGACGTCGACGGCGTAGACCGCGAGCTCGTAGACGTGCGTCGACGGGCCAGCGATCGGGCACATGCCCTGGAAGCCGGTGTCCGAGCCGAAGCTCCACCGCGTCTGCTTCGCGCCGCCGCCCGGAGGGTTCGGCGCGAGGTCCTTCGGCAGATCCTGCGCGAGCGAGGTGACCGACGAGGGCACGTCGTAGAGCACCCAGTGGTAGTTCGCCGAGCCGCCGAGCGTGAGGTCGCGCATCACCACGGCGAAGCTCATCGTGCCCGGCGGAGCGCCCGTCCACGCGAGCGGGATCGAGGCGTTGTCGCCGTCGCAGACCGAGTGCACGATCGGGATGGTGCCGCCCTCGACGAACGCGGTGCTCGTCACGGTGATCGGCCCAGCGTCGGCGATCGCGCCGTCCGGTCCGGCGTCGCCCGGGCCCGCGTCGCCTCCCGCATCGTCGCGCTGCGCGCCGCCGTCGATCGGCGCGCCTGCATCCGAACCATTCGCTGCGTCGGCGCTCGCTCCGGCATCGGTGCTCGATGCGGGCGGCGCGGCGTCCGAGGAGTCGCACGCCGCGACGACGAGCCATGCTGCGGTGAAGACGAAGAAGGACCTGACGCGCATGTCGTCGATCTCTAGCAGGGCGGCGGCCGCGCCGTGCGGTGCTATGAAGGCGAGTCGATGTCTCGCCTCCGCTTCGCCCTCGCCCTCGCTCTCGCCACTGCGTTCGCCTGCTCGTCGGAGGACGCGACGACCTCGTCGGCGGCCGCCGACGGCGGCACAGACGCGGTGACGCCCGGACCCAAGGATGCATCCGGCGGCGAAGAAGAGGAGGACGCCGCGACGGCGCCCGACGCGGGCGACGCCGGCACCGGCTCGGACGCGTCCAAGCCCGGCGAGACGTGCGTCGGTTACGGCGCCGGCGACTCCTGCAAGACCGAGCAGGGCAAGCCGTACGGCTACGTCTGCTTCGGCGGACCCCCGCCGGGCATCGACGGCTGCAAGGAGACGCGCACGAGCGCGTCGCTCGGCAACAACTACTGCTGCTCGGAGAACGACTGCGTCGAGCAGATCGATCAGAGCGCGCAGTGCAACGCCGTGAGCGGCAAGCCGCGTCGCCTGCAGTGCCCGCCGGCGGGAGACGGCGGGAGCAACGTCGCGCCCCCTGCCGGCTGCGTCGAGCACGGCTCCGGAGCGACCGCGCTCGAGAAGTTCTACTGCTGCCCGCCCTGAGCGTCACCCTGATTGGGCGCCGGCATCGGGCACGAGCGGTTCGCGAGCGAGCTCTCGGCCGCGTTGGGATCGCGCTCGTCCCACGCGCACTCGATGCTCGTCTTGACCGTCACGCGCGGCGCTTCGTCCTTCACGATGCACGCCTCCACGATCGAGTCGGCGCCCTCTCGGGCGATCCGATCGAGCAGCGGCGGCGCGAGCGCGCGCATGACCCACTGCTCCTCGTAGACGTTCGCGAGGAGCGAAGGCTCGATCTCCGGACCGTCGTACACGATCTTCGTCGTGCCCTCCGCGCGCGGCAGGGGCGGCGCCGAAGGGAGCTGGGCGCAGTCCACGATCGCCGGAGCGCCGCCCGAGAGCCGGCCGCGGCGCACCGCGAGCTTGAGCGACTCGCCCGCGCGGAGACGCTTCTTCACCGTCGCCCGGACATGACGCGAGGGCTCGTCGTAGACGAGGCGCAAGCCCATGGCGTTCGTCGCGCCGGTGAGATCGTCTTCGCTGTCGGCCGTCGGCTCGTCCTCCACGTCGGAGGACGTTCCGCAGCCGCTCAGGGCACAGCCAGTCGCGATCGCGACGGCCACGAGGAGCCTCGGGAACGCAGGCGACAGGACACGCATCGCGCCCCGGGGAGAGCAGCTTTCGTACCTGGGGTGCGCGGAGGTGCGCCTCCACTGTTTTCATACAGTTGGACCGCGATCTGGGGCCGGCTTCGAGGCCTCTGGTGGGGCTCCGCTTCACCACCCCTCTCCTTAAATCGGCGTCATCCGAGCGGCCCGACGCCTCGCCGCCGGCGCGCGCCGGTACCGACGCTGCGATGAACGCTTCATTCGTGGCGTCGACGATCGGCCTGGCTTCCCTCCTCGGTCTGTCCGCGCTCGGCGCCGCGTGCGGAGGGAGCACCGACGGCGACCTCGGCTCCTCCTCTTCTTCCTCCTCGTCGGGCTCGAGCGGATCGAGCAGCGGCGCGGACGGCGATGCGTCGACCACCGCGGCCGACGACGCGGGCACGAGCACCGAGTCGGTGTGCACGAGCGGCAAGACGTGGACGCGCGGCGACCGCGGCTCCGAGCTGATGCACCCCGGCGTCGCGTGCATCGAGTGTCACGCGAAGCGCGCCGATGCTCCGCGCTTCACCATCGCCGGCACGGTCTATCCGACGGAGCACGAGCCGGACAACTGCAACGGCGCCTCCGGCACGACGGCCGGCGCGAAGGTGGTGATCACCGGCGCGGACGGCAAGGAGCTCTCGCTGCCCGTCAACTCGGTCGGCAACTTCTACACGACCACCGCGGTGGCCAAGCCGTTCAAGGCGAAGGTCGTCGCCGGCGGCAAGGAGCGCGCGATGACCGCGTCGCAGACCGTCGGGGACTGCAACTCGTGTCACACCGAGACGGGCGCGAACAATGCGCCCGGCCGCATCGCCCTGCCCTGAGCCGCGCGCGTCAGACGTCCATGTCCTTCCAGCGCTTGCTCATCTGCGAGAAGACGAGCATGCCCACCAGCGACGCGAGCCCCACGGCGCTGAAGACGTACCAGATGGTGTACGGCCGGTACGTGTCCCAGAGCAGCTGGTTGACCGCCTTGCCGTCCTGACCGAGCACGCTCACCAGCGTCGCGAACGCGTCCTTGCGGTCGATGCCGGCGACGCCGCGATCGGTGTGCTCGGCGAGGTAGCGGAGCGCGAGCGTCGCCTTCTCGCCGTGCGCGCCGTAGTAGCGGCCGGAGATCATCGCGCCGAGCCCCTGCCCGATCGCGATCGGGATGTTGAGGTAGCCGAGGTACAGCGCCTTCTTGCCCTTCGGCGCGATGAGCGCGAAGTACTCGGTCTTCTTCGGACCGGTGAGCATCTCGCCGAGCGAGAAGAGGACGATGCCGAGGAGCACGACGTACACGCTCGGCGACGTGCCGTAGACGAACGTGCCGATCGTCGCGATGAGGACGCCCGCGGTCATCGCCGTGAGCACGCGGATGCGACGCACCAGATAGGACATCGCCACGACGAAGAGCACGATGAGGCCCGCGTTGAGGTTGAGCGCGTACTCCTGGTTGAACTGCCGGCCGCGGATGGTGTCGTGCGACCACGCGCGAGGGACGATCTCCGCGAGCGAGCTCGACTCGACCCAGTCGGCGTAGAAGTTCGGCATGAAGTCCCAGAGCTGGTAGAGCATCATCCAGAAGCCGCTGAAGATCGCGATGACCGCCCAGAGGCGCAGGTCCGCGAGGTTCTTCAGCGTGTCGATCGCGGTCTTCGCCGCGCTCTTCGTCTTGTCCGCACCGGACTCGACCGTCGGGTACGTGAAGAGCATGAGGTAGTTGAGCGACGTCACCGCGGCGCAGCCGTAGAACACGAACTGCCAGCCGTGCGGGCGCATGAAGTTCGCGAAGTACGGGCCGATGAAGCCGCCGACGTTCACCAGCCAGTAGAAGAAGCCCCAGCCGACGCTCGAGTTCTTCGCGTTCATCGACTGCGCGAGCGTCCCCTGGAGCGCCGGCTTGAACAGCGCGGTGCCGATCGCGAGGAGGATGCACGCGCCGAAGAACAGCGGGTACGAGCGCACGTTCGCCATCGTCACGTACGCGGCGATGTTGATCGTGGCGTAGGCCGCGATCGTCTTCTTGTAGCCGTAGCGATCGGCGAAGCCGCCGCTCACCATCGGGATGAGGCTCTGGACGAGCGCCCAGACCGCGTAGATGGTGCCCTTCTGCGCCGACGTGAAGTGGAGCCCGCCGGGCTCGTCGGCCTGCATGATGTAGATGGGCAGGACGACGCGCAGCCCGTACCACGCGAGCCGTTCCCACATCTCGATCGTGCACCCCATCCAGAACGAGCGCGGGAACGTCCGCATCGTGTCGAGGAACGGCGGCTTCTTCTCGTCTTCCGGCGGCGGCGGCGGCGCGGCGGACGTCGTCTTCGGATCGAGCGCGGGAGCAGGGACGGCGGCCATGAGAGGTGGCGTCCGTAGCACCTTTCTTGGCCCTCTGCGAAGACTCGTGCACCTTTCCCTACATGGCCGATTCACGCGCGGGAATGACGGCAGTTGCGATGATCGCGGTCCTCGCGATCGGCGCGGTCGGCGGCTGCAGGAAGGACGCCGCCGATCCTCCGGCGGCGGCGACGGTGACGGTGACGTCGGCGCCGGTGGCCGGCGGCGCGACCGAGGGCGAGGTCGCGATCTCGAAGACGGCGAAGCTCGCCGCGCTCGGGATGACCACCTCGGTCTACGAGAAGCCGAGCACCACGGCGAAGCGCCTCGGCTACCTGCGCCTCGGCGCGATCGTCGCGCGTTCGGAGCAGAGCTACGGCAACGCCGACGGGTGCCCCGGCGGCTGGTACGCGATCGCGCCGCGCGGCTACGTCTGCACGGGCCGCTACGCGACGCTCGACGTCGACACGCCGCTCGTGCGCGCGGCGAGCGTGCGGCCGGACACGAACAAGCCGCTCCCTTACGCCTACGGCTTCATCCGCTCGGTCTCGCCGCTCTACACGCGCCTGCCTTCGCGGCAGGAGCAGATCAAGAACGAGTACAAGCTGCGGAACCACTTCCGCTGGTTCGAGAACCACGCGGCCGAGGAGCAGAAGATCGAGAAGGGCGCGAACGACTTCGCGCGCGAGCTCATGCCGGACGCCGCGGAGGTACCGCCGCAGGAGGGGCTCGCGGACGTGATGTTCTTCGGCGGCAAGACGAACGAGGATCCGCCGCCGTTCTGGATCGAGCGTGGCAATCGATCGATCCCCAACGTCACCGGCTTCGATCAGCAGCCGCAGTCGTTCTTCCTGAACCGCATCAAGCGCCACACCGGCGTCGCGTTCGTCGGCGCATTCGACGCCGGCCCCGAGCTCGATCACCGCAAGTTCGCCGTCACCGTCGACATGCGCCTCGTGCCGATCGACAAGGTGAAGCCCGAGACCGCCTCGCCGTGGCACGGCGTCGAGCTCGTCGACGACACCAAGCTGCCCGTCTCGTTCGCGCGGCCGTGCGCACGCGGCAACGACAAGCAGGGCCCGCCGCGGCCGTGCCGTCACGTCTTCAACTACGACGGAGAGCGGATGCGCCTCGGCGCGCTGCTCCCTTCGCGCGCGTTCCTCCGCCTCACCGGCACGCGCAAGGTCGTCGACGACATCCCCTTCTGGGAGACGACCGCGGGCTACTGGATGCGCGAGAAGGACATCGCGCTCGCGGTGACGCCGCACACGTGGCCCGGCGCGGCCGAGCGCGGCGAGCGGTGGATCGACGTCTCGATCGACAACCAGACGCTCGTCGCCTGGGAGGGGAAGAAGCCCGTCTTCGTGACGCTGGTGTCGACCGGACAGGACGGCGCGGGCGATCCGAAGACGACGAAGTCGACCGTCCGCGGCGTGTTCCGCGTGAAGAGCAAGCACATCACCGCGACGATGGACTCGGCGGAGCGCTCGCGCGAGTCGGGCGCCGCCGCGCCGGATCGCTTCGCCGGTGAGTCGGCGAACGCGGACGACGAGCACGACTCGTCCTTCGAGCTCCGCGACGTGCCGTACGTGCAGTACTTCCAGGACGGCTACGCGCTCCACGCGGCGTACTGGCACGACCGCTTCGGTCTTCCCCGGAGCCACGGCTGCATCAACCTGTCGCCGATCGACGCGATGCGCCTGTTCCGCTTCACCGACCCGATCCCCGAGGGCTGGCACGGGTCCGTCAACGATCCTGGGAAGGGCACGATCATCATCGTGCGGCGCTGATCGCGCGGAGGCGCACCCGCGGTGCGCGACGCGTGCAGCGCGCCTCCCTCGCAGAGGGCCGGTCGATTCGCCTACGCCAGCCGCGCCTTCAGCGAGCCGTCGGCGATCGCCGCCCTCGTCAGGTCCTCGCCTCCGAGGAGCACGCCCTTCACGAAGACCTGCGGGAACGTGGGCCAGCCGCTCCACATCTTGATCGCGAGGCGCTTCTTCCAGTCGGAGAGGTAGCTGCCGTACTCGAGGTACTCGAACGCGATGTTCGCCTCCTCGAGCGCCTTCCTCACCTTCTTCACGTGAGGGTTCTGCGCCATCCCCACGACGACGACGTCGTGCTTCCGGACGGCTTCGCTGACCTCGCGCACGACGTCGGCGTGATAGCCGCGCATCTTCTCGAGCGCGGGCTCGGCGATCGACGAGGGGTCCAGACGGGGCGTGTTCGAGAGGGTCATCGGGGCTTCGAGCATAGCTCCGCTCCGATGCTCCATCTGGATCTCGCGTTCCCCGCAGGGCTGCCGCGCGCCCGCACGGATCACCGGCACGCGGACGTACCAGCTCGACGGCGACCATATTTTTCTACGTTGCCCAGAAAGCACACGGATCGCGCGCGATCCAAGCGACGTCGGCGCGGCGGTTGCACCGAGGCGTTGCGTCATGTCGTTCCTGCACCATCCCGGCATGCGCACGGATCGCCGATCGGACGTGCCGGTCGCCCTGGAGCTGACGGGGAGCGCGAGCCTCCCTCCTCCGGGCATCGTGCGCGATCTCATGGCCCGCCTGCCCCCGGCGTGGGTCGGCATGTCCGGCTATCTCGTGGCCGGCATCTTCCTCGGCCTCGTGCTCATCCTCGCGATCACCCTGAGCCGCGGGGGCGGCGACACGGCCGCGGCGATCGCGGCACCGACGACGACGTCGGGCGCGGTCACGGACAACGTCACGCGGCTGCACGCGCGCGAGATCGGCGAGTCCTGCTGGCAGGGCGTCGAGAAGGACGGGCCCGCGCGGCTCACGGTCTCGCTCGAGGTCGGCGCCGACGGCAAGGTGCGTTACGCCGTCGCGTCCGGTGAGAGCCCCGCGATGCGCTCGTGCATCGAGACGCACGTGAAGAGCTGGGAGTTCCTTCCGCAGGCGCAGTCGGCGACGATGGCGCTGCCGTTCGAGGTCGACCGGCGCTGACTATTCCCATCGCCTCGGGGCGCGTATACCGTGCGCCGTCATGGCGAACCCGATTGCGATCATGGACACCTCGCTCGGCACCATCAAGGTCGAGCTCTTCGTCGACAAGATGCCGATCACGGCCGGCAACTTCGTGAAGCTCGCGAAGGAGGGCTTTTACGACGGCCTGCACTTCCACCGCGTCATCGACAAGTTCATGCTCCAGTTCGGCTGTCCGCACAGCAAGGACCCGAGCAGCCGCCGCGCGGGCACCGGCGACAGCCCGTACGGGACGATCGAGGACGAGCACCCCGCGAACGCGAAGCTCTCGAACGAGCCGGGCACGCTCTCGATGGCGAACACCGGTCAGCCGCGCAGCGGGTCCTGCCAGTTCTTCATCAACACGGTGCACAACTCGTATCTCGACTGGTTCTCGCCCGGTCCGTCGAAGCACCCGGTCTTCGGCAAGGTGATCGAGGGCATGGACGTCGTGCACAAGATCGAGAAGACGCCGACCGACGCGAACGATCGCCCGCGCACGCCGGTGCGGATGAACAAGATCACCGTTCAAGAGAGCTGAGATGAACGTCTCGACGGCCGCCGAGCTGACGACGGCCATCCAGAACGCGAAGGCCGGCGACGAGATCGTCCTTGCCGCCGGCACCTACGCGCTCGGCGACGTCTCGTGCTCCGCGTCGGGCACGAAGACCGCGCCGATCGTCGTTCGCTCGGCGACGCCGCTCGCGGCGCGCATCGACTTCAGCGGGGTGGAGGGCTTCAAGGTCTCGGGTGCGTACTGGCGCTTCGAGGGCCTCGACATCCACGGCGTGTGCGCGAAGGACGCCGACTGCGAGCATGCATTCCACGTCACCGGCGGCGCCGTCGGCTTCGTCCTGCGCCAGAGCCGCGTCGTCGACTTCAACGCGCAGCTGAAGGCCAACGCGTCGCTCGCCGGCGTGGGCAAGGCGACGATCCCGCACGCCGGGCTCGTCGAATACAACGAGCTGTTCGACACCCACGCGCGCGATACGTCCGCGCCCGTCACCAAGCTGAACATCGACACCGGCGACGACTGGATCGTGCGCGGCAACTACGTGCACGACTTCCACCGCACGAGCGGCGGCGTCACGTACGGCGTGTTCCTCAAGAGCGGCGGCAAGAACGGGCTCGTCGAGCGGAACCTCGTCTTGTGCACGACGGACGCGACGGAGGCGAGCACGACGATCGGCCTGTCGTTCGGCGGCGGCGGGACCGGCAATGCGTACTGCGCACCTGCGTTCGATCCGGGCGTGGAGTGCGCGGTCGAGCACGAGAACGGGACGATGCGGAACAACATCGTCGCGCGCTGCTCCGACGTCGGCATCTACCTCAATCGCGCGAAGAGCTCGCACCTCCTCCACAACACGCTCGTCGGTACGTCGGGGATCGACTTCCGCTACGACACGACGAGCGGCGAGGCGCGCGGCAACGTGCTCGCCGGACAGATCCGCACGCGCGACGGCGCGGCCGCGCCCCAGACCGCCGACAACCTCACGCTGGTGCAGGCCGACTTCGACGCGATGTACGTCGCGCCGCTCGCGGGCGATCTCCGGCTGAAGGGCGACGTGTCCGCGCTGCTCGGCAAGGGCGCGGCGCTCCCCGGTGTCACCGACGACTACTGCGCGCGCACGCGGAGCGGCCCGTTCGATCTCGGCGCGCTCCAGAGCTCGCTCGGCGACTGCGCGACCGTACCGTCGCCGGGCGCGGACGGCGGCACCGGCGCTCCGACGGGGGACGCGGGCAGCAGCAGCGGCAGCTCCTCGGGCGGGACCGGCCCCGGAGCGAACGGCGAGCCTCCGTCCGCCGGAGCGGCGGGCGATGCGACCGACGACGGATGTGGCTGCCGGATCGCGTCACGCCGCGCGACGTCGATCGCCGGCTGGCTCGCCGCGATCGCCCTCGCGATGCTCGTCACGCGACGCGCGCGCTGAGCCGCCGCCGCGCCGCCTCGTCGTCATCGCGAGTCGCCGCGCCGCGCTCGCGGCGTAGAATCGGCGCGTGGGAACGGCCGCCGCGCGAGGGACCTTCACGCCCGCGTGTCCCGCGTGTGGCGCGCCGTGTCCGATCGCGATCGCCCTCCCGGTGCGCGTCATGTGCAAGCGGTGCAACTGGCAGGGCGAGCCCGACGGCGACGTCCGCGAGGCCGTCCTCGCCGCCCATCGCGCTCTTCAACACCTCGATCTCGGGCAGAGGCAGCTCTCCGCCTCCGAGCGCATCCTGGTGCTCGCGCCGGGTCAGGGCGGGCGGGTCCTCGCGTGGTGGCTCGCGACCGGCGTCCCGCTCCTCGTCGCGTTCCTGATCGGTCTCGCGGCGCTCCTCGACGCGCTCGGTCAGGACGACGGCGTCTACGCGATCCTCGATCGGCGCGTCGTCCTCTACACCGTGCTGCCGGCGGCCTGGTCACCGTTCGTGCTCTTCATCGTGCTCGGCGTGGCGCTGCGCCGAACGCTCGCGCTACGCGCGGCCGAGCTCTCGCGTGCGCTGTGGGCGCGCCCTTCCGCGCGAGGCGAAGAGGGCCTCTCGTGCCGCTGCTGCGGCGCACCGCTCGAGCCTCGCGCGTCCTCGAAGGTCGTTCGGTGCGTGCACTGCGCGTCGGACAACGTGCTGCCCCGACAGGCGTCGCTCGACGCGATGGCGACGGAGCTGCGCTCCTTCGCGGACCAGGAGACCGCGGTCGCCGAGTCGGCGCTCGCACGACGCAAGCCGCTGACGAAGCAGATCCTCACGGCGCTCGTCGCTCCGCTGGCGTTGCTCGCCGTGGCGATGCCCGCGGCCGTGCTCGCTCACCGCGTGCTGGAGAAACGCCGAGGTCCCGTCAACGAGGAGGTGCGCTACGTCCGGATCGCGCCGCTCGCGGGCGATCGCACCGCCTGCATCGGGTACCGCGCCACGAGCTCCGATGGACAGCGCGTCGTCACGCGTGGAGACCTCGCCCCGTGCAACGCGTGCCGCATCGTCGCGGTGGACGCGGACCCAGCGCGCGGCACCGTCGACGAGGCGATGCTCTCGCCCGTCCGCGCGGCGGATCTCGTGGGACTTCGCGTGACCGTGGACCGCGACTACGACCACCGAACATGGCGCGTCGAGGAGGCGTTCGCGGACGGGTTCGCGCGAAATCGACTCGTCGTTCACGACGTGACGGAGCCAGAGCGCGCGGCCTTCTTCCTTCGGGCGAGCGTGCCGGATCGCGTGATCGCACCGGAGCAGGCGTGTCTGATCGAAGCGCCGCCCCCGTCGCGGAGCCCGTCGTCAGAAGGGCTCTAGCCCTCGGGTGAGCGTCGCGACGAGCTTCGCGTTGCGCCCCGGATCGAGACCGAAGAAGCCGCCGCACGCGAACCCACGACGCAGGTAGGACACGAAGGTCACGCCGGGGCACCCCACGTCGTCGCGGAGCGGCGCGCCTTCGAAGAAGAGCGCCGCGTCGGCGGTGAGGCCGGTGCGAGCCACGATGGGACCTGCCCCGCCGACTCTCGTCTTCATGCACCCGTCCAGCGTGATGACGATGTGCTCGGGGTCGAGCTCCTCGGCCTCGTCCTCCTCCGGTTCGTCGGGCGCGAACATCGCCGCGAGGCGAGACTCGAGTGACGCTCCGCTCGCGCGGGCGATGGGCGGAGCCGCGACGCGGCCATCGTCACGCTCGTGGACCACCGCGAAGGGCGAGTAGATCTGGAGCGGATCGAGCTGCTCGGCGCCCGGCCATGCGTGCGCCCCGTCAGCAGGCGAGCCGATGAAGTTGAGGTGTCCGACGATCTCCCAGAATGCCTGGAGCGCCGCCGGCAGCGGCGCCCACCGCGCGAGCCGCGCCGCGATCACCGCCGCGGGCACGGGCTCGCCGACCGACCGGGTCGCGCGCGCGGCGTCCTCCCCCGGCGGGAAGTCGAGCGCGAACCCTCGCTTCGCGAGGGTCTCCGACAGCGTCTCGGCGTTCCGCCGGACGCGCGCCATCGTCGCGCCGCCCACGGCATGCGCCTCGGCCGCCGCGTCGGAGCTCGCGAGCGCGGAGACCGCGCCGAGCTCGCGCCAGACCTCCGCGCGCTGCCCCCGCTCGTACCGCTTCAGCAGATCCTCGGTCACGGTCCCTCCTTCGCCTCGGCCATCTCAACACCGCGACCGAGGCCTTTACAAGGAGGGCCGCCGGTCCAACGTTGGCGGGACTCGAAGCTCCGGCGCGTTCTCGGGAGGTCCGCGCCAGAGAGCTCCGTCGTGCGCTGACTCGACTCGCCACTGCCGGCGAGCTCCTCACCAGCGCGCGGGAGGAGACCTCCATGACGACGACCACCACCACCACGTTCACGCTGAACGAGCACCAGAAGGGTCCGGCGGAGAAGCTGCTCGACCTCGTGCTCTCTTCGTCCGCGCACCTCTGGCACAACCGGCCCGGCCTCGACATCGGGGGCACGTGGCACCCGAAGCGCGGCGCGAAGAAGGATCTGCTCGCGCGGGCCACGCCGGTGAAGCCCGGCCTGTTCGTGCCGGCGGCCGAGCGCCTCTACTCGCGGCTGCTCGAGATCTACCAGCTCAACGCCGAGCTGTTCGCGCGCTTCGCGAGCTACGCGCTCACGAGCACGGAGTGGCGTGACCTCAAGGTCGCGTGCGCCGCGCTCATGCTCGTGCAGCCGCACGCCGGTCAGCCGATCATGGACGACGACGGAAGCGTCGGCTTCCACGACGACGACTATCGCGCGACGGGAGAGGCGATGGTCCTCTTCTACGAGAAGAAGTCGACGAAGATGCTCACGCCGAAGGCCGTCCTTCGCGTCGCCGAGCTGCTCGAGACGCCGGCCATCGCGGATCTGAACCGCATGGCGGGCTTCGCGGACGCGGGCTCGAAGAAGGCGCCGCTCGGTCGCTGGAAGCGCGCGGCGACGCGCTGGCTCGCCCTCCGCGAGAAGAACGCGGCCGTGCTGCAGGGTCTCGTGAAGGCGGGCTACAAGGAGACGATCAAGGCGATCGCCCGGAAGGCCGGCTACAAGCCGGAGTCCCAGGCGTTCTTCGAGGTCCTCGGCTGGAAGCAGAAGCAGGCGAGCGGCGGTCACCGCACCGTCGGTCTCGGCGCGCTCGTGCTCCAGAAGCGCGAGCGGTTCGACGGCCTGTCCGAGGCTTCGATTTGTGAGGTGATCGTCACGCAGAAGCTCTCGTTCAAGGACGTGGTCGGCCGCCTGCCGAAGGAGGTCGGCCTCACGCCCGCGATCATGGTCTCTGCGCTGCCGTCGCTCTCGGATCGTGACCTCCGCATGCTCACCCCGACGCTCGAGGAGCTCGGCCTCATGACCGAGCCCGAGGTCCGCAAGCGCTGGGAGAAGGCGATCGCGGCGTCGACCGACCAGCGTGCGCTCGCCATCGCGAAGAACGTCCGCTCCAGGGAGCTCCAGGCGAAGCTCGAAGAGGCGTCGGACAACGCGGCCAAGAAGGCCGTCGCGGAAGCGGCGGCGGAGCAGGCCGTCGACGTCATGTTCCTCATCGACAAGTCCGGCTCGATGGAAGGCGCGATCGACAAGTCGAAGGAGGCGCTGTCGCGCATCCTCGCAGGCTTCCCGCAGGAGCGCGTGCACATCGCGTCGTTCGACACCGTCGGTACGGTGCTCGAGCCCAAGGCGCCTTCGCGTGCGGCGGTCCAGCACATGCTCTCGGCCATCAAGGCGGGAGGTGGAACGGTCCACGCGAGCGCGGTGCGTGCACTCTACAACAGTGGAGTGCGCGTCCCGGCGGACAGCAAGCTGATCGTCATCGTCGTCGGCGACGAGGCCGGCGAGGACGGCGCGCAGCTCGCGCGTGCGTTCCGCGAGATGGGCTACGAGGTCGCGGCGCTCGCGATCCTCGTCTCCGTCTCCGGTACGCGCGGACGCACGGTCCAGGAGACCGCGCGCGCCCTCGGCGTGCCGTACTCCGAGGTCCAGATCGATCAGTTCGACGACCCGTACAACGTGCCGCGCGTGCTCCGCACGCTGCTCGAGGCCCCGAAGCTCGGGCCGGGCACGCTGGCGATCCAGACGGGCTGGCTCGAGAAGGTCCTCCGGACGCCCATTCTGCAGCTCCCCTCTTAGGCAGGGACCAGGAGGTCCCGCGTGGACTACTCCAAGTTCCTGAACAAGACGGAGCACGTCGTGCTCGCGTACCTCGGCGGCCCGTACGCCCACGGCAAGGACCGTAGGCTGCGAATCGCCGAGCCGCGGCCGCCTTCCGGCTTCCACCGCTTCGAGGTGCGCGGGCGTGACGCGCGCGCGATCGAGGCGGTGGAGTCGCCGGATCCCTCTCTCCTCTCGCGCCTCCCGAAGGCTCGCGGCCATCACGTCGCGGGCTGGCTGGTCGCGCCCGAGCTGCATCGTCTGTCGCTCGTCCCCGCCGAGGAGCTGCCGCCGCTCGCGATCGTCCGCGCGCGGAGGTGGCACTCCGGCGATCTCGTCTTCGAGTCGCAGGACTTCGACGGCGAGGTCGAGGAGACGGCGCGCCTGCGCCTCGAGAAGCTCGAGCCGATCGCGGACGTGAAGGGCGTCGCCTCTTCGCTCCGCATCGCGTTCGGGCTCGCGCTCGGCCTCGCAGTCGCGCGTCGCGAGCGCATCGTCGTCTCGCTGCGCGAGATCGCTTCGCACGCCGTCCGCATCGCGGAAGGCGGCGGCGACGTCGCGCGCGAGCTCGTCGTCAGCATCGAACGCCGGCGCGTCCTCGAAGCCGACCGCGTCCGCGCTCGTGTTGCGATGCAGCACCGCGCGCAGCAGGCGGCGACGATCGCGAACGCCGCCGAGCGTGCCGAGCGCGCGCTCGACGCCGCGCACGCACGCATGCTCTCGTCGCGATACCTCGGCGACGGCAACCTCGAGGTCACTTGGCAGTTCATGGACGAGCGCTTCATCAGCGTCGTCGATGCGCTGTCTCTCCACGTCTACGACTCCGGCGTCTGTCTCGCCGGAGAAGACGAGCTCGTCACGCTCGAAAGCCTCCCGGGCGTGATCCGCGAGGCGATCGACGAGGGCGTCCTCGTCATCACCCGCCGTTAGGAATCATCATGAACCACCTCATCGGGCGCTTCGCGCGCGCGGGTCTCGACCTGCTTGTCTGGTGGGGACCTGCGGTCCCCCTCGCTCGCTCCGCTCGCGAGCCTCCCCCAGCTCCTTTCTCACCTGCCCGCGTGCACGCCTGCGGCGCCGCTCGCTTCGCGAGCGATTTGCACGCTCCCTCGTGACCACCGACCACGACTTCGACCACTGGCTCACCATGCACGACCTCATCGGGCGCTTCGCGCGCGCGGGTCTCGACCTGCGTCTCGCGGATGCGCCGTTCACCGGCAACTCGGACATCTTCCAGATGGACATCCGCCGCACGCGTCCGCACGACGTGCGCAGCGAGCACTTCCTCGCCTGGATGGGCAAGGAGGACAACGTCGTCACCGTGCAGGGCGTCGATCCGCGCGAGCGCCAGCTCGTGCTGTTCGTGCGCGAGGCGCGCCGCTCGTTCACCGAGCACGTGCCGCGTCACGTCCACCAGTCGTTCGGCACGCTCGGATCGCCTTCGTGGCGCGCGCGGCTCGCCGGCCTCCTGAACGTGCGCCTCGACCTCGTCGAGGTGCGCGGCGGCGAGGCGTTCGTGCGGCGCACGACGTCGCCGGCCGGTCGTCACCTGCTCGTCGGCTGCGACGAGCGCCAGCTCTTCATGTGCGAGCTGCCGCGTCCGGTCTCGACGGTGAAGCAGGCGCACGAGGCGCTGCGCCCCGCGCTCGTGCCGAGGGGCGACAAGGCGATCCGTCAGGGCGAGTGGTTCTTCGTCGTCCCGTCGAAGGCGGAGACGGAGGACCTCGAGCAGGCGCTTCGCGGCAGCCTCACCCTCGTGCGCAAGGGCACGAGCATCAACGCGGTCATCCCGCGCGCGGGCAAGCCGCACATGGTCGACGAGCTCGTCGTCGTGCGCGGCTCCGTGTTCGTGCGCGGCGCGGTCCGTCACCCCGACCACAAGACGATCCGGCTCCGCTTCTGGCACCGGGTCCACAAGAACCTCGAGGTCGATCAGAACCGGTCGGTCCTCGGAGGAACCTGGATCGACTGACGATGCGCGAGGTCTTCTTCATCCTCGGAGAGCAGGACGTCGTCCTGTGGTCCGACGCGTCCACGAGCCCGGTGCTCTTGCCGGACTCGCGGACGCGATGGGTGGCGATCTGGAAGCGCCGCCGGCGCATCGTCGAGATCGCCCACTCTCACCCGATGGGGCCGCTCGGCTTCTCGATGACCGACGAGACGACCATGACCGCGCTCGCGAGCGGGCTCGGGCGGAAGGTCGTCTTCTCGGTCATCGCGCCGACCGGAATGACCCGTCGCGAACAAGAAGGAAACGACGTCATCGTCGAACGCGAGCCGTGGTGGGCGAACGTCCTGCGCCTCGCGTCCGGCATGGAGAAGAAGGAGACGTGAACATGGCTGTTCTCAACATCACCTACGACGGTCTGTCCGCCGACTATCCGCTCGACGTCGACGTGAACCTGACGGACGGCGACGTCCGGCGGATCGCGATCGAGGTCGTGCGCTCCGGCGGTGTGCGCGGCCTCCAGGTCGCGAACCTGTCCGATCGCGCGTTCGACGACTACGTGGTCGACCGCTTCCACACGCCGCAGGGCGGAAGCCGGATCTACCTGCGTCCGAAGGTCCCCTTCGGATCGTGAACGAGGAGAAGGAGCACGCCCATGAACGGAAAGCGAATCGTCTTCTGCGGAGTGGGCGCGCTCGGCTCCCATGCCGTCGTCCTCTGCCGCAACCTCGAGGCGCAGCTGGTGCTCGTCGACTTCGATCGCGTCGAGTCGAAGAACTGTCTGTCGCAGGCGTTCGTGAAGCCCTCGGTCGGGAAGAACAAGGCCGAGGCGCTGAAGCTCCAGCTCGCGAACTTCTGGGGCGTGAAGGCCGAGGCGTTCGGCGTGCGCGTCGGCGAGGACAACGTCGCGACGCTGTGCGGGTCGGCCGATCTCGTCGTCGATGCGTTCGACAACGCGAAGAGCCGCCGCCTCCTCTCGGCGTGGGCACGCTCGGCGCGCAAGCCGCTCGTGCATGCCGCGGTCTCCGCGGACGGCACGTTCGGCCTCGTGCGCTGGGAGGAGCGCTTCGCCGCCGACGACGAGGACGCGCCCGGTCAGGCGACGTGCGAGGGCGGCGAGCACCTGCCGCTCGTCGCGCTCGTCGCCGCGACGCTCGCGCGCACGGTCCAGGACTTCGTCGCGAAGGGCGAGACGCGCGACGCGATGGTGTCGCTCTCCGGGGTGGCCGTTACCGCGGGGTAACGGCCGCGCCGGTCACTTCGCGAGCTCGGCCTCGATCGCGCTCGCCATCTCGCCGGAGTCCGGCTCGACGGCCGTGAGGAAGCGCGTCACGACCTGCCCCTTGCGCGAGATCAGGAACTTCTCGAAGTTCCATGCGACATCCGTGGCCTGTCCGGGCTGCGACTTCAGCCACGTGTAGACGGGCTGCTCCTCGGGCGGGTTCACGTTGCCGATGGCGAACATCGGGAAGGTGATCTTGTACTCGTTCGTGCAGAACGTGCTGATCTCCTTCTCGTCGGCGCTCTCCTGATTGAACGAGTTCGACGGGAAGCCGAGGACGTAGAACTTCTGCGCCTTGTACTCGTCGTAGAGCGCCTGGAGCGGGGCGTATTGGGGGGTGTAACCGCAGTGCGAGGCGACGTTCACCACGAGCAGGACCGAGCCCGCGAACCGGCAGAGCGGGACGCTCTCGGTCGCGCCGAGCGCACGCGCGGACAGCGCGTAGAGCTCTCCCGGCGCTCCGGTGCAAGGCGGAGCGTTCGGGTCGAACGCCGGATCGACCTCCTCGGGATCGTCGGCCGGTCCCGTCCTGGGAGGCGCCGGCTCGTCGGTCGACGGTCCGCCGGATGCAGGGGAGCCGGTGCCGTCCCCGGACGTCGACGACGAGGTGCAGGCGGCGAGCAGCAGCGAGGCCAGGGAGAGGAGCCGGAGCGTGCGCATGACCACCCCAGAGTCTGTCACATCGCGGTCGAGCAGCCACGGCCGCGGCTTCTCGCCCACGGGCGACGGTGGGTCGACGAAAGCGGTGAGCGATGCTCGACGGGATGTAGGCAGCGGCACATGGAATGCTGTACGTGGGGGCATGCGCTTCGGTTGCGTCGTCCTCGTCGGACTGACCGTCGTCGGAGGCTGCGTCGAGTCGACGAGCCGGCAACCCCCGCGCACGGTGACGGTGGCGCGGGTCGGCCGCGACGCCGAGCCGAAGACGCATGCGCCGACCACGCTGGTCTGGGCGCGCGATCGGCAGGGCGCGGCCTGGACGTATCGGGTACAGCCGGACGGGACGTCCGAGACGCGGCTCGAGGGCATCCACCTCGCCGCCCGGAACGGAGCGTGGACGTGGGTGACGCAGACGCTCGACGTCGAGACGGAGCCCTGCGACCTGTCGCTGGGATCGAGGCAGCCCGCCCAGGCCGGGACGGCGACGCGGGCCCTGCTCGTCGGCCCCGGTCAGAAGGAGCAGGTCGTCGTCGACCCCCCGCTCGGATGCGACGAGCACTGCGCGAACGAGCTCCGGCACGACGTGACGCCCGTGGCCTCGCTCGGGCCCTACCTCTTCCTCGAGGAGTCCCAGTACACGTACGCGTGCGGGGCCCATGGCTCGACCGGGATGTCGTTCCTCGTGTGGGATGTCGAGCACGGGCGGCCCGTCGACGTCGTCGCGGCCGTCCCGCGACCGGCCGAGCTGCGCGCCGAGGCCGCCAAGCGCTTCGCGGTCGACGAGAAGGAGCTCGGCGGCCCTTTCGGCGACGGCCCCCCGGCCATCACCGAGGTGGTCCCGGTCGTCGAGGGCCACCGCCTCGCCTTCGAGGCGCAGCTCACGATCGACACCTGTTACGCCTGCAGCGACGGCGCCTGGAGCTCCTATACCCGTTCGGTGCGCATCCGGACGGCGCCTCCGGCCCTCTTCGCCCCGCATGCCGAGCTCCCCGCCGGGGTGGCTGCGTTCCTCTCCCGACATCCCGACCTCGTCCTGGGCGGGTGGAGCGAGGCGGGGGCCCCGGTGAGCGAGGCCGAGCGCGGGGCCCGGACCGAGCCCCGATAGCCGGTCGAGAGATGGCGGCAGACCCTCGCGACAACCTTGGACAAGATCGGGCCGGCGCGACCGAGGCGCGGCCTTGACCCGCCTCTGAAAGGCCGGCACCCTAAGTGCGATGGCGAGTGATCCCCCGTACAAAGTTCGGCCGAGCCTGATGGCCGAGGAAGGGGAAGCGACGCGCATCACGAGCCTGTCCGCGCTCGAATCGGAGCTCCGCGCGCGCAAGCAGCAGGTCGCCGCGTACCTCGTCGTGCTCCAGGGCACGAACGTCGGCGAGATGCACAAGATCGAAGGGCCGGAGGTGGTGATCGGCCGCGCGATGAACGTCCAGGTCCGGCTGAACGACGACGGGATCTCGCGCCGCCACTGCCGCGTCCTCCAGATCGGCGGACAGGTCATCATCGAGGACCTCGGCAGCGCGAACGGCACGCTGGTCAACGGCGAGATGATCCAGCATTACGCGCTCAAGGAGGGCGACAAGGTCCGCCTCGGCGCGAACACGATGCTGAAGTTCACGTACCAGGACAAACTGGACGAGACCTTCCAGCAGCAGATGTACGACGCGGCGCTCCGGGACGGCTTGACCCGCGCGTACAACAAGAAGTTCTTCGTCGACCGCCTCGACACCGAGTTCGCGTACGCCAAGCGGCACCGCTCGATGCTGTCTTTGGTGATGTTCGACGTCGACCACTTCAAGCGGGTGAACGACGGCTACGGGCATCTCGCGGGCGACGCCGTGCTCGTGCATCTCGCACGCATCACGCAAGCGACGATCCGTACCGAGGACGTCCTCGCGCGCTACGGCGGCGAGGAGTTCGCGGTCATCTGCCGGGGGATCCCCCTCTTGAACGCGGGCGTGCTCGGAGAGCGACTCCGGCAGCGCGTCGAGGGCGAGACGTTCGACTACCAGGGAACGCGCCTCCCCGTGACCATCAGCGTCGGCGTGGCCGCGCTGCCCGAGGCGAACGTGGAGACCGTGCAGGAGCTCGTCAGCGCCGCGGACGGCTCGCTCTACGAGGCCAAGCGCAGCGGACGCAACCGCGTCTGCCTGCACGGCCTCTGATCAGCGGACCGGGCGCGTCAGCACGTTCGGCCTGGCCACCGGACGCGGGACCGGACGCGTCCGCGGTTTCACCGAGCGGAACGCCCGGCCCTCTTGCCACGACGTGGCGAACGTCAGCGTGCGCGCCTCGTTGCACGACGCGTCCGGCTTGGCGGAGGGGTCGGCGTAGAACGCGCCCTTGATGCCCCGGCTGCACGGGTCCATCGATCCATGGGCGAGGCCGCGCATGAGCAGGAAGGTGCTCCTCGAGAGCGTCTCGGTCACGTGCTCCGCCCAGGACGACGGCGTCACCGGGTCGAACTCGCCGCCGAGCGAGAGCGTGGGGATGTCCGAGACCACCGCCTGCTTGGTGGTGGCGCGCTTCTCGCCCTTCGGCCACATCGCGCAGATCGCGAGCTCCTCCTTCAGGCCTTCGGGATCGAAGAACCCCGGGCGGACCTTCGCGTTGTTCGCGACGCCCTCGTCGTAGGTCTCGTACTGGCCCGAGTCGCTGCAGGTGACCGAGGTGTACATGCCCTCGTTCATCCCGAGGTACTTCTGCGAGCCGAGCGGGTCCATCGCGAGCGCGTCGAGCGCCCGATCCATCTCCGCGAGCGCGCCGTTGCGCTCGCCGTCCATCCGCTCGGGAGGCTGCGCCTCCGACTCCTCGAAGTCGTCGAAGGCCGCCTGACCGCGCGCGGCGAAGTCGTGCACCCAGAGGGGGATGCGGCGCACGCCCTCGGGCGCGTACATCGCCTCGCCGAGGAGGCCGACGAACTGGTACCAGTCGAACGGTCCCATCGCCTGCGAGTCGAACGGCTTCTCGTCGAGCGACTTCTTCAGCGCGACGAGCGAGGCCTCGAGATCGGGGAACGCCGTCTTGCACGCGTCCTCTGCTCCGCACGCCGTGAAGATGCGCGTGAGGTTCTCGTCGATGGTGCGCGGCGTGTCGCTGAGCAGCTTCGCCTCGGGCGGCAGCACGCCGTCGATGACCACCGTGCGGATCCCCTGCGGGCGCTGGCGCATCACCTCGAGCGCGAGGAGCGTCCCGTAGGAGATGGCGTGGAGATCGATCTTCGCGTAGCCGAGCGCGACGCGGATGTCGTCGACGTCGAGCGCGTTGTCGTACGTGGTGTAGGCGGAGAGGTCGACGCCCGCGGCGAGGTGACGGTCGCGGCATTTCTTCATGAGGCCGAAGAAGCTCGAGGTCGCCGACGCCGAGAGCATCTCCTCGGCGCACGACAGGTTCGGCTCCGACCGCCCGACGCCGCGCTGATCGAAGACGACGTAGTCGCCGCGCTCGCGCAGGAACGCGGTCTCCTCGAGCGCGCGCGGGTCGCCGGCCGCGAGGTAGCCCACCATGGGATCGCTCCCGCCGCCGGGGCCGCCCTGCAGCTCGAACACCGGCGGGAGGTCCTTCTTCCCGGGGAAGATCGCGACGTGGACCTTGATCGTGCGCGTGTCCTTCTTCGCGCGGTTCTCGGGCACCAGGACGTCGCCGCAGCGAACGGCGCTCCCGTCGGCGCTCTTCGGCACGACGAAGCGGCAAGCGCTCGGCACGAAGCGCGGCGCGGTCCCGTCGTCCGCGGACGCAGGGGGCTCCTCGGCCGCGGCCGGCGCGCTCCGCGCAGGGGCGGCGGGCTCGTCGGCCGACGAACAACCCGCGAGCAAGGCGGCGATCACGGAGGCGGACAGGAGACGCATGCCCGCCCCGAGTGCAAGCGCGTGCCCGGCCGTTCGCCGGGCGGATCATCCCCGCATGTCCGGAGGAAATCGCGCGGCCCCTGGGGGCGCGCGGCGCCGCGGTGCGTGCGGGCGCGATCCAGATCGCCGTCAGCGACCGCCGCGCTTCGTGGGCGGCGGCACCGAGGCCTGCTTGCCGTCGGCCTGCCGGATGGTGACCTTCTCCGCCTTCTTGCCCGCGTTCGTCGTCGCCGACGGCCAGGTGATCTGCGGCGGCGGGAACGCGGGCCTCGCGAGCAGGTATCCCTGACCGAAGCGAGCGCCGGCGGCCTGCACCGCGTCGAGCTCGTCGGCGGTCTCGATGCCCTCGGCGACGACCATCGCATCGAGCTCCCGGCAGAGCACCACGATGGCGGACACGAGCTTGAACATGCGCGTGTCCTTCACCAGACCCGCGATGAGATCGCGATCGAGCTTCACGACGCGCGGGTGCAGGTCGGCGATGTAGCGCAGGTTCGAGTAGCCCGCGCCGAGGTCGTCGACGACGAGGTAGACGCCGCGGCCGCGGACCTCGCGCAGGATGCTCTGGCAGAGACGGAAGTGCGAGAGCGGCACGCCTTCGGTGATCTCGAGGTAGACGTCCTCGGAGTGCTGGAAGATCGGATCGTCGGGCTGGACGACCCACTTCTCGTTGAGCTCCGCGGGGTGGATGTTGAGGAAGAGCGGATGCGCGGGGCAGCCCTGCACCGCGAGCTGGCGGATGATCCGTCCGAGCTCGCCGCTGCACGAGTGCTGCACGGCAGCCGCGAACAGGCTCATGGGGCTGTCGAAGTCTTCCGACTGCGAGCGGACGAGCGCCTCGTACGCGAAGATCTTCTTCGACCGCAGGTCGACGATCGGCTGGAACACCACCTTCAGCTGGCGATGGTCGAGGACGCGACGGATCGCGACGGTGGTACGGCGAGGCTCGGCGGCGACCTTGCTCACGAGAGTACCGGCCATTGTAGTTTACGACGCGGTCACGATGCGAGCGTCGCCTGGAGCTTGCCTCGACGGAAGACCCACATCTCTCCGGGACGGCCCATCGTCCACGCCTCGTCGCGGGTGAGCGGCGCCGTGGCGATCACCGCCACGCGGTCCCGGGGCGTGGTGACGGCCGAGAAGTCGACCGAGAGGTCGTCATCGGACAGCGTCGCCGTCTTGAAGGGCGCCTTCCGGACGATGAAGCAGAGCTTCGTCGCGCACCGGGCGAACAGCTGCGAGCCGTCTCCGAGGAGGAAGTTGAACGTGCCCTGGGCGCCGATGTCCCGGCCGGCCCGCGCCACCGCGCGCGCGAGGTCCGCGGAGTCGGGGTAGCCCTTGGGGAAGGCGCGCTCGAGCCGGTGCATCATCGCGCAGAACGCGTGCTCGCTGTCGGTCGTACCGATGGGACGGAACCGCCCGGTGGGATGACGCTTCACCGCGCGGACCGTGCCGTTGTGCGCGAACGTGAAGTGACGGCCCCAAAGCTCGCGGACGAACGGGTGGGTGTTCGCCAGGTTCACCGGCCCGCGGGTGCGCTTCCGCACGTGCGCGATCGCGAGCAGCGTCTTGATCGGGTTCTCGCGGATGTACTTCGCGAGCGGCGACTTCGCGGCCGCCGCCGGCTCGAGGAACGTCCGCACCGCGCGGCCCTCGTAGAGCGCGAGCCCCCAGCCATCGGCGTGGGGCCCGCGCGCTCCGCCGCGCAGAGCGAGACCCGAGAAGGAGAAGACGATGTCCGTCGGGACGTTGCACTCCATTCCGAGGAGCTCGCACATGGACGCGACTTCGAAGGTACACCAATCGCGCAGCTCAGGGCTCGCGGATCACGTCGTCGTCGCGGTGACGCCAGCGCGTCCGGTCGTCGATACGCTCCTCTCGTCGCAGCCCGCGCGGCGCGAGGGTCGGATCGGTGTCCACGGCTCCGCGGACCTCCTCGACCTCGTCGATCTTGTGCGCCGCGCCGAAGTGGCTCCCCAGCCGGCCGAGCGCGAACGCGCCGAGCATCAGGCCGAAGTCACGGAGCGCGACGTCGAAGTAGTGCATGCCGATGATCAGGTTCGCGATGATCCCGGCCAGCCACAGCGCCACGACGTAGCCGCCGATGCGCGGCTTGAGGGCGACGAGCAGACCGGCGAGCACCTCGACGCCGCCGACGATCATCATCAGCTGCCCCGGCGTGATGCCCGTGTTCGCCTGCACGAGCTGGCCGATCTGGGGCGCCAGGTACTGGTTCCAGTTCACGAGCAGGTGGGCGAACTTGTCGAGGCCGGCGATCACCGGCAGCGCGCAGAAGCCCCAGTGCAGCACCTGATAGGCCTGGTACAGCGGGCTCCGCGGGACGGCGACGACCTCGCGGTAGCGGTGGGTCGGCGAGCCCGTCAGTTCCATGGTGCGAGCCATGACGCATCTCTCCTTTCTTGGTTGGCCTTTCGTTGCCTGGAGAGTGCACGCGTTGCGCCACGCCGCTGCGCTACAGCTCCTCGAGCCAGTCGCCGAGCTTCTTCATCGTGGACGGAGGGATGCCGTGCCCACCTTCGAAGCGGTCGAACGTGACCGGCAGCCCAGCCGTCGCGAGCGCGTCGCGGAGCTTCTCGGCGATCGCGAACGGAAGGATGGGGTCGGCCGTTCCGTGACTCTGGAACACGGGCGTGCGCGCGCGCCCGCCCATGCGCGGGCTCCACTCGCGCTCGGCGATGAACGTGCCCGAGAGCAGGACGAGCCCCGCCACGGCGCGCGCGGTGTGGAGCGCGACGTCGAGCGCGAGCATCGCGCCTTGCGAGAAGCCCCCGAGGACGAGGCGATCGAGCGCGACGCCTTCCTCGCGCTCGAGCGCATCGAGCATCTCGACGACCGCGGCGCGCGCTTCGTCGAGCCCCTCGGGGACCTCGCTCGACATGTCGCGGATCGAGCCAGAGCGCATCGCCCGCTCGAGGCGCGCCATGTCGATCATCCACCACGCGCGGGCGCCGCCGTACATCGGGCCGGCGAGATCGGCGAGGTCGTGGAGCGCCTCGGGGAAGACGAGGGTCGATCCCGGCGGCACCGGGATCATCTCGGCGAGCCCCGCCAGGTCGTCGCCCGGCGCGCCGAAGCCGTGGAGGAGGACGATCGTCGGTCCCGGCTCGGTGGCCGATTTGTCGCCTGCTGACGCGACGTTCCGTGCGATGCGCGCGCGTAGCGGTCCGAGGGTCCGGGTCTCCACGGCGGGTGAGCCTACATGAACACGCTGCCCTGGTGGATCCATGGTCCATCCCCTCGGAATCGCACGGCTTTGAATTGCGACGCCCACGGCGCGCCCGTAGACTTCCTCTCGATGTCCTCCGTCCGTCCCGGCGACGTCCTCGCGGGCAAGTACCGCGTCGAGCGCGTGCTCGGTCAGGGCGGTATGGGCATCGTCGTCGCCGCGCGGCACCTGCAGCTCGATCAGCTCGTCGCGCTGAAGTTCCTCCGCAAGGGCACGCTCGAGAACGACGAGGCCTCGGCGCGCTTCCTGCGCGAGGCGAAGGCGGCGGTGAAGCTCAAGAACGAGCACATCGCGAAGGTGTTCGACGTCGGCACGCTCGAGAGCGGCGAGCCGTACATGGTGCTCGAGTACCTCGACGGCTGCGATCTCTCGCAGCTCGCGAAGCAGCGCGGCGCGATCGCCGCGTCCGAGGCGACCGAGTACGTGCTGCAAGCGTGCGAGGCGCTCGCCGAGGCCCACAGCCTCGGGATCATCCATCGCGACATCAAGCTCGCGAACCTCTTCGTCACCCGCGGTCCCACCGGCGGCCCGCTGGTGAAGGTGCTCGACTTCGGGATCTCGAAGACCAATCCGTTCGGCGAGTCCGAGCACGACATGACGCACACCACGTCGATGCTCGGCTCTCCGCGCTTCATGTCGCCGGAGCAGATGCGCGATCCGCGCGCGGTCGACGGACGCACGGACATCTGGTCGCTCGGCGTCGTGCTCTACCGGCTCGTCGCGGGGCGCGCCCCGTTCGAGGCGGACACGCTCGGGCGCCTGCTGACGATGGTCATGCACGAGAGGGAGGACCCGCTCGCGGTCGTCCGCCCCGATCTGCCGCCCGGCCTGTCCGAGGTCGTCGCCCGCTGCCTCGAGAAGGAGCCCGAGCAGCGCTTCGCGAACGTCGCCGAGCTCGCCTACGCGCTCGCTCCCTTCTGCGTCGATCCGCAGCGCGGGCGCGCCTCCGCGGACCGCATCGCGCAGATGCTGTCGCTCGCGCAGCTCCCCGCGAACGCGTTCGTCCCGCCGTCGCGCACGTCGGGTCGCATCTCGGCCCCGCCCAACCAGATCGACACGGGCACCGCCGCGCCGTGGGTCGGCACGCACGGAAGCCTCGCGAGACCGCCCTCGCCCCGCATCGGGATGATCGGCATCGGCGTCGTGCTCGCGGCGCTCCTCGTCGGCACGGGGTTCTTCGCGAAGGTGCGGGGGACGCGCCTCCAGCGCGAGGCGGCCGCCGCGACGGCGACGACCGCCACGCCGATCGTCGCGCCGCCTCCGGCGACGTCTTGGGCGACGTCGCCCGCCCCCGAGGCGACCGCGCCCGCGGCGACCGGATCGGTGATCGCGGCGTCGCCCGTCCCGACGCACGCGCCGGCGCCGGTACGGACCGCGCCGGTCACCGCGCGTCCGTCCGCGCCGAAGGCGAAGACCACGCGCCCGGCCGCCGCGAAGGGCGACGACGGGATCCCGAACTCGCGCGATTAGGCTTTAATGGCGGATGCCATGCGCCGCCCTCCGATGCTCCGACGGACGTGCGTGCTCGTGCTCGCGTTGACGCTCGCGCGGTCCGCGCCGGCGCGCGCGGCCGAGCCGAGCGAGGGGAGCACGGCCGCGGCCGAGTCGCTGTTCCAGGAGGGACGCAAGCTCGCCGAGGCGAAGAAGTACGGCGATGCCTGTCCGAAGTTCCTCGCGAGCCACAAGCTCGCTCCCGCGGTGGGCACGCTCCTCAACCTCGCCGACTGCTACGAGAAGAACGGTCAGCTCGCGAGCGCGTGGGCCCGCTTCCACGAGGCGATCGCGCTCGCGCAGCGACTGAACCGTCCGGACCGGGAGAAGATCGCCCAGGCGCGCGCGGAGAAGCTCGAGCCGCGGCTCGTGAGGCTGACGATCGACGCGCGCGACAGGTCCGTCGAGGTGAAGCTCGACGGCGACGTCCTCGACGCCGCGGTGCTCGGCACCGCGCTCCCCGTCGATCCGGGGAAGCACACCGTCGATGCGAGCGCGAAGGGCAAGAAGCCCTGGAGCTCGACGATCGAGGTCTCGGAGAAGAACCGCGCGCCGAGGGTCGAGGTCCCCGCGCTCGAGGACGCGCCGGTCGAGGCCGCACCACCGGCGCCGCGTCCGGCGATCGACACGCCCGACAACGGCGACGGCGGCGGATCGGGACAGAAGACGATCGGCCTCGCGGTCGGCGCGGTCGGCATCGTGGGGCTCGGCGCGGGCGCGTTCTTCGGCATCCAGGCCTCGTCGCAGTGGAAGGACGCGAAGACCCACTGCAACGCGAGCTACGAGTGCGACGCGACGGGCGTCGACCTGACCGATCGCGCGCGCTCGTCCGGCAACCTCTCGACGATCTCGTTCATCGCCGGCGGCGCGCTCACCGTGCTCGGCGCCGTTCTCTTCTTCACCGCTCCGAAGAAGGCGAGCGCGGTGAACGTCGGCGTCGGCCCCGGATCGATCCTCGTCGGAGGCTCGTTCCGATGATCCGTCGCGCCGCCCTCGCCATCGTCGCCGCGTCCGCGCTCCTCGCGTCGGGCCTCGTCGCGTGCAACGCGATCGTCGGCATCCAGGACGTGCGGTTGAAGAAGGACGCCGGCGGCGGCGACGACGAGGAGCCGATCGAGGAGGAGGACGCCGACGTCCCCGACAACGTGGTCCCGCCCCCGCAGGACGCGCTCGAGGTCGCCCTCGGCGAGGCGCACGCCGCCGCGCGCAAGCCCGCCGGCACGGTGAAGTGCTGGGGCGACGACCGCAGCGGACAGAGCGGATCGGGGCTCGCGACGGACGCGGGGCTCCACAACGAGCCGGTGGACGTGACCGGCATCGACGACGCCGTCGACATCGCGGCCGGACGCGCGCACACGTGCGTCGCGCGCAAGAGCGGCAAGGTCTCGTGCTGGGGCTTCAACAACGACGGCCAGCTCGGCAACGGTCAGACCGGCACGACCGAGCCCGAGCCCGTCGACGCGCTGAGCATCGCGGACGCCGTCGCCGTCGCGGCCGGCTCGACGTTCTCGTGCGCCGCGCGCCGCGGCGGAGGCGTGGCGTGCTGGGGGAACAACAACTCGGGACAGCTCGGCACGGGCAACACCACGCCGAGCCCGTCGCCCATCTCGGTGCCGAACCTCAAGGACGTCACCGCGATCGCCGCCGGGCAGGTCCATGCGTGCGCGGTGAAGAAGGACGGATCGGTCTCGTGCTGGGGCGAAGGCACGAACGGACAGCTCGGCACCGGGCAGGTCGGCGGATCGCCCTCCCCCGTCGCCGTCACCACGCTGCCCGAGTCGGTGGCCGTCGCGGCGACCGAGCGCTCGACGTGTGCGCTCGCACGCGCCGGCACCGTGTACTGCTGGGGCGCGAACGAGGTCGGACAGCTCGGCAACGGCGCGCCGAACAGCTCGCCCAATCCGTCGCCGATCGTGGTGAGCAGCCTGAACGACGCGATCGCGATCGCCGCGGGCAAGAACCACGTGTGCGCGGTCCGGAAAGCGGGCAGCGTGGTGTGCTGGGGCGCGGGCGGAAACGGTCAGCTCGGTGACGGGCAGTCGCGCCCCGACGCCTCGGCCGCGCAGGCGACGATCGTGACGGTCTCGGGCCTCACCGACGCGATCGGGGTCGGGGCCGGAGGCAACGCCTCGTGCGCGCCGACGCGGAGCGGCGCGATCGCGTGCTGGGGCGCCAACGATCGCGGTCAGCTCGGCAACCGCTCGACCGTCCCCGAGCTCTCGCCCGTCGACGTCATCGGCTATCCGTGACCCGCGTCGGATCGCCGGAGATCCAGGTCCGACCGCGAAAACCCGAAGGATCTCGAACCCCGCTCGCCGGCATGCGATGTGCGACGGTGTGGGCATGGCCCGAGGTCTGCGCGCGCCCTTCGTCCTCGTCGCGACGGCGATGCTCGGCGCCTGCTTCGCGGGTCCGGACGAGCCGCCGGGCAGCGTGCAGGGCGGCGAGGACGAGCTGCGCTTCCGCACGACGGTCGTCGACGAGGCGCTGCCGGACGTCGACGCGATCGGATACGCGATCGCGCTGCGCGTCGACGACACGCAGGGCCGCGAGTCGTTCACCGCCGACGTGGAGGGCACCTACGTCGCGACGCGCGCGCTCACCGAGCTGCCGCTCGACTTCGAAGGCAACACCGTCGACGACGTCCGCGTCGACGGGCGCGCCGCGCAGCATCGCCGCGAGGGCGCGAAGCTGATCGTCGCCCTCCCCTCGCCCGTCGCCAGGGGCAAGACGTTCTCGACGCGCATCCAGGTGCACGGCGACGTCCGGCAGGCCGACGGCGCGAACCCGAACGACTTCTCCGCCTTCGGCGGCCTGATGGTGAAGCAGCGCAACGCCGAAGGCCGGCGCATCTTCACGAGCCTCGACTGGCCGAGCAAGGCGCGGCGCTGGCTGCCGCTCCGCGATCATCCGAGCGACGGCGCGATGGTCGCCTTCGACGTCACGTTCCCGAAGAGCTACCTCGTCCTCGCGAACGGCAAGAAGCTGTCGGAGAAGGAGAACGCCGACGGCACGAAGACCTGGCGCTACGAGGCGCTCACGCCGATGCCGGCGTACGACTTCCACGTGTCCGCCTACGACGGGTGGAAGGTCGGCGAGGCGCGCTCGCGGTCGGGGATCCCGATCGCCACGTACACCTATGCGAGCGCCGCGCGCAGCGTGGAGGCGATCTACGGCGACCTGGCGAAGGCGCTCGACTTCTACGAGTCGAAGTTCGGAAAATACCGGTGGGGCACGGCGAGCTTCATCGAGGAGCCGATCTTCGGCGGCGGGATGGAGCACGCGAGCGTCGTCAGCATGGACGAGACGCTGTTCGCCGATCCCCGGACCGCGCGCGACACCGCGTTCCACGAGCTCGGTCACCACTGGAGCGGCAACCTCGTGCGGATCCGCCGGTGGAACGACTTCTGGCTGAGCGAGGGCTTCACCGAGTACCTCACCGCGCGCGCGCTCGCGGAGATAGACGGGCCCGAGCGCAAGAAGGAGGTCTACCGCGAGTACCTCGGACGCACGCTCTCCTCCGATCGCGCGAACCCGCATCCGCTCGCGCCGCGCGGCGACGAGATCGACGTGCTCACGATCTTCGACGGCATCTCGTACCAGAAGGGCGCGCTCACGCTGCGCATGCTCGAGCGCATCGTCGGCTCCGAGAAGATGGACGCGTTCCTGAAGGGCTGGTTCGAGCGGCACGCCTTCGGCGCGGTGACCACGGACGACCTCGAGCGCGAGCTGTCCGAGGCGTCGGGGCGCGACCTGTCGAAGTTCTTCGCGTCCTTCGTCCACGGCGGCTACCACCCCGAGCTGAAGGTCACGTTCGACGCCACCCGCGTGACGGTCGAGCAGGTGCAGACCAAGGGCGTCGCGGAAGGCTTCGCCTTCCCCCTGGACCTCGACTTCGTGGACGACGAAGGCAACGTGGAGCGCGTCGTCGTCGACCTCACGGGAAAGGTGACGACGAAGGCACATGGTCTCGCGCGCGCGCCCCGGTCGGTGCTCGTCGACCCCGACGATTGGGCGATCGCGGTGACGACCTGCGGTCCGAACGCCGGCACCACCGCCGAGTGCAAGGCGGGCTACCGCTGCGTCGCGTCGGTGTGCGTCCCGTAGTGTAGACTCGCGGCCCCATGGCCGCCGACAAGGACCACGGCACCGGTCACATCATCCAGTCGCTCGCGGTGAACCTCGCGATCGCCATCGTGAAGGCGGGTGCCGCCGTCTACACGAAGTCCGGCGCGATGCTCGCCGAGGCGCTCCACTCGTTCTCCGACTGCGGAAACCAGATCCTCCTGCTCGTCGGCGTGCGCCAGGCGAGGAAGCCGGCCGACGAGAAGCATCCGTTCGGCTACGGCCGCGCGGTCTACTTCTGGTCGTTCATGGTCGCCCTCCTCCTGTTCCTCGGCGGCGGCGCGTTCTCCATCTACGAGGGCGTGCACAAGGTGATGCATCCCGAGGCGGTCGAGAACGTGTTCGTCGGCCTCGGCATCCTCGCGGTGTCGCTCGTCCTCGAGGGCGGGGCGACGCTGTCGAACATCAAGGAGCTGAACCGGCGCCGCGGCGAGAAGCCGTTCATGCGGTACCTGCGCGACACGACCGACTCGGACCTCGTGGTCGTCTTCGGCGAGAACTCCGCGGCGGTGCTCGGCCTGGCCCTCGCCATCCTCGCGCTCGGCCTCGCCGCGGTGACCCACGACGGCAAGTGGGACGGGATCGGATCGATCGCCATCGGCCTCGTGCTCGTCGGCGTCGCGGTGTTCCTGGCCGTCGAGGTGAGCTCGCTCCTCCTCGGCGAGGCCGCCGACCCGGAGGTCGTCGCGGCGGCGAAGGACATCGTGCGCGAGATGCCCGACCTCGAGCAGGTCCTCAACATCGTGACGATGCAGCAGGGCCCCGGCGAGGTCATCGTGCACGTGAAGCTCTCGATGACGCCGTCGCTCACAATCGAGCGAGCGTGCGAGCTGATCAACGACTTCGAGGCGCGCTTCCGCAAGGCGCGCCCCGAGGCGCGATGGGTGTACGTCGAGCCGGACATCCCGAGGACGACGTCCGAGCTGCAGCGCAAGCGCGCGGCGAACTGAACGCTCAGTCGCCGGCGTCGATCCCGAGCGCGGGGTCGAGCACCGACGCGAGGGTGAAGTCCGAGATCAGGTGAGACGCGTGCGTCGAGTCGAGGACGTGGGTCCACGATCCGGCGCCGATCGCGGCGACGCGGGACTGCACGATCGACGCGTACGAGTCGGAGTAGCGCCCGGAGAAGCAGCACGGGTCGAACTCGCCCGTGACCTGGATCGCACGGCGGCCCTCGCCCAGCCCGCCGAGCGCGTAGAGCTCGAGGTACGTCGCGACGCCGCCGCCCGAGCCGTCCGGGGCGATGTCCTCGTCGAACATCGGCGCGTGCCACTGCTCGCGGTCCCCCGACGGCCAGCGCGCGTCGTCCCAGACGTAGAGCGGCACCGAGCCCGCGACCTGGATCGTCAGCGAGATGCGCGGATCGACGGCGGCCATCAGCGCGGTCGTCCAGCCGCCGCCCGACAGGCCGATCATGCTGATGTCCCGCAGGCCGGGCATCGTGGCGAGCACGAGGTTGACGTTCTGCACCACCGGTTCGAAGAACGGCCGGAAGATGCTCCCGTCGGCCGGATCGGCGGAGGCGAACATCGCGTCGTGGCTGTTGAAGATCGAGGCGTCGAGCCCGTTCCACCCGTAGAGCGGCATCGCCATCGCGACGACGGTGAAGCCCCGGTGGAGGAGATGGCCCGCGGTCTTGCCCACGCCGGCTTCGAGCGTGCGGGCATGCCCCTGGTGGACGATCACGACGCGATCGGTGTTCTCGTTCTTCACCGCGGGGTGGAACAAGAACGACCGCCCGCGAAGCGGCGAGTCCGAGATCGTGGCGTAGAGGAGATCGACGCTCTCGACGTCGTCGCGATCGATGTCGTCGGCGCCGGCGGGGAACGCGACGCCCGCGGTGACGTCCGGCATCGTCGCGGGCAACGAGGGCGCCCCCCATACGTAGCGAAGGAGCGCGGCGCGCCGCTCGGACGCCTCGGCGGCGGTACGGAAGCGGATCTGCGTCGTCGGGTCGTGGTTCGTGGAGAACTTGCTCCGCTCGACCGTATCGTTGGCGATGGGCGTGTCGTTCGTGGCGGGATCGTCGATCGGCGGCGCCTCGACACCGGGAGCCTGCGGCGCGCTCGCGGACGAGCAGGCGACGAGGAGGGTCAAGAGGAACGCCGGTCCGAGGTCCGCCTTCGTCACGCGATCATTGTGGCTCAAACCATCCCGAACGGGTCAGGCTTCGAGCCCGGTCAAACAATTCCTAACACTCGGGCGCGCGTTCGCCGGCGGTTCGATACGATGCCGGCGGACCCGGATCCCGCGCTTCGGGCGGAGCGTGATGAGCGGGTCGAGCTCGACGCGGTGGCTCGGATCCAGCTCGAGCCGGTACTCGCGCACGATCATCGCGAGGAGGATCTGCGCCTCCATCAGCGCGAAGTGGTTTCCGATGCAGGTGCGCGGTCCGCCGCCGAAGGGGAGGTACGCGTAGCGCGGGCGCGACGCCGATCGCTCGGCGCGGAAGCGCTCGGGGGCGAAGCGCTCCGGATCGTCCCAGAAGCGGGGATGGCGGTGGAGCACGTACGAGCAGACGCCCACGATCGCCCCCGGCTCGATGCGGAACCCGCCGAGCTCGTCGGCCCGCGTCGCCTGCCGCTCGAACATCCATGCCGGCGGATAGAGGCGCAGCGACTCCTCGATCACCATGCGCGTCTCTTCGAGCTTCTTCACGTCCTCGAGGACGGGATCGCGATCGCCGAGGACGCGCTGCGCCTCTTCGCGCACGCGCTGCTCGACGTCGGGGTGCTTCGAGAGCAGGAGGAACGTCCACGAGAGGAGGTTCGCCGTCGTCTCGTGGCCCGCGAGGACCATCGTGATGACCTCGTCGCGGAGCTGCTTGTCGGTCATCCGCTCGCCGGTCGTCTCGTCGACCGCCTCCATGAGCATGCCGAGGAGGTCCTCGCCGAAGCCCTCGTGCTTCGCCTTCTCGCGCCGCTCGGCGATCAGACGGTAGACGACGGCGTCGAGCGTCTTCATCGCGCGACGGAACCTCACGTTCGCGGGCGTGGGGATCGCCGGCGGGATGCGCACGATCGACTCGGCGTAGTCGTTGGCCCACCACATCGCGACGTCCATCGCCTCGCCCACGTCGCGCGCGTCGCCTTCGACGTCGGACGAGAACAGGGTGAGCCCGACGATGCGGAACGTGAGCCGCATCATCTCGCGATGGATGTCGAACGGCTCGCGCGCGTCCTCGGTCGTCCAGCGCTCGAGGTGATCGCGCGTCGCGCGCGACATCTGCTCGGCGAAGCCGGCGAGCTTGCTCCGGTGGAACGCCGGCTGCGCGAGCTTCCGCTGCCTCCGCCAGTGCTCCCCTTCGCTGAGCAGCAGCCCGTCTCCGAGCACGATCCGGAGCCCCACGTAGTTGCGGCTCTTCGTGTACGCCTCGGCGTTCTCGACGAGGACGTGGCGCACCACCTCGGGGTCGTTGATCAGGTGATAGTCGAACGGTCCGAACTTGAACCGCACGACGTCGCCGTACGTCTCGCGCGAGGACAGGAACATCCCGAGGGGATCGCGGAGCGCCGGGAACAGACTGCCGAAGAACGGTAGGCCCTTCGGGCCGGGCGCTCGCGTCATCACTCGCCTCCTCCCACGCGCTCGACGGAACGTGAGACAATCCTCACGTTCGAGAGACCAGAATCTGAGGCCTGCCTCATGTTTGTCAAGAAGCGATCCGAGCCGGAGCGTCGCGTGCCCACCCAGGAGCGCGCCCGGCAGCGTTTCGAGCGGATCCTCGACGCCGCGGCGCTGGTGTTCGCCGAGGGCGGCTTCGAGGCGGCGACCATGGAGGGGATCGCGGCCCGGGCCGAGACGTCGATCGGGTCCATCTACCAGTTCTTCCCCAACAAGCTCGCGGTCTTCGAGGAGATCGCCCGCCGCTACCGCGAGAAGCTCCGCGCGTTCTTCGACGCGATGGTCGACGGCCCCCTGATCGAACGGCCCCTCGGCGAGCTCATCGGTGCAGCCGTCGAGGCGGTGTGGGCGTTCCACGAGAACGAGCCGGCGTTCCGCGCCGTCTGGGTCGGGGCGGGCCCGACCGAGGAGGTGCTGGTGCAGGGCGAGGCCCTCAACCGCGAGCTCGCGCGCCGGATCGAGGCGGTCCTCGCGAAGAAGCTCGACGGTTTGCCGGCGAAGCAGCGCGTCGTCGTCGCCACGATGGTGGTCGAGGTGATGACCGCCATGCTCATCGCGTCCGCCCGGCGCGACGCGACGCAGCGAGGAGGCAAGCCGGCCGGGCCGACGAGGCCGACGAGGCCGACGAGGCCAACAAGGCCAACAAGCAAGGAAATGAAGGAGGAGACGAAGCTGCTCCTCGATCGCTACCTCTCGGCGTACGCGGTACGATCGGCATGATGAAGACCGTCCGGCCCAAGCCCGCGGGCACGCCGAACAACGATCTGCCGCTGACACCGGAGGAAGGGTTCGTCCTCTCGCGGATCGACGGGCGGCTCTCGGTCAAGGACCTCGTGGCGCTCACCGGCCTGGAAGAGACGCGCGTCGAGCAGATCGTGAGCAAGCTCGCCTCCCACGGCGCCGTGCAGCTCGAGGGGGCCGAGTCGTCGAAGCACCTCCCGGACGTCGGCTCCGATCCCCACCTGCCGCAGGATCAGACCTCGCTCGCCGAGTTCGCCGCCGCGCTCGGGATGGATCCGAGCAGCTTCGCCGCGCAGGGCGCGCCCGCCGCCGTCGAGCGGGCGGTCGACGAGCAGCGCGTCGAGTCGCGCTCGAACTATCCGCCCCCCGCGGTGCCCGAGGCCGACGCCGCGCAGGCCGCGGAGGAGATCCCGACGCTCGATCCCGACGTCCACGGCGTCTTCGACGATGCGGAGCCCGCGGTCGACGCGAACGCCGATCCGCTCCCGTCCGACGGCGCGGAGGAGGCGTCGACGGCGACCGCCGACGAAGAGGAGGCGACGAGCGCCGCGGCGGAGCGGAACTACCGCCAGCTCTATCAAGAGAAGTTCCACGTGATGACGACGGACGCGCGCGTGCAGGCCGCGCACGCCGCCCAGGGAGCGGATCTGTTCGCGCTCTGCCTCGATCCGGATCCGCGCATCATCGCCGCCATCCTCGAGAACCACGGGACCGGGCTCGACCACGTGCGGATGATGGCGTTCCACCACCGCACCGGCACGGGCCTCGAGCTGATCTCGCGCCGGCAGGACTGGATCCGCGATCAGCTCGTCGAGCGCCGCCTGCTCCGCAACCCGATGACGCCGGAGGCGGTGCTCGCGCGCGTGATGAGCTCGAAGCAGCTCCTCCAGACGTACAAGATCATGGTCGACCGCGAGGTCCCCGAGCTGACCCGCACGCGCGTGCGCGGGCACTTCCGCAAGAAGTGGACGACGTCGCCGCCGGAGGACCGCGCGGACCTGATCTTCCGCACCGAGGGCCGTCCCCTGATCTACATGACGGGATGCACGTTCGACGCGCGGACGACGCAGATCATCTGCGGGAAGACCATCGCCTCGATGCTCATGATCCAGAACTTCGCGAAGTTCCCGGCCACGCCGCCCGGCATCCTCGCGCACTGCATGAAGCAGCCGTTCGTGCGGAAGAACCCGGGGATCAAGAAGCTGCTCCTCCAGCATCCGAACATGCCGGGTGAGGTGAAGCGCTCGATGTGACCGCGTCGGGGCTCGGCCGCGGGCCGCGCGCCTACTTCTTGATGACGTGCGTGAACTCGACGCCGCCGTTCTCGTCGATGAACTCGGCGGTGAGCTGCTTGTCCTCGACGACGATGTAGAGGAAGCCGAGCTCCAGCGACTGGAACAGCGCGGGGTTCGAGCCGCCGAGCTCGGTGGCCTTCGCGCCGGCGCCGGAGACGGCGAGCTCGGTGCCCTTGCAGCTCTCGTTGAGCCACTGCCGGCTGTGGTCGTGACCGGACAGATAGAGATCGACGTTGCCGCAGACGACGTCCTCGAGGAAGTTCTTCACGCCCTTGCCGTTGGCGACCGGGACATAGGTGAGGCCGTCGTAGCTTCCGGCGTTTCCGTGCGGGCCGTTCGACTTGTACGGGTGGTGGCCGAGCGCGATCTTCCACTTCGCGGTCGACGCCTTGATCCACGCGGCCATGTCCTTCTTCTGGTCGCCGTCCTGACTGAACATCTGCATGTTCGTGTCGAGCGCGAACAGCTCCACGTTGCCCTTCACGTGGTGGTAGTAGGCCGCCGGCATCTTCCACTTCTTCGACTTCGCCGTGTAGTCGACCTGGTTCTTGCCCTTCGCGAAGTCGGTGCCGGCGCCGTTGCCGCCGTAGTCGTGGTTGCCGAGCACGGCGAAGAAGTCGAGATCGACCGCCGCGTACGGGATCTCGAACTTCTCCTGCCAGACCGGATCGTCGGCCGAGGACGCTCCGCTGTCGTAGATGTTGTCGCCGAGCAGCTGGACGAAGTCGCACCCGCGCGCCTTGCACACGGCGGCGATGGTGTTGCCGACCTTGTTCTGATCGTTCGAGCCGGTGCCCGTGTCGCCCATCGCGACGAAGCGCACGGCCTTCGGCGCCGCCGGCCCGGTCGTCCCCGCGTCGCCGCCGGAGGGCGCGGGCGCGCCGCTCGAGGAGCTCGACGAGCCGCCGCCGACCGACGTGCCGCTGCTCGGCGCCGTCGGCTCGGAGCCGCCGCTCGGGGCCGTGTCCTCGGCGCCGCCGCAGGCCGCGGCGGCGAAGGCGAACGCGAGGGGCACGAGAAGGACGCTGCGCATCATGGGCAATGGGGGTACGCGCCGTGGGCGCGCGCGTCCAATCTCGGCTGCGTCTCGCTCAGGAGGGCTTCCGTTCCTTGAGCAAGTCGCGGATCTCCGTGAGCAATTTTTCCTGCGGCGGCTGCTCGGCAGGGGGCGCCGCGGCGCGGAAACGGTTGTACGCGCGCACGAGGAGGAACACGACGAAGCCGACGAGGAGGAAATCGATGAGGGCCTGGATCGCGGCGCCGTAGCCGATCGCGACCTCCTTCACGATCTCCTTGCCGTCGGGGCCGAGCTGCCCCGGCTGGAGCACGACCTTCAGGTCGGCGAAGTTCACCTTCCCGAGGAGAAGGCCGATCGGCGGCATGATCACGCGATCGACGAGCGCGGTCACGACCTTGCCGGAGGCCGCGCCGAGGATCACACCGACCGCGAGGTCGATGAAGTTCCCCTTGATCGTGAACTCCTTGAACTCCTTGACGAGACCCATGACGCTCCCCTTTCAGAACAGCGAGTAGACCAGGTTGATCGAGGCGATCGAGTCGAGCGACTCGACCTCCGGCAGCGGCTTGTTCTCGTAACGCGCGGTGTACGTCGTCGCCAGAGCGAGGTTGTCCGAGACGTTGGACTTCAGGCCGATGTCCGCGATGAAGCGGAACGTCTCGAGGTCGGCGAAGTTCTGGAGGTACTCGACGCTCGCCACGAAAGCGACCTCCTTCCGCAACTTGTTCTCGTAGCCGAAGAAGAGACGCGCGTTGTGCAACGTCTTCGACTTGTCGAGCGGCGGAGCGGGCGGCGCCTGCGCGAGGTCCTGATCGCGGCGAATGTCGTGCTGGAGGTCGTAGCCGAGCTCGGTCTGCAGGCGGTGCGTCTTGGTGTTGAGGAAGTAGTACGCGATGCCGGGGTCGATGTTGAGGCGGAGGTCGAGGCCCTGGAACTTGTCGCGGCGGCCGGTGCCCTGGAGGAACAGCGAGACGTCGTTCGACAGGTAGTAGTCGTAGCGGAGGAGCCCCTGGTAGTTCTCGACCGTCGTCTCGATCTCCGCGCCTCGCTTGCCCGCGCGGCCGTAGTTCACCGTCGCCGCCCCGCTGAACTGGTGCTCGTCGCGGCGGAAGCGCGTGCGGACGAGCGACGTCAGCGCGAGCTGGCGCGCGTTGCCCGCGACGAACATGCCGCCGGCGCCGATGCTCACGTCGTTCACGTACGTGGGGTCGTCTTCTTTGCGCTCGGTCCCGGTGACGAAGCCCCCCTTCGCGAGCTCGGTGCTGCCCTTCGTCGCGGTGTTCGCCTTCACCGTCTCGCTCGGCATCGTCGCCGGGGGCGCACCGGCACCGGCGCCGGCGGGCTGCGCGGCGGAGACGGAGGGCCACATCGTTACCGCCGCGAGGACCGCAGCAGCGCATGCAAATCGTGCGTCGAGCATCCGGTCGTCCTAGACGAACCCAGTGCGCGTTGTCATCCATCTCGTCGCACTATCCGGGTCGGTCGCGGCCGGCCGGCTCGCCCGGGCCCCATCAGTGCGGCGTCGGGAACGTCATCGGGATGGAGATGTTCTTGTCGGGGCACTTCGACGCCTCGGGGAACGGCGTCGTCTTCACCACCTTGAGCATGCACTGCGCGACCGGATCGGGCAGCGTCTTCTCGGTGATCTTGATGTTCTTGATCTTGCCCTTGTAGTCGATCGAGACGGTGACGCGGACGGTGCCCTCGAGGTTCGGGTTCTTCTTCTTCCCCTCGCGGTAGCACTCCTTGAGCTGCGGGCGCGCGCGCTTCTCGAAGTCGACGCCCACCGGCGTGCACTCGTCGGAGTCCGCGGCCGCCGGCGCCGCAGCCGCCTTCGCGGGCTCCGCGCTCGCCCCGGGCGGAGGCGCACCGGCGTCGGGGTTCGCCTTGGCGAGCGACAGGTCGAGCCCGGCGTCGGCCCACGCGGCCTCGTCGATCTTCGACAGCTCGCCGGCGTCTCCCTCGTCGTGCTTCACGTCGCCGGCCGACGACGGCGGCGGCTGATCCTTTCCCCCGCAGGCGAAGAGGACGAACGCGGCGAGGAGCGTGGCGGCGGCGGAACGCATTGGCCGATTCTACCCCGACTCCTCTTCGAGCATGTACGCGGCCTTCTGCTGCTCGGCCGCGACGCCCCGCCACTTGAGCATGAGGATGACCACGTACGTCGCGAGCGCGGCGACCACGTGCTTGAGCGAGTGACCGCTCACCTGCCTGCCGGTGGCCTCGAAGACCTGGGCGTCGAAGTGCTCGAGCGCCTTCGCTCCGGCGTAGAGGAGGACGACGACGAGCAGCATCCATCCGTGCGTGTAACGCGAGCGGAAGAGCAGCATCATCAGCGGCAGCGCGATCATCGGGAAGCCCTGCACGAGGACGTAGGCGCGGAGATCGCCCGCGCCGCGCTGCTCCGAGAGCCGCCACACCACGACGCTCGCGATGCCGGCGAACACCAGCGGCAGGAGGAGGTTGCGCGACCAGTAGATGCTGATCCGCTCGGAGATGACCGTCGCGAACAGCGCCATGAACGCGACGGCCATCGGCAGCCGATCCCAGAACAGGCGCGTGGTGCTCGGCGCGAGGTGATAGAAGGCCGAACCGAACGCGGTGAGGACGATGCCGGCGAAGAACATCGCGTAGGCGGGGCGCTCGCGATACGACTCGAACGCCGTGTGCGCGCCGGGCCGGAACGACGCATCGGGATCGAGCGACGGCCCGCGCGCGAGGAAGCGCAGGCCCGCGAGCCCCACGAGGGCGAAGAAGACGTTCGAGAGGACGTTCAGCGCATTCGGGATGCGCTGGAGCATCCGCGTGTCGGCGAACGCGTGGTAGCCCTCCGGCTGCGGGAGCGGCGGACGCGCGAAGAGGTAGGCCGCGGCGCCGAGCCCGAGCACGACGAGCACGCCGACCTTCGCCGCCTTCCCTCCGCCGGCCATCCCATCCAGTATACGCGGACGCGGATCCGAGCGCGCGACGGACTGTCCTCAGGGCCAGGGGATGGCCGATCCGTCGTCGTCGTAGACGTTGCCCGTCACGACCGGGCTCGGATCGTCGATCGTCCACGGCCCGTACGCCGACGTTCGACCGAAGCGGTTGTTCAGGATGCGCGTGTTCTTCGGCACGGTCGCGCCGGTGCCCCGGATGTTCAGCGCATAGCCGCCGCCGTCGAGCCAGTTGCACTCGACGGTGAGGTCTTCGGTCGCGGCCCCCTCGTCGCCGGTCTGCACCGTGGCGTTGCTCGCGCCGTCGATGACGTTGTGCCGGATGGTGACGCCCTTGCCGCCGGTCGACTGCACGCCGTCGTTGTGCTGCCCCGGTCCGTTGCGAAGGTCGTGGATCCAGCAGTCCTCGATGAGGACGTTCGCGTCGGCCTTGAGGCCGTCGGCGCCGCCGTGGATGTTCAGCCGCCGCGCGGTGTAGTTGGCGAACGCGATCGCGCTCGTGACGTCGTCGCTCGTGCCCTCGATCTCGCTGTCCTCGACGACGAGCCCCCGATTGTCGTTGTCGAAGTAACGGATCGGGTAGTAGTCGCCGCTGCGGATCCGCACGCGACGGATGGTCACGTCGTTCGCGAGCACGGTGATCGCGCCGTCGACGTCGAGGTCCTCGACGACGGCGCCGTCGGTCTCCACCTTGATCGATCCGCTCTTCGTGAGCTTCGTGCCCGCGGGGACGCCGGTGTTGCCGGGCCCGGGCTTCGGCCGGCTGCACGGATCGTCCGCGCGCGCGCCGCCGTCGGACGACGCGCCGCCCCCGTCGGCGGTCGCGCCCGGTGACGGGACGCCCGGAGACGACGCGGCGTCCGGCGCGACGTCCGGCGAGGACGACGTCCCGCACGCGGCGAGGACGAGGAGGATCGCCCCGCGGCGCATCAGCTCGACACCACCGGCGGCGGCGCGCCGGTGACGGCGGGGACCCACGACTCGAGGCCGAGCGGCGCGAACACCTGCCGGCCCGCGGCGGGCAGCGGCGCGAGCGCGTTCACCAGCGCGTCCTTGCGGAGGTAGATCTCCTCGCGCCGGCCGCCCTCGTGCTCGATCTTGAGCGAGAGCTCGTGCTCGTTCGGGCTGCGCTTCGCGACCTCGCGCACCGTCGGCGCGAACATCGCGACGAGACGCACGACGAACGCGAGCACCAGGCCCGCCTCGAACACGGGCTGCTGATCGAGGAGGACCCCGAGCAGCTGCTCCTTGTGATCGGCGACGTCGCGCGTCGCCGTGCGGAGCGCGAGCCACAGCTTGTCGAGCTGCGTGAGATCCGAGTGCTGCATCTGCGTGCCGACGGCGCTCGCGTCGGGCGCGCCGGGATGCTCCACGGTGCCGGAGAGGACGCCCTCGGTCTTCCGCACGTGGAAGACGAGCATCTCCTTCTCCTTCATGTTCTTGCGCAGCGTGAGCTCGAGCGCGTCGTCGCTCATGTCGAGCTGCGTGACGATCCAGTCGTCGACGTTCTGCTGCTTCTGCGTGACCGTCCCGCGGAGCCAGCTCTTCTCCACGCCGACGAGGAGCTCGACGTTCTGCACGAAGTCGGCGACCCGGCGCGGCGACGACCAGCCCGGCGCCTTCGCGGCGTTCAGCGTGAACGCGGTCTGGATGTTGTCCGGGTTGTCGAACACCGCGCTCATCTGGTGGCGGAAGTCCTTGCCCTCGCCCACGAGGCGCACCGAGAGCTTGGTGTGGAGGACCGGCAGGCGCGCGACCTTGAGGAAGGTCTCGAGCTGCTGCCGCTGCTCGGCGACGCGGCGATCGGCCTCCGCCCGGAGGGAGATCGACTCGCGCTCGTTCGACGCGAGGGTCGCGCGCTTGTGCTCCTCGACGTACTGCGAGGCGAACTCGGCCACGCGCTGGGCGTACTCGAGCGCGTGGGCATGGTGGACCTTCTGCGCCGTGTCCTGTACCGCGCGCATGACCACGTTGTGGAACTGCTCGAGCGCCTCGAGCCCTTTCACGCGGTTCGCCGCGGTCTCGTCGGCGACGCGTCGCGTCGAGCTGGTCTCGTTCTCGAGCTGGACGATGCGGGTCGCCGTCGCCATGAACGACTCGAGCGTCGCGAGGAAGTTGTACCCCAGCGGAAACGGGGTCGAGTCTCCGAAGAGGAAGCGCATGGCCTGAAAAGGATACCATGGGGCTGCGTGCGACGGCCCAGTCACCTGTTCGTGCTCCTCGCGAGGCTCGCGGTGCTCGCGTCCGTCATCGCTCTGGGCATCGCCACGGCCGGGTGCTCTCACGCCGCCGGTGGGCCCGCCGAACAGTTGGAAGATGCACGCATTCCGGTGCGTTCATGGCAGGCCGATCTGCCCGGCGGGCGCGCTCCGATCGCGGTCGAGCTGCCGGCGCACCTCGACGATCACCTGCCTCGATCGCCGTCCCGGTACGTGCTCCGGACCCGGGTCGAGCTGCCCGGGGCGCTGCGGGGCCGGAGCCTCACCCTGGCGGTCCCGCACATGCCCGCGATCGCGACGCTGCGGGTCGACGGCACCGAGGCCACGGCGATCGACGCGAATGCGTTCGACGTCTATCGCGCGACGCATCCGCACCGCTGGCGCATCCCGCCGGAGGCGACGCAGGACGGGGCGGTCGATCTCGAGCTGACGGTGCAGCACACGATGAGCCGGAGCGGCTGGTTCGACGCCGAGCCGGTGATCACCACGCATCCCCTCGGCGGCCGGGGCGTCGCCGCCCTCCGCATGTTCAACACCGTGGCCGCGATGGGCGCGGTCGGCGCAGCCACCGTCGTCGCGCTGCTCTACGGCTTCCTCTTCCTCCTGCTCCGTCGCGATCGCGTCCGGCGCGCGCCGTACGGGTGGTTCGCGCTGGGCGCGACCTGCGGCATGGCCTACCCCGCGTTCGTGCTCGGCATCACGCAGCCGGTGCTGGGGATCTACGAGGCGCCGTTCATGATGATCGCGCTCGTGCTCGGCTCGAACGCCGCGATGTGGTTCACGCGCACCTACGTGGACGGGCCCCGCCCGAGCCGCGCGTGGTGGGCCGTGCTCGGCGCGGTCCTCGGCATCGCGATCGTCACGAGGAGCCCGTTCTTCTCCATCGGCGTGATGTCGCTCGTGGTCCTGGCCGTCACGGTCGCGAACGCGTTCGCCCAGCTCGTGTTCCTCGCGCGGCTCCGGCGCACGGCGCAGAAGGTCCCCGCGACGCTCTACGGGATCGCGTTCGCGTGGCCGGCGACCGTCGCGCTCGGCTTGCCCGACATCCTCGCGTGGCTGGGCCAGGGCGAGCCGCTCGGAGGCCTGCGCATCGCCTGCCTCGGCATCATGTGGCTGTCGCTCTATCAAGCGGCGGCGCTCTCGCGCGAGCATCTCCTCGCGCTGAAGCGCGCCGACGAGCTCGTCGCCGAGCTCGCCGAGCGCGTGCGCCTCCTCCAGGCGAAGCACCGCGAGGTCGAGCTGCTCAACGACGAGCTCCGCCGCCAGATCGCCGCGCGCTCCCGCGAGCTCGCGGAGAAGCTCGCGTCGATGGAGGACGACGGCATCGACGCGCCGCCTCCGCCGCTCGAGCCGGGCACCGTGCTCGAGGGTCGCTACCGCATCGTGAGGCACCTCGGCGCCGGCGGCATGGGCGCGGTCTACGAGGTCGAGCGCACCACCGACGCCAAGCACTTCGCGCTCAAGGCGCTGTCCACCGGCAGCGACGCGCACGCCCGGGCGCGGTTCGCGCGCGAGGCGCAGATCGTCGCGAACGTGAGCCATCCGAACGTGGTGTCGATCGTCGACATCGACGTCGCGAAGAGCGGCTTCATCTTCCTCGTGATGGAGCTCGTCGAAGGCGGCGCCACGCTCCACGAGGTCCGGCGGCGCCATCGCGACATCCCGTGGACGCTCGGCGTCCTCGCGCAGGTCGCCGAGGGGCTCGACGCGATCCACGCCGCGGGGATCATCCATCGCGATCTGAAGCCGGGGAACTGTCTCCTCTCGCGCGGCGCCGACGGACGGCGTCCGCTGGTGAAGATCACCGACTTCGGCATCTCGAGCTTGCAGCGCGACGACCGGATGTCCTCGGCGCACGTGCGCGCGCGCCCGCAGATGGACTCGCTCCCTCCGGTCACCGACGTTCCCCCCGAGGGCCTCCCCGTCGTCGTCATCCCCGAGGACGACGCGAAGACGCTGGACCTCGCGGAGGCGAAGACGCGCGCGCGCGAGGCGTCGGAGAAGCCCGAGAGCTGGGACACGCAGACCGGCGTCATCTTCGGGACCGTCCAGTACATGGCGCAGGAGCTCCACGTCGGGACGAAGCACGCCACGCGATCGTCCGACGTGTTCAGCCTCGGGATCATCGCGTTCGAGCTCCTCACCGGGAAGCGTCCGTTCGCCGAGGCGCCGGTGACGACGCGGCTCGCGGCGCGCATGCCCCCGCCCGCGCCGGGGATCCGCAACTACTGCCCGACGCTCTCGCCCGAGATCGCGGCGCTGCTCGATCGGGCGATGAGCCACGACCCGCGCGAGCGTCCGACGGCGACCGAGCTCGCGGCGGCGCTGCGTCTCGCGGCCGACAAGCTCGCGCCCTGACGCGGGCTCATTCCGCGACGACGTCCTTCAGCCACGGCGGCGGCACGGGGTGCTCCTCGTGCACCGCCGTGCGCCAGCTCTCGTCGTCGAGCCGCCGGAAGTCGCGCGTCGTCGTCTCCGCGTAGGTCGACACGAAGCCGCGGTACGTGCGCGGATGCTGCCCGCCGTCGTGCGCGATCGTCACCACGAGCAGCCGCGGGTAGCCCGTACCGACGTGCAGGACCTTGCCCACCATGTTGCCGTCCTCGTCGGTGGGCTGCGTGTGCACGTCCGCGACGACCGGGTCGTGGCGGAGCGCGCGATCGCGATCGAAGAAGAGATCCGCGTACCAGCCCTCGGCCGTCACGATGGTGGTGCAGCCTGCGTGTCGGCCGTCGATCGAGACCATGTGGTTCAGGAAATCGAGATCGTCCGCGTCGAGCGGCTCGTCGCGGCGCTCGCGCTCGGCCATCGCGCGGAGGCGCGCCGCGACCTCCGCGTACCGCGAGAGGAACGTCGCGATGCGCGTGCGATGCGCGCCGCCGAGCGGCAGCTTCTCGATCGTCGCGCGCGCGCTGCTCGCCATCTGCTCGAGCGCGGCGAAGAAACGAGGGTACGGCTCGACGTAGCCGTGGGGGTAGTCGCAGAGCGCGTAGGCGGTGACCGACTGCTTCGCATAGAGGAGATTGTCGTGACGGAGCTCGGCCCACGACGCGAGCTGCGTCCCGAGGAGACGTCGGGCCCACGCTTCGCCGCGGAACGGCGCCGGAAGGACCGCGTCGCGCTCCGCGTCCGGCGACAGCTCGGCGAGCGCGCCCAGCCAGCGATGGTGGATGCTGCCCTCGAACAGCGCGGCGCCCGCCGCCTTGCGCTCCGAGACCATCGTCTCGAGCGCCTGCGCGTACTCGCCGCCGTACGCCGACACCTCGGGCGCGAGGAGCGCCTTCGCGGTCGTGCTCCCGAACACGGTGTAGCCGACGTCGAGCGGCGTCGGCATCATCCGCTTCGTCCTCAGCCCGCCGTAGGTGACGCGGCTGAAGACGTGCGAGTCGAAGACGTAGCGCTGCCCGAGGAGCACGAACGCCGCCACCTCGTGACCGGGACGGAGGAGCTGCGTGCCGATGCGCTGCTTCGACGCGGCAGCGAACGCGGCGAGGACCGCGTCGTCCGTGCCGCCGAGGGCCTTCGCCGCGACGTCGTACTCGGGCAAGGACATCGAGTCGCGAGGCCCGACGAATGCGCCGATCGCCTCGTCGATCTGCCGCCACGTCCGCTCGCTGCTCGCCGTGAAGAGCGAGCGGAGCAAGCTCACGGCGGAGAGCACCCGGCGGTCGAGGCGCAGCCTCCCGTTCGCATCGGTCTGCGCGATGCGCAGCTCGACGCGGCCGAGCCAGGACATGGCGCGGAAGTACCGCTGGAGCTCGACGGTCCTCGTGTAGTGACCGCGCGGCTTCATCATCGAGAAGTCGAAGTCCATCGTCGTGCCGAACAGCTCGAGCGATCCGGCGCCCGAAGCGGCCTCGATCTCCGCGACGATCGACGACGCCTCCCCCGTCGCGGGCACGCCGGAGACGAGGCTCGAGGCGACGTCGAGATAGCGGGCGACGTCCGCGCGCGCGGTCGGCTCCGCGTCCGTCTTCTTCGCGAGGGTCGCGCGGAGCTCCGCGAGCATCGCCGACGTCGCGGGCGCGAGGGCCGCATGCTCGAGCGACGCGAGGATGTCGTCGTACGACGCGTGCCACGCATGGAGCAGGGCGTCCGCGGTCACGTACACCGGCTGATGACCACGGAAGAGCGCGCTGTAGCCGAGATGAAAGCTCGAGAGCTGCTCCTTCGCCGGCGAGACCAGGACGAAGCCCTCGCGGTCGTGGATCGCCTTGGCCTCGGCGCGGAGCGGCGCGGTCGCGTGCATCGGGATCGCGGGCGGCGCGTGGAGGGACACGGCCCCGCACCCGACGGGCGCGAGGGCGAGGACGAGCGACCGGAGGCGCTTCATGGAAGGGATGGAACGGACGAGCTCGTCGTTCCTTGCACCGTCCCCGCGTCTCAGTCGCGTCGCACGGACGAGAGCCACGTCCTCGCCCGCGCCTCGATCTCCGCCTCGTCGGCGTCGATGTCGATCGGGACGGGCGCGCCGGCGACCGAATCGAGCGCGCGCTTGGCGTACCCGCGCACCAGCGGGTACGGGTGCGTGAGCTGCGACGCGAGGATCGGCGCCGCCGCGCGGTCGCGCGCGCGACCGAGCACGAAGAACGCGACCGCCTGCTCGTGCGGCTTGCCGCGCTCGGCGGTGGCCCGCATCACGTTCGCGTCGAGCGAGCCGTAGAGGTTCGCGAGCGCGCCGCGCTCGAACGACTTGTTCCACCACTTCTCCATCGTGCCGGCCAGCGACTCGACGCTCTCGTCCGCATGGCAGAGCGCGCACTCGAGCGGCCGATCGAGCAGCACGCGCTCGGGCTCCGTCGGCGATCCGATGCGGTGGTAGCGCGAGAGATCGCCGTCGAGCGACATGTTCTTCTTCGGCATGTGGCACGAGAGGCAGCGCGCGCCCTCCCGCGCCGGATCGTGATGAGAGTGCGCCCGGAGCGCATCGGGCGACGCGTACTGCTCGTGGCAGCGCGTGCAGAGCGCATCCTGCCCCGCGGCGTCGAGCGCGCGGAGCGACGCGGTCGCGTTCGCGGCGTGCGGCTCGTGGCACTCGACGCAGGAGAGCTTCGAGGCGCACGCGCCGAGCATCAGGTCCCGCGCCTCGCCCGAGTTGATGTGGCTGCCGCCCGGGTTCCGCTTGCGCGATCCGCCCTCCCACGTCGGATCGTACCCGCTGAAGAGCACCTGATGGCAGCGCGCGCAGGCGCGATTGACGCGCTCGGCGCGCGAGCCGCTCTTCGTCTTCACCTCGAAGAACGGCGAGCGCGGCTCGAGGGAGGGCTTCGTCCCGGGGTCCCTCACGTGCTCGGCCGAGCCGAGGTGGCACGACTCGCAGCCGATGCCGACCTCGACGAGGTGCTCCGCCCGGAACCGCGTGCGCGTCGTGGAGACGGCCTCGCGCGGGGTCGGGTGCGCGCTCTTGCCGCCGAGCCGGGCGACCTCGTCCGCGAGCGCCGCGGAGAAGCCGCGCGCGTCGGTGACCACGTAGCTCGCGCGGAGGTTGGCCGGCAGCAGCGGATCGACGACCTCGCCCTGATACGCGCCCGCGGACGGCCCGGCGATCGCGCCGAGCACCGTCGAGAGATGGGGCGCCGTGTTGTGGCAGAAGATGCAGGTCTCGCTCCACACCGGCCCGATGCGCAGCCCGGGCCGCTCCTTCACCATGACCGAGTAGCCCTTGTAGCGGAGCGATCGCGTCGCGAAGACGTACGTGACCGGGAGCACGCGCTCGACCGTCTCGTCGCCTCCGACGAGCACGCCGGCGTAGTCCTCGCGGTGCGTGCCGCCGATCACGCGGGTGACGCGGTACCTCCCGCTGCCGAAGCGCTTCGAGGTGATGGTGACGAAGCGCGCGCCGCCCTCGGTCTCGAGCTTCGCCGTGTCGTCCTTCAGCCGGAACACCGAGCCGTCGAAGGGCCCTCTCACGTCCGCGAGCGCCGCCTCGCGCGTCATGTTGTGCATCGGCGAGCGGAGCCACGACGCGACGTGATCCGAGTGGCACTTCGCGCACGCCTTGGTGCCGGCGTAGTCGGAGAAGCGGATGTTGCTCGACACCTCGCCCGGCCGCGCGCTCCTCGCCGGAGACGAGGGCGAGCTCGTCGTCGACACGCCGGAGGCGCACGCGGCGAGCACGATCGCGATCGCCGGCGCGGCGCCGGCTACACGAGCCATTCGCCCGCGCGCGCGAGCGTGCGGAGGTGCTCCTGGATCGTGCCGAGGAAGTTCTTCCGCCACTCCGGGTTCTTGATGCGGTTGGCGCGCTCGAGCAGGCGATCGCGCGCGGCGGCGATCGCCTTCTTCGCACCCTCGACGTCGCCCTTCGCGTAGAGGCACTCGGCGTAGCCGACCCGGACGACGGACTCGCCCTCGACCGTCGCCCCGAGCTGCTCGAGGATGCGCATCGCCTCGCTGCCGGCCATGTACGAGGCCTCGGCGTCGCCCTTGTCCGCAAGCGCGAGCGCCATCAAGCCGAGGAGGGGCGCGCGATACGCCGGATGCTGCTCGAGGAGCGGGAGGGCCTGGAGGATCTCCTCCTCCGCGGCCGCGTGCTCCTTGAGGATCTGGTAGGCGGCCGCGAGGTACGCCCGCGCGCGGCCCTCGCCGCCGCGATCGCGCTGCATCGCGTAGCCCGCGACCGCGTCGCGCGTGGTCGCGACCGCCTCGTCGCGCCGCTTCGTGCGCACGAACACCAGGCCGAGGTGGAGGCGCGCGTCGTTCGCGACGCCGATCAGCCCGAGCTTCTCCGCCGCGGCGATCGCGTCGCGGAGCACCGACTCGGCCATGGTGAAGAGGCCGAGCTGCACGAGCGCGTAGCCCGCGTGATGGCGCAGGATGGTCGCGTTGCGGACGTCGCCGACGAGATCGAAGCAGGCGACCGCTTGCTGCGCGAGGCTCGAGGCCTCCTCGATGTCGCCGCGCAGGTTCGCCCGCGCGACCTGCGCCGCGAGGACGAAGCCGCGCGTGGCCGGCTCCTTGCCCACCAGCTCGGTGGCGTCGCGCTCGATCGGCGCGAGGAGCGCATCGGCGATGTCGTAGAGGCCGGCGACGACGAGGCGCACCACGATGCGCGACGTCGCGATCACGCGCGCGGAGGTCATCGCGGACGACGTCGCACGCGCCCGCATCGTCTCGGCGATGGACTTCACCTCGGCGACGTGGCCGAGCGTCATCGCCGCATCGACCGCCTCCGCGGCGGCGGCGTACCAGTCGTCGGATCCCGCGGGGAGCTCGCGCATCGCCGAGCGCGCGTGCCGGAGCGCCGAGTCGTGATCGACCGCCCAGCGCGCGGCCTCGGCGAGGAGCAGATGGAGCCGACCGAGCTCGGCGCCGGTCGCGCCCGCGGCGATCGCCCGCTCCGCGCGCTGCTTCGCGGCCGCGAAGTCGTTTCCCGCGAGCGCCTCGCTGGCCGCCTTCGCGTAGAAGCGGGCGGCCTTCTCCGGCGCGCCTCCGCGCTCGTAGTGCTCGCCGAGGAGCATGACCTCGTGCTCGCCGGCGCGCTCGAGCCAGTCGGCCGCGAGCTTGTGTCCGAGCGCGACGTCCTCGGGCGTGAGCATGTGATACGCGGCATCGCGCACGATCGCGTGGCGGAAGGAGTACTCGTGCTCGCCGGGGAAGCGCGTGACGTCGCGCCGCTGCACGATCTCCGCGCGCGAGAGCTCCGCGAGCCAGTCGTCGACCTCGCTCGCCTTGTACTCGCCGCCGGTGAGCGCGAGGACGCCGCCGCGCCAGAACACCTCGCCGAAGACGCTCGCCGCGCGCAGGACGCGGCGAGCCATCGGATCGAGGCGCTCGAGGCGCGCCTCGACCATCGCGAGGACGGTGCCCGGCAGGCTCCACGACTCGCCGGTGTCGAGCGACCCGCTCGGCGCGGGCGGCGGCACCGAGCTGCGCGGATACGAGGACGGGCGCGAGGACGAGATGCGCCCGGTGCCCTCCGCGTACGCGCGGATCAGCTCCTCGAGGTAGAACACGTTGCCCGCCGCGCGATCGAGCAGGCGCGTCACCTCGTCGGGCGAGAGATCGTCACCGAGGACCTCCTTCACGAGGCGCTCGCCCGCACGGCGCATGAGCGGCCCGAGCCGGATCTCCTGCAGGCTGCGCTGCTCCCACAGGCTCGGGAACACGTCGTGGACCTCGCCGCGCGCGACCGCGAGCACCATGAACGGCTTCTCCGTCGCGGCGCGGAGCGCGGAGTCGACGAAGCTCACGCTCGGCAGATCGCCCCAGTGCAGGTCCTCGAGGACGAGGACGAGCGGTGAGAACGACGTCTCGGCGACGGTCATGTCGCAGAACGCGCGACGCATCTGGTCGCCCATCAGCGTCGTGTCCTGACGGGCCGCGCGCAGCTGGACGCTGTGCGCGTCGGGGAAGTGCACGCTCGAGATCTCGCCCAGGAACTCCGCGACGCGCTGCACGTCCGGCTCCGGCACGTGGCGCGACACGCGCGCCTTGAGCTTCTGCTGGCGCACCACGAGCGGCTCGCCGCCGGTGATCCCGCAGCCGCGACGGATCAGCCGCGCGAGGAGGCTGAACGGCGAGCCCTCGGTCATCGCGTCGCCGCGGGCGAGCCAGACCTCGGCGTCGTGCTCCTCCTTCACGCGGCGGAGGAACTCGGACGCGAGGCGCGACTTGCCCCCGCCGGGGTGCCCGGTGACGAGGACCGCGCGCGCGACCGGCTCGTAGACGCACTCCTCGAAGAGTCCGAGCAGCGTCGACAGCTCGCGCTCGCGACCGACGAACGGCGTGGGCTTGCCGAGGAGCGTGCGCGGCTTCGCCTCGCGCTCGCGGAGGCCGCGGATGAACAGCCCGCGATCGTCGCCGCCGACGTCGAAGCGCATGTCGAGCAGGCCGGCGGTGGTCTCGTCGAGGAACACCGGGCTCTGCCCCCCGAGCGTCTCCTCGCCGATGTCCTGCTGCCGCAAGCGCGCGGACGCGAGGATCGCCGCCGCGCGCTCGATGACCTCGCCGACCGCGCCGCCGCGTCCGGACACGGTGGACAGCCCGGTCGCGAGGGCCACGTGCGCGGTCAACAGGTGCGAGCGCAGCGCGAGCGCGCAGCGGGCGGCGTGCGCGGCCTGGTCGCCGGCGCCGCCCTTGCCCGAGAGCGTCACCACGATCGATCCGTCGGCGAGCACCTCGGCGTCGGCACCGAAGCTGGCGACGACGGTGCGCGGATCGAACGACGCGGGGATCGTCTCGTGCGTGCTCGCGGGCGAGAGGTCCTCCGGCGGCTCGCCGTACGAGGCCATCACCACGCACACGAGCTTGCGCTCGCCTCCGGTGAGCGCGCGGATCTGCGGGACGCTCGCGCGCCGGGCGGGCGCATCGGCGACCGACTCGAACTGCCCGAGCTCGCGGAGCACCGCCGCGCCGTTGCTCGGCCGCCCGCTCGGATGCTTGGAGAGCATGCGCGTGACGAGGTCGTCGAGCGCGAGCGGCACGTCGACGCCGGCTTCGCGCAACGTGGGCGGCCGCTCGAGGAGGATCTTCGCGAGGAGCGCGGCGACGTTGTCGCCCTGGAACGCGGGGGCGCCCGTCAGGCACTCGTAGATCACGCAGCCGAGCGAGAAGACGTCCGCGCGCGCATCGAGCTCCTTCATGCCGCGTGCTTGCTCGGGCGCCATGTACCCGGGCGTGCCGACCATCACGCCGCTCCGCGTCGACGGTCGCGACTGGTGGAGGAGGCGCGCGACGCCGAGATCGAGCACCTTCACCTGATCGACGGTCTTGCCCGGCAGGTACAGGTTCGAGGGCTTGATGTCGCGATGGACGACCCCGCGCTCGTGGAGCACCGCGAGCGCCTCCGCGGTGCGCGTCGCGAGCGAGAGCGTCTCGTGCAACGTCAGGCCCGAGCGCTCGAGACGTTCGCCGAGGTCCTCGCCCTCGAGCCACTCCATCGCGAGGTAGGGCCGGTTGCCCTGCGCGATGCCGTGCGCGACGTAGCGCACGATCCGCGGATGGCTCAATTCGGCGAGCAGCGTCGCCTCGCGGCGGAAGCGCTCCGCGTCGCGGGTCATCGATCCGTACAGGACCTTCACCGCCACCGGTCCGCCGGTCACGCGGTCCTTCGCTCGAAAGACCTCGCCCATCCCGCCGGAGCCGACGAGGCGTTCGATCTCGAAGCGGTCGGCGATGACCTGGAGCACGGCCCTCCAGCCTACCCGCCCTCGTGCGCGCTCGAAAGGGCCGCGCCGAGGCCTTTTTCGATGGACCTCTCCAGCTTCACCACCATGCGCCGCACCAGATCCCGGTCGTCGGCGAACACGGCGTGGCCGGCGTCCTCGACGACCTCGAGCTCCGCGCGGTGGATCTTCGCCGCGAGCACCCGCGCGTTCTTCAGGGGAATGAGCTGATCGTGCTTGCCGGCGACCACGATCACCGGGCACTCGATCTTCGAGAGACGCCGCGTCACGAGGTGGGTCGACGCGGCGAAGAGATGCGCGGCGAACGTGGCCGGCGCCGTGGGATCGTCGCGCATCGCGTCCGGCCAGTCGCGGAAGATCTCGCGCGCCCGGTCCCACTTCGACTCGGGGAGGAGCAGCTTCGCCATGTTCCGCCCGGCGCGCGGCCCGCCGAACGGCAGCGACACGAGCCGGGCGAGCGCCTTCGCCTCCGGCAGCGCGCCCATGAGGAAGCCCGCGGTCGTCGCGAGCAGGACGAGCCCCTTCACCCGCGTCGGATGGCGCAGCGCGACGTGCTGCGCGATCATCCCGCCCATCGAGATGCCGACGACGAACGCGCCCTCGACACCGGCGTCGTCGAGGACGGCCGCCACGTCGTCGGCCATCGTCGACATCGTCCAGGGCGTGCGCGGCTTGTCGCTCCGGCCCGTCCCGCGGTTGTCGATGGCGATGACCCTCCGGGGGGTCTCCGCATCCTCCGAGAGGAGCTCCGGGACGTCGAACCAGAACCGCGACGAGAGCCCGAGCCCCTGGAGCAGCACGACGGGGGTGCCGCGCCGGTCGCCGTGGACGGTGTAGTGGATGCGCGCGTTCCTGGCCGTCGCGAAGGGCATGGTGAGCGCCGAGTGTATCGCCTACGCTCGGGACATGCCGGGTCGACCGAAGGCCCCGAAGAAGAAGAAGGCGAAGAAGGCCGCCGCGAAGAAGACCTCCACCACCCCGCGCGCGAAGGTGAAGGTGAAGGTCAAGGCGAAGCGCCGGACGTCCGGCGCCGTCCGCGCGCCGAAGCCGAAGCCGAAGCCGAAGCCGAAGCCGCGCGCGAAGGGCGCACCGGCGGCGGCGCCGAGCGAGCGCGCGCTCGCCGCGTCCGCGCAGCTCCCGGTCGAGCGTGCGCTGAGCGACGACGAGCGCGACGCGATGACGAAGGTGGCCGACACCGCGCGGCGCTTCCTCGAGGCGGTGGGCGGGCCCGACGCCGTCGTCCACCGCATCGCCGCGTTCGTCGAGGAGGTGCGATCGGCCCGGTGCCCCGAGCCGAAGAGCCAGGACGTGCGCCTCGGCCTCGGCGCGCTGTGGGGCGAGCAGGTGCGCGCGCAGGTCGGCTGGATCTGGGTGCACCTCACGTATCCGGACGGGTTCGCTTCGTACGCGGTCGTCCCCGACGATCGCGCCTTCGCGTGCTTCCCGCTCAATCGCCTCCAGGAGCTCATGCAGCATCGCGCGCGCGCGAACACGTCGGTGGCGGTCTGGGGCTCGATCGTGTCCGGGAGCCTGCCCGCGCGGAGGCCGAACGCGTACCTCGTGATCGGCTGACGCGATGCCGCGCGAGGATCCGGACACCGCGCGGACGCTGCCCGATCCGCGCGTCGCGTCGCCTTCGCCCCACGCCATCGCCGATCCCGACGCCGAGCTGATCCCGCTCGCGCCGCAGGAGCGGTACGAGACGCGCCAGGCGCTCGGCGAGGGCGGCATGGGCGAGGTCCGCCTCGCGAGCGATCGCCTGATCGGCCGCGACGTGGCGATGAAGCTCGTTCGCGCCGAGCACGCGATGCGAGCCGATGCGCGCGCGCGCTTCGTGCGCGAAGTGCGCGTCCAGGGCCAGCTCGAGCACCCGGCGATCGTCCCGGTCTACGACTTCGGCATCGACGGGCGCGGCGATGCCTTCTTCACCATGCGCCGGGTGCGCGGCAGCACGCTCGCCGACATCCTCGAGGCGCTCGCCCGCGGCGACGAGGACGCGCGCAAGGAGCACACCCGGCACAAGCTGCTCGGCGCGTTCGTCCGCGTCTGCCTCGCGATCTCGTACGCGCACGAGCGCGGCGTCATCCATCGCGACCTCAAGCCCGCGAACGTGATGATCGGGGGCTTCGGCGAGGTCTACGTGCTCGACTGGGGACTCGCGAAGGTGCGCGGCGCCTCGCGGTCCGTCGAGCCGCCGGCGTCGCACGCCCAGCCCGACGTGGCGGGGGTCTCGGGCACCGAGACCGCGGCCGGCTCGCTGATCGGGACGCCGGCGTACATGGCGCCGGAGCAGGTGCGCGGCGAGGACGTCGACGCGCGGACGGACATCTATGCGCTCGGCGCGATCCTGTTCGAGCTGCTCACGCTCGAGCCGCTGCACGGCGACGGCACGCCCGCGGCGGTCCTCGCCCGCATCGTGCGCGGAATCGAGGGGCGAGCCTCGGTACGCACTCCCCATCGCGCGGTCCCTCCCGAGCTCGAGGCGATCTGCGTGAAGGCCACCGCGCCGGCCCGAAACGATCGCCATGCATCCGCGCGCGAGCTCGCCGACGCCGTGGACGCCTACCTCGCGGGCGATCGGGACGCCGAGCTGCGCAAGGACCTCGCGCGGGCGCACCTCGGGCGCGCGAAGGCCGCCGTGCAGACGGACGATCGCCCGTTCGCGCTCTCCGAGGTCGGACGCGCGCTCGCGCTCGCGCCCTCCGATCCCGAGGCGCTCGCGCTGCTCGTGAAGCTGCTCACCGAGCCGCCACGCGAGGTGCCGGCGGACGTACGGCGCGCCATGGATCGAACCGCGATCGCGTCGCAGCACCGGATGCTCCTGCCGGCGGCAGGGATCTACTTCCTCGGCTGGGCGTCGTTCATTCCCCTCCAGGCGGCGATCGGCATCCGCCACTGGCCGCTCGCCCTGATGCCCCTCGCCGCCTTCGCCGCGACGAGCGCCCTCGTCGTCCTCGCATGGCGGGCCGGCGAGCGGAGGCGCGCGCGGATCCTGCGAGCAGCGAGCATCGCCAGCTGGCTCTCCATCGCCCTCTCGAGCACGATCTACGGCGTCTTCCTGGCGCTCCCCGCCTTCGTCGCCATCAACGCGATGGGGATGATGCTCGTGACGGCGAAGGCGCGCCGCTCCACCGCGATCGCCGGCGCGCTCGGCGCGTTGCTCGTGCCCATCGGCCTCGCATGGGTCGATCTCCATCCCGTGCGTCACGTCTTCGACGGCGATCGCCTCACCATCCTGTCCGGGACGATCGCCATGCCGCGCGATGCGACGATGGCGGCGCTCTCGATCACCTACGTGATCGTCATCGGCGTCGCGGCGATGTTCGCCGCGCGATACCGCGACGCCCTCGAGCGCATGCAGCTCGCGAACGAGCTGTCGACCTGGCAGCTCCGCCAGCTCGTCCCCGATCAGGGCTTGAAGTCGATGCGCCCGGCGCCGCCTCCGTGACACCCCGTCGAGTTGCACGCCCCGCTGCCGTTGAGCGAGGCGGTCATCTTCTGCACCTTGTTCGCGCTGTCGCGCACCGCGGTCTTCGCGTTCGAAGGCACCGCGCCGTTGTCCGCCAGGAACGAGAAGTAGCCGTCGGACGTCGTCTTCACCGTCGCGAAGACCTTGTTGTCGGGCGTGTAGACGATGACCTCGCCGAACGCGAGCGGGGTCGTCGATCCCGGGGCGGAGAACGCGAGGCCGGCGAACGCGAACTTCGGCGCGCCGGCGACCGGGGTCGCGCCGTGACAGGTCGTGCAGTCCGTCGTCGCATCGACGCTCGCCTTGCCCTCGTGGATCTGCTTGCCCGACCGCGTCTCCTTCGGCGGATCCGCTCCGTCGTACGCCTTCGGGAACGGCGCGAAGTCGACGGCGCCTCCACCGTCCCCGCCGCCGCTGCTGCTGCCCGTCGGCTCGCCGGGGAAGCTCTGCTTCGAGATCGCGCCGGGATCGCCGAAGGCAGGATCGGTGTCGGCGCACGACAGCAGGCATGCGGCCGCGGCGACGAGGGCGATCGTTCTCATCCGCTGCGGGGACAGAGCACGGAGCATGCCTCGACGACGACCGCTCGCAGCACCGTACACGCGCGTCCTCCGCGGGCCGGCGCAGCTCCTCCCACCGCTCGGAGTCACCGTCGTGGCTGGGGCACCGATCCACCATCGCGGGCTCGTCCCCTCGTCACGATCCCTCGCATGCGCGCGCAGATCGCCGGAGACATCCTGGATCGCTCCGTGCTTTTCTGCCGGACGGACGCGCCCGGCGCGAAGGTTCTTGGCTCGAGGGATCTGGCTCTTCTTCGTCGTGTCGATGCTTTCGTCGTCGATCGTGCTCGCTCCGCGGAACGCGGCGGCGCAGCGTCGGGCTGCGCCGACGCCCGCACCTGCACCGGGACCGCGCGGGTGGTCGAACCCGAAGGCGCTCGAGCTCGCAAAAGAAGGGATCGAAGCGAAGAAGTCCGGTGACCTTTCTCTCTGTGTGAGGAAGGACCAGCAATCGCTGGCGTTCGAGGATCACCCGTACGTGAAGCTCCATCTCGCGGGCTGCCTCGCGGGCCTCGGACGCCTCCGCGACTCGCTCGCCGCCGCCCGCGACGCGCTCGCCGCAGGCATCCGGACGGAGGACACCGATCTCACGAAGGCCGCGCAGGCGCGCGTCGCCGACCTGCTGCCGAAGCTCGCGCACATCAAGCTGCAGCTTCCGAAGAGCTCGGAGGGCATCAAGGTCGTCATCAACGGCGCGCCGGTGCGCCCGCAGCTGTTCAAGGAGCGCCTCACCGTCGATCCGGGCGACTACGTGATCGAGGCCGAGCGCGAAGAGAAGGGTGAACAGCACACGTTCCGCGAGAAGGGCACGCTCGCCGAGGGCGAGGACAAGGTCGTCGAGGTCCTGCTCAAGCCGAACAAGCTGCCGCTCGGACAGGAGGAGTGCCTCAAGGAGGCGTCCACCTACGAGGAGAAGCTCGCGTGCATCGAGGAGAAGTCGACGAAGCCGAACTTCAAGGTCGGCCTCGAGTTCTCCGGCTACACCGACAACACCGCGGTCGACGTGATCACGCCGGCGGTCAACTTCGGCGTGAGCTCGCCCACGTCGGGCTGGAACGTCGGCGGCTCGTACCTCCTCGACGTGGTGAGCGCGGCCTCGCCCGACATCGTGTCGATGGCCTCGCCGGCGTTCAAGGAGACGCGTCACGCCGGATCGCTGAGCGGCGGCTTCAAGGTCGAGAACGTCGGCATCAACGCGTTCGGCAACGTCTCGCGCGAGCCCGACTACCTGTCGGTCACCGGCGGCGCGTCCGCGAGCGTCGAGCTGAACGACAAGCTCACGGTGCCGCGCTTCGGCTACAGCCTCCAGTACGACACCATCGGCATCCGCAACACGCCGTTCGAGAACTTCAAGCGCAACTTCGCGAACCACACCATCGAGGGCGGCGTCACGTTCGTCCTCTCCCCGACGACGCTCCTCGTCACCGGCCTGAGCCTGCAGATCGAGCGCGGCGAGCAGTCGAAGCTCTATCGCTTCGTCCCGATGTTCCCCGCGGACATCGCCGGCGCGGTCCGGCCCGGCGAGCCGATCGAGAACGTCAACGCCGCGCGCCTGAACTTCCGGCCGCGCGAGCAGCTCCCGCGTTCGCGCGAGCGCTTCGCGATCGGGGCGCGCCTCAACCATCGCTTCGCGAGCTCCACCATCCGCGTCGAGGAGCGCCTCTACACGGACAGCTGGGGCATCAAGGCCTCGACCACCGACGCGCGCTACTTCGTCGATCTCGGCGATCGCTTCCGCGTGTGGCCGCACCTGCGCTACCACGCGCAGAGCGGCACGAGCTTCTACCAGCGCGCGTACATCGCGGACTACGATCCGCAGGAGAACGTGCTCACGGTGCCGCGCTATCGCACGGGCGACCGCGAGCTCGCGCCGATGATGACCGTGACGCTCGGCGCAGGCACACGCATCGCCCTCAACAGCGATCGCGCCTCGGTGCACTACGCGCTGGTCGTCTCCGGCGACTGGATGTACTCGCGCTACTTCGACTCGCTCTTCATCGTGAGCCGCACCGCCTGGTACGGCACCGTCGGCCTGGACGTGGAGTTCTGATGCGCGCTCATCCGCTCGCCGCGCTCGTCTTCGTGCTCGCCGCCGTCGTCCCGGCGGCATGCAGCGATCCGTCGCGCGACCGCGCGCTCGCCGAGCTGCCGCCCGAGGACCGGGAGGGGCCCAGCCCGAACCACCGGCGCGGCCAGCCGTGCCTGCTCTGCCACGACGATCGCGGCGGCGCGACGCCGGAGATGGTGGTCGCGGGGACGGTCTACGCGACGCCGGAGCCCGACGCGCCCGGCGCCGAGGACATCGAGGTGCAGTTCGTCGACGCGTCGGGCGGCGGTCCGCTGAACAACCCGTTCACCATCGGTCCGTCGGGGAACTTCTTCGTGACGAAGGAGAACTGGCCCGACCTCACGTACCCGTTCAAGGTGCGCCTCCTCAAGAACGGCCAGCCCGTCGCGATCATGACCTCCACCGTCAACCGCGAGGGCTCGTGCAACTTCTGCCATCGCCGGAACCCGCCCGAGCCGTACACCGAGCAGGATCGAGAGAAGGCCCGCCGGTACTACGGACAGATCTACGTAGGAGCCGCGCCGAGCCCATGAGCCGCTTCCTCGCCCTCGCCTTCTTCGGGACCGTCGCCCTCGCCGCACTCGGCGCGTGCGTGCAGAACGAGCCGAGCGACATCCGCGTGTACCCGGACCGCGAACAGTTCATCAACGGCGGGGTCAGCGCCTTCATGGAGGCGCGCTGCGGCGGCATCGACTGCCACGGACAGGTCGGTCGGCCCCTCCGCATCTACTCGAAGAACGGCCTCCGGTTCGAGACCCCGGCCGGCGGCCTCCGCGACACGCGCGACACCACGCCCGAGGAGCGCCTCGAGAACTACCAGGCGGTGATCGGCCTCGAGCCCGAGGCCGTCTCCGACTGCGTGCGCACGCAGGGCGCCTACGTCGACTTCCAGCTCCTGCTCAAGCCGCTCGACGACGAGGGACGCGGCGTCCGGCACAAGGGCGGCCCCGTGCTCCGCGCGGGCTCGAACGATCCGGGGTGGAATTGCCTGTTCGGCTGGCTCGCCGGCGCCCACGATCCGCAGGCCTGCGCCGCGGCCACTTTCTGAACGCGCGCCGGGCACGCTAAGATCCCCCATTCGATGATGCATGCCGAGCGCGGACCGATTCGCGTCGTGGGGCGCTACGCGCTCTACAACGAGATCGCGGCCGGCGGCATGGCCACCGTGCACATCGGCCGGCTGCTCGGTCCCGTCGGCTTCGCGCGCACGGTCGCGGTGAAGCGCCTGCATCCGCAGTTCGCGAAGGACCCCGAGTTCGTCTCGATGTTCCTCGACGAGGCGAGGCTCGCCGCACGCGTGCAGCATCCGAACGTCGTGGCGACGATCGACGTGGTCGCGACGGGAGGCGAGCTGTTCCTCATCATGGATTACATCCGTGGCGAGTCGCTCTCGAAGCTCCTCCGCACGGCGAAGAAGCAGGGGCACAAGATGCCCCCGCGCATCGCGGCGGCGATCATGTGCGGCTTCCTCCACGGGCTGCACGCGGCGCACGAGGCGAAGAACGAGCGAGGCGAGCGCCTCGCCCTCGTGCATCGCGACGTGTCCCCGCAGAACGTCCTCGTCGGCGCCGACGGCATCGCCCGCGTGCTCGACTTCGGCGTGGCCAAGGCGGCGGGCCGCGTGCAGGTGACGAAGGACGGTCAGATCAAGGGCAAGCTCGCGTACATGCCGCCGGAGCAGCTGTCCGGTCGCGAGATCTCGCGCGTCGTCGACGTCTACGCGTCCGCCGTCGTCATGTGGGAGGCGCTCACGGGCGAACGTCTCTTCAAGGGCGAGACCGAGGCCGAGACGCTCGCGAAGATCCTCCGCGACCCGGTGGTCCCGCCGACCGCGGTCGATCCGTCGCTGCCGCCGACGTTCGACGGGCCGCTGATGCGAGCGCTCTCGCGCGATCCGGCCGCGCGCCAGCAGACCGCGCGCGAGCTCGCGCTCGAGATCGAGCGCTGCGTCGGCATCGCATCCCCCACCGAGGTGGGCGAGTGGGTCGAGGCGATCGTCGGGCCGATCCTCTCGGCGCGCGAGGAGCAGATCGCCGCGATCGAGAGCAGCTCGACCGCGCTCCGGGCGCCGGCGTCGGAGTCCGGCCGACCGATCCCGCAGACGCCGGACGACAGCTCGTCGGACGTGCTCCTCGGCGCGCCGCCGCCGGCGCATCGCTTCGGACCGCCGACGCCGGCGACCGCGACCACGCCGATGTTCCCCGCGGCGCCCGACGGCTACGGCTCGTCGACGAGCACGCGGATGACCGGCACGATGTCGCTCCCCGTCGACCGGAGGCTGCCGATCCTCGCGACGCTCGCCGGCCTCGCCGTCCTCGCGATCGTCGTGGGCGTGATCGTCGCCGGCCGGCTCCGCCCGGACGCGACCGTCGCCGCGGCTCCGAGCTCGGCGCCGCCGCCGAGCGCGACGGCTCCCGCGGCGGAGCCCGACGTGCCCTCGGCGTCGGCGAGCATCGCCGCCGCGACGGCCTCGGTCGCGCCGCCGCCTACGTCCGTCGCGCCGGTCGCGTCGGTCACGCCCGTCGCGTCCGTCGCGCCCGTCACGCCCCCGCGTCCGATCGGCCGTCCGACCGCGACCGTGACCGCGACCGCGGCCCCCGCCCGGACGGCGCCGGCGCCCGCGGCGAAGCCAAAGACGAGCTGCGATCCGCCGTGGGTGATCGACGAGAAGGGCCATCGCCAGTACAAGCGCGAGTGCCTGTAGCGGGCGCTGCCGGGAGTTGCTAAGCCCGCTGCGTCATGACGAAGCCGTCATCGTTCGGGCCGCTCCTCGCCGTCTGCCTCGCCGCCTCGTGCGCCTCGCCGCGCGAGCCCGCGCAGGTCCCGCCGGTGACCACCGCGCCTCCGTCCGCCACGCCGCGCGGCGCAGAGCCGGCGAAGGCGGGCGAGAAGGCGCTCGTCTACGCCGGCCACGGCGCGGAGAGCGTCCCGCCGGAGGTCCTCGCGAAGTTCGCGCCCACGCCGATCCCCTCGGACGTGAGCCGGCGCATCCAGGCGATGCTCGACGTGCGCGCGCCGGTGGGCACGCGCGTCGCTCCCGACGGCAAGAGCCTGTACTTTGCATGGACCGTCACGGGCACGCCGCAGATCTGGAAGGCCGACGGCCCGCGCCGCTTCCCCGTGCAGCTCACCGGCGGCGAGGACGTCACCCGCGTGGCGTCGATCACGCCGGACGGCAAGTGGCTGGTGGTGTCGCGCGATCGCAAGGGCGAGGAGAACCCCGGCCTCTACCTGCTCTCGGTCGACGGCGGACCGCTCCTCGAGATCCAGCACGAGGCGAAGGTGCAGACGCAGCTCCAGGTCGTGCCGCCGGACGGCAAGCGCCTCTACTTCCGCGCGAACGACGTGAAGCCCGACTCGTACGCCATCTACGCGTACGACCTCGCGACGAAGAAGAAGGAGCTCGTGTTCGGCGAGGACGGCCTGTGGACGGCGGAGGACATCCGCACCGACGGCGGCGCGACGAAGCTCCTGCTCGGCAAGGCGACCGGCGCGCTGACGAAGGAGTACTTCGAGTACGACGCGACGGCGAAGAAGCTCGTCCCCCTCTTCGGCCAGAGCGAGAAGGAGGAGTACGACGCGGCCTACGGCGCCGCGCCGGGCGAGCTCCTCGTCCAGACGTCGAAGTTCGGCGAGTTCCGCCGCCTCTACCGCGTCACCGCCCCGAAGGGCGGCCCGCTCGAGGCGGCGCAGGCGAAGGCGGTCACGCCCGAGCTCGCGCACGACGTCTCGGGCTTCACCATCGACAAGCCGAAGAAGGTTGTATACTACACGATCAACGAGGGCGGCTACACGCGCGCCCGCGCGATGGATGCGAGGACGTTCGCCGAGAAGAAGGTCGCGTTCCCCGCGGGCTTCGAGAAGGAGGACCACGTCACCTTCGGCGCGCCGTCGTGGGACGGCCGCTACGTCCCGGTGAACGCGTCGGCGGCGCGGCATCCGACGACCTCGTCGGTGTGGGACTGGCAGACCCAGAAGCTCGTGCAGTGGGTCGTGCCGAGCACGCCGGAGATCGACACGTCGAAGTTCGCCGTCCCCACGCTCGACCACTACGTCGCGCGCGACGGCACGAAGATCCCGATGTTCGTCCGGCGCCCCGCCGCCTGCGACCGGCCCTGCCCCGTCGTCGTGCACTTCCACGGCGGGCCCGAGGGCCAGGCGATGGCCGGCATGAGCACCTACGGCCAGATCTTCGTCGACGCGGGCTTCGTGTGGATCGAGCCCAACGTCCGCGGCAGCGACGGCTACGGCAAGGCGTGGCTCCACGCCGACGACGGGCCGAAGCGGCTCGCGGTGATCACCGACATCGAGGACGCGGCCAAGCACGTCCGCGCGGCGTTCCCCGGCTCGAAGGTCGGCGTGTTCGGCGGCAGCTACGGCGGCTACTCGACGCTCGTGGCGATGACGAAGTTCGCCGGCGCGTTCGACGCAGGCGTGGCGAACGTCGGGATGTCGAACCTCCTCACGTTCCTCCTCAACACCGCCCCCTATCGCCGCGCGCTCCGCATCAGC
>JBDHVD010000002.1:0-67357 GCA_039809525.1 Labilithrix sp. | reverse complement strand
CCTCGACCGCGCTGCTCGAGTACGACGCGCTCGCGAAGAACCTCCGCGGCACCAAGTACGAGGCGGAGCTCGTCGACTCGCACTACCTGGTCGGCGCGCTCGGCATGAAGCCGGGCGAGTCGCTCGACGAGGGCCTGATGGCGGCGGCGTCGCCGCTGCGCGGCATGGACCCGGGGCGCATCCACGCGATGCGCGAGGCGGCGATCGACGGCCTGCACGCGCGCGGCGTCTGCTTCATGGACAACGAGGCGCCGGCGGTCGGCAGCGTGTTCCTCGGCTCGCTGGCCGGTCACTTCAAGCAGAAGTACGGCGACCTCGATCCGGTGGAGCGAGGCAAGCGCATCTACGACGACCTCTGGAAGGAGAGCGTGAAGGGCATCGCCCTCCACGAGATCGGTCACTCGCTCGGCATGCTCCACCAGTTCGCCTCGTCCTGGGACTCGCCGAACTACAACCCGCAGTACTGGCAGCTCCGCACGAACGAGGGCCAGGCCGCCGTGTCGTGCAACGGCAAGCCGCGCGCGGGCAACGAGGACTCGTGCATGGGGCCGCGGTACCTCGATCCGGAGACGGCCGACGAGCAGGGCCGCGCGGGCGAGTCGCGCCCGGGCATCCTCTACTTCGCGAACACGTCGACGATGGAGTACCAGATCGAGCGCGCCGGCGAGACCGTCGGGCTCGGCACCTACGACCAGCACGCGATGAAGGCCCTCTACGGGCGCGTGCTCGAGACGTTCGACGACCGCGTGGTGAAGAACGACCAGGACTTCCGCTTCAAGAACTGGTCGCAGCTCACCGACGCCGACCTGGTGCAGGACGGCAACACCATCAAGAACGTCCACTACACCGAGCTCGCGCGGCGGATGAAGGTCTTCGATCCGAAGCGCGACTGCCGGCCGGCCACCGACGAGGAGAAGCAGACCGCGTCGTGGCGCATCGTCCACGGCAAGGTGTGCGCCCCGCCGCCGAAGGACCACGCGCGCTGGCAGGACTTCCAGAGCGACAGCGTGCTCGGCGGCGACCCCGACTTCAACGCGCCCTACTGGCACGTGGTCGACGCAAAGGGCAAGGAGCACGTGCGCTGGCCGTACCGCTGGGGCAGCTCGCACAACTCGTACTTCCACACGAACGACAGCGACGCCGGCGCCGACGCGTACGAGGTCGCGGTGAACACGGCGAAGAAGTTCGAGTCGACCTACGCGTGGACCTACTTCCGCCGGAAGAACCGCGAGTACAACTACCGCGGCATCCCGAGCGCCGTGGCCGATCGCTACTTCGACCGCATGCGCTCGTATCACTGGCAGGTCGCCACCGACTTCGCGCGCGGCGCCGACGCCGCCGCCCTCGCGGACGACGACGACAAGCGCCCGCTCGCGATGGCCCAGCAGGAGATCTTCGACATGCTCGCCCGCGCGGTGCTCATGCCGGAGCCCGGCGACTACTACGACTCGCGCGCGAGCGAAGAGGTCGCGCTTCGCCAGCCGGTCGACTCGATCAAGTTGATCCACGACACCGCGCGCGGCGCCTCCGGTCCCGGCGCTCCGAAGCCCGCCTTCTCGCTCGGCATCGGCGAAGGCCGCTTCATCGGCGAGGACTTCAACAACGACCTCGGCGGCTCGTGGGACTACCTGTCGTTCATCAACCACGCGGGCTTCACCGTGGAGAAGGGCCTCGCGCTGCAGGCGCTCGTCGACGGTCGCCCGTCGCTCAGCACCATCACGCGCGACAACTACCTCGACGGCCGCGCGATGAAGGTGAACTTCCGGAGCGATCTCCCGCAGGCGGTCGACCGGCTGATCGGCGGCATCCTCGCCGAGGACTGGGAGAGCGTCGCGCCCGGCGTCGCTCCGCAGAGCGACGCGAGCGTGCCGTTGATGATGGACCTGACCGCCCGCACGATCGCACCGAAGCGGCCGAGCGACGCGCTCGTGGTGTTCCCGAACATCGGTTACAAGCAGCAGCTCGCCACGGCCGTGTACACCGCGCTCTTCTCGCGGCTGAACACCGACATGACGCTGATGAACAAGATGCGTCTGTGGATCGACGGCCAGAACGGCCAGGTCGTGGTGCCCGAGGCCGAGCAGATCCGCTTCACCGATCCGACGAGCGGCTACACCTACGTGGCGCGCAAGTACGGGGCGGAGAACATCGACGGCAAGATGGTCGACCGCGGCATCGCCTCGCGCATGCTCGCCCACGCGAACGCGATGGTCGCGGCGGCGTACGAGACCGACGGACCCGCCGACGCGTTCGGGCGGCCGAAGGTGAAGGTGGACGGCAGCGGCCAGCCGATCGTGAAGTCCGCCGACGCCGCCGGCCGCCTCGCGCAGTACCTGGGCCTCGTGGACGCGCTCCGCGAGATCGAGATGAAGCTCGGCTACGGCCCCCTCTCCGGCTCCGGAGGTGACGACTGACGAAGACCCGACCTCTCACCCGAACGTGAAACGACGAAGGGCCGCCCTCCTCCGAACCCGGGGGGCGGCCCGCTCCTTTTCCTTCCGCCGCCCGGCGCTGGCCGGTCCCCGGAGCGGCCGGAAGTGGCGCTTTCGGCTGGCCCGGGCCACCCCAGGATCGGCCCGGCCACCCCAGATCCGTCGAGATGCGCCTCTCCGAGGGCGCCGGGGGGCCTCAGCCGAGGCGCTCGAGCACCGCGACGACCTGCTCGGGGCTTCGCTCGCAGAGCTGCTGGAGGCGCTTGGCGTCGAAGAAAGCAACGGTGGTGCCAGGGGTCGCGATCGCGGAGACGTTCGGCGCGATGCGATGGATGGCGTCACGGACGCCGTAGAAGTGATCGGGCTCGACCCTCGCGAGGGGCTCCTCCTTGCCGTCCTCGAACAGGGCGATCGCGCCGCGCGCGACGAGCAGCGCGACGTCCGGGATCTCGTTGGCCATGAGGAGCACGGTCTCGTTGTCGAAGGTCTCCAGGCGCTGGATGCACGAGAGCATGTCGTCGCGGACCATCACGTCGAGCTGACCCATCGTCTCGTGCATCGAGAAGAAGGAGTCGATGCGGTGCATCTGCTTCGTCTCGCCGATGCGGAGGCCGAACTCGAGGTCGAGGAGCATGGCGCTCCGCAGGTGCTCGGCGGGGATCACCCAGACCTCGCTCACGCGCTCGGCCTTGAGCGTGGCGGTGCAGCGGGCGCTGTCCGGCGGTCCGAGGACGCTCGATTCGCCGAGCAGCCAGCCGGGGAAGCAGCAGCGCACGAGCCACTGGCCGCCCGACGGCTTCTCGAGCCACACGCCGAGGAGGCCGCTCTTCACCACGAAGACGTTCCGCGAGGGCTCGCCCTCGGTGACGAGCGTGTCGCCCGGCGCGAGGGTGCGCAGCGTGACGTGGGGCGCGAGCTTCGCGCGGACCTCCGGGTCGAGCCCCTTGAAGCTTCGCGCGGAGAAGATGTCGTCGACCGGCTTGAGGCGCGCGCGGCTCTGCTCGAGCAGCGCGTGGATGGGCGAGCCGGAGAACGAGTCGCGTCCGTCGACGTCGACCGCGAGCGCGGCGGCCTTCTCGAGCGCCGGCATGTCGAAGCGATCGGCGAACTCGCGCGCGGCGGCCTCGAGATAGCCCTTCGCGAGCGCGGTCTCACCGAGCTTCACCTCGACCTCGGCCATGGTGAACAGCGTCTGGCCCTGGCGATCGTGGTCGCTGAGCAGGCGGGGCAACAGCTCGCGCGCTTCTTCGAGCGAGCGGCGATCGCCGCGCGCGATGGCGGAAGCGATGCGGACCTCGATCGGCTCCTCGACCTCGTCGAGCATCGCGAGCGCGGGATCGGAGTCGCTCGTCGGGCCGTCGCCGAAGTCGGCGAGCTCGTCGGGGGGCGGCATGAGCGAGACGCGCGCCGCGCGCCGCGCGGCCTCGACGACGTCGTCGGCGGTGAGCGCCGGGGTGATGTTGCCGGCGTCGTCGACGTTCACGTCGGCCACGTGGAGGTCGCCGGACTTCGCGGTGAGCACGACGCTCACGGTCCACGCATCGCCCGCGACGCGGCGGACGCGGCGGACGTCCCGGACGTCGAGCAGCCGGCCGAAGCCCTCGCGCAGCGATCCCTCGACCCGCTTCCACACCTCTTCGCGCGTCATGGCTGCCGTCCGAGCAGATCGAGGAGCATCTCCGCGGTGCGCGACGTCGGCTCCGCGCCGGACGAGGGCGGGGAGGGCTCGAGCGACAGGCGCTCGAACTCGAGGTTCCGCGCGAGGCGACCGAGCTCGTCGCGATCGAACCAGGTGCCGTGGGCGGCGCACACGTCCACCGGCACGTGGCCCGAGCGGACGCTGGTGAGCGCTCCTCCGCAGACGGGGCACCCGCGCGCGCCGTCGGGCGTGAGCCGCTCGAGCCGTGGCTCGCTCTCTGCCGCGTGCGTCGCCGCGCGCTTCGCGATGCTCACGATCTCGCGATCGACGGTCGTCGCGATCCGGCGCGACGCCTCCGTGTCGGCCCAGACGCCGCCGCACGCCATGCACGCGAGCACCTCCCACTGCGACGACGCGCGCATCAACGGCGCGCCGCACGCCGGGCACTTTGCATCGTCCCGCGGCTTCCCCATTCGATCGAGCGTACACGCGCTTCAGTCGCGGCGCACCATGGGCACGAAGCGCACCGCGCCGAGGTCCTCCATCGAGAGCCGACCGTCTCTCTTCAGGAAGCGCTCGAGGCGCTGGTCGCTCGACTGCGGACCCACGGGGACGACGAGGAGGCCGCCGTCGGCGAGCTGCTCGACGAGCGCATCGGGCAGGACGTCGGGCGCGGCGGTGACCACGATCCGATCGTACGGCGCGCCGGAGGGCAGGCCCTTCCAGCCGTCGCCCACGTGCACGCGGACGTTCGTGCAGCCTATCTCGGCGAGGATACGCGCGGCGCGGTCGCCGAGATCGGGCACCACCTCGATGGTGTCGACGTCCCGCGCGAGGTGACAGAGCACGGCGGCCTGGTAGCCGGACCCCGTCCCGATCTCGAGCACGCGCTCGGCGCCGGTGAGCTCGAGCGCCTCGCTCATGAGCCCGACGACGGTGGGCTGGGAGATCGTCGCGCCGTGGCCGATCGGCACGGGGTGATCGCCGTAGGCGTCCTCGAGCGGCACACCGGGGACGAACCTGTGGCGCGGCACCGCGCGCAATGCGGCGAGCACGCGCGGATCGCGGACCTCGCGGGCGACGGTGTCGATCAGCCGATCGCGAAGCGCCTGCGCGCGAGCCGGATCCGGCTCCTCCGCCGGGGATCCGGACGCGCCGTCGGGGCGCTTCGCCGGCGGGACCAGGCCGAGCGCCGCGAGCAGGCCGTTTCGCATGACCCGCGATCTGTCGCAAACGCCGCGCCAGGGCAAGGGCCTGGTCGATTAGGATGCGCGGTCATGGACCGGCTTTCGGCGATGACCTACGAGCGTACCGGGCGTATCGCACGCATCACCTTGAACCGCCCGGAGCGCGGCAACGGCATCACGCTCGAGCTCCCGCGCGAGCTCGCGGCGTGTGTCGAGCGCGCGAACCTCGATCCCGAGGTCCACGTGATCGCGCTCTCGGGCAACGGCAAGGGCTTCTGCGGGGGCTACGACCTCGTCGAGACCGCGGAGCACCAGCTGCCGAACCACGATCCCGCCGAGCCCTGGGACCCGATGGTCGACTACCAGCTGATGAGCCGGAACGTGCGCGGCTTCATGAGCCTCTTCCACTCGGACAAGCCGGTCGTGTGTAAGGTGCATGGATTCTGCGTGGCCGGCGGGACGGACATGGCGCTCTGCTCCGATCTGCTCGTCATCGAGGACGTCGCCAAGATCGGCTATCCGCCGGCGCGGGTGTGGGGCGTGCCGACGACCGCGGTCTGGGCCCACCGCATCGGCATCGAGAAGGCGAAGCGGCTCCTGTTCACCGGCGACTGCCTCTCGGGCAAGGAGGCCGTCGAATGGGGACTGGCGACCGAGTGCGCGCCGCGCGAGAAGCTCGACGAGCGCGTCGAGGTCCTCCTCGAGCGCATCGCGCGCGTGCCGGTGAACCAGCTCGTGATGCACAAGCTGCTGATCAACCAGACGGTGCTCGCCGCGGGGCTGCCGGTCACGCAGATCCTCGGCACGGTGTTCGACGGCATCGCGCGCCACACGAAGGAGGGCTACGCGTTCCAGGGACGCGCCGCGGAGGTCGGCTTCAAGCAGGCGGTGCGCGAGCGCGACGAGCCCTTCGGCGACTTCGGCGCTTCGACGTTCAAGGGATGAAGCGCGCCCTCGGCGCGGTCTTGCTCCTGCTCGCGCCGAGCGCGCGGGCGGACGAGGCGCGCGAGGTGCGCGCGGGCGACGGCGTGTACGTGATGGGCGCGGCGCCGGCGCACGCCGACTGGACGAGCCGTCCGGCGCCGATGCTCATGCCGATCCGCCCGATGGTCCCCGGCGCGTGGATGGCGCCGGGGTCGTGGAGCCTGATGGGCAATGCGGCGTTCGTCCTGACGAACCCTGGCTTCTCCGACGCCTACGATCCCGGGCTCGGACGGACGAGCCCGTACCTCGTCGCGGACTGGCTCATGGCCCGCGGGCGCACGAAGGGCGGCGTGCTCGAGGGCCTCGTGATGCTCGACTTCGAGGCGCTCACCGTGTCGAAGCAGGGCTGGTACGAGATCGGGCAGGCCGGCGAGGGCCTCTACGATCGCCAGCACGCGCACCAGCTCCTGCACCAGGCGCTCCTCGCCGTCCACCTGACGGGCGACGCGACCGAGGGCCTGCGCGCGACGCTTTGGGGCGGGCAGGGCACGGCGCCGATCGGTCCGCCGATCTTCATGCATCGCGCGAGCAACCCTTCGCCCACCGTCCCGCGAAAGCATCACAAGGGCGAGAACCCGCACGAGACGCTGCCCATCGTCGGAGGCACGATCGAGCTCGGCGACACCGCGCTCGACGTCGCGGCGTTCAGCGCGTACGAGCCCGGGCCGAACGACACGCGCATCGTGCCGTACGCCGGCGCGCCCGAGTCGTACGGCGCGCGCATCCGCCACACCATCGGCGGCGGGTTCGAGGCGCAGGTGTCCGCCACGCGCCTGAAGGCGAACGGCGACGCGTCGACCCAGGTCTCCGCGAGCGTCTACGGTCGCTGGGTGGGACGCGTCGTCGTCGACGCGCTGCTCGACGGAGCGGCGGACGCGGGAGGCCACGTGCACGGCCCCGAGGACGGCGGAGGACCGTATCCGGGGCCGAGCACCCGCACGCCGTCGCACGCGCACGGAGAGGGCGCGGGCGATCGCGCCGGCGAACGATCGACGAAGAACGCCGGGGCGCTCGCCGAGATCGCGGTGCGGACCGCGTCGCTCCGCGACGTCGCCTGGTCGCGCGTCGAGCTCAATCAGCGCATCGAGCCCGACGGCCGGCGCTCGACCCCGTGGTGGTTTCTGACCGTCGGCTACGAGCGCGTGGTCTGGACGGACGCGGCGAGCATCGTCGGCGCCGGGTTCTTCGGCGAGACGACGTACGTCGTCGTCCCCGACAGCGTGGCGCCGTACTACGGCGATCGAACGGGCGTGACGCTCACCGCGGGCATCCGCGGGCAGCTGATGATGATGTCCGGGCACGAGCACCATCATCATCGCTGAGGCCGCTCGCAAGGGGGCTTGACTCCCTCGGCATGCAACACAGATTCCGCCGCGAACAGGAGGAACCATGCTCCGCCGAGTCACGGATTTCGACCGGCCGCTCGACGTGTTCGCCGAGCTCCGCCGGCAGATGGACCAGGTCTGGGAAGACTTCGACGTCGCGTCGAGCCCGCGATTGTCGCTGAGCGATGCAGGCGAGAGCCTCGTCGTCGAGGGCGACGTGCCGGGCGTCACGGAGAAGGACATCGATCTCACGCTCGCCGACGGCGTCCTCGTGGTGACCGCCGAGCGCAAGCTCGTGGACCCGCAGGGATACGCGCCGCGCCGGCACGAGCGCACGGCGTTCCGCTTCTCGCGATCGATCACCCTGCCGTGCCGGGTCGATCCCGAGAAGACGACCGCCACGGTGAAGGACGGCGTGCTCACGATCACGCTCGCGAAGGCCGAAGAGGCGCGCCCGCGCCAGATCCGGGTGAAGGTGCAGTCATGAACGAGCGACTCGAGAAGCGAGACCGAGGCGATTTCGAGGTGCCGCGCGTCGACGTCTGGGAGAGCGAGGCCGAGCTCCTCTTGCTCGCCGACCTGCCGGGCGTCCCCGCCGACGCGGTGGACGTCCGGTTCGACGACGGCGAGCTGACGATCGAGGGGCGCCGGGCGAAGGGACGCGCGTACCGGCGCGTGTTCGCGCTGAGCGACGGCTTCGATCTGGACAAGGTCGCCGCACGTCACGAGGGCGGCGTGCTCGAGCTGCGGCTGCCGAAGGCCGCGCACAAGCGGACGCGCAAGATCGAGGTCCGGGCGGGCTAGACTCGCGCGCGTGGTGCGAGCCCCGCGCGTCGAGCAGATCGCGAAGGCGATCGGACAGGTCCAGACCGCGACGCTGGTCCGATCGATCCCGAACGGGTCCGCGTTCACCTACGAGCTCAAGTGGGACGGCTATCGCATCGTCGCGGTGAAGGCAGGCGACGCCGTCCGCCTCGTGAGCCGCAAGGCGCAGGACTACGGCGCGGAGTTCCCCGCGGTCGTCCACGACATCGCGAGCCTCGCCGCCGACGAGTGTGCGATCGACGGCGAGGTCTGCGCGCTGGACGAGCGCGGCGTGCCCTCGTTCCAGCTCCTGCAGAACCGCATGCGGCGCAAGGTGCCGATCGCGTTCTTCGCGTTCGATCTCCTGTGGCTCGACGGCGAGGACCTGCGCGGTCGGCCGATCGAGGAGCGACGGAAGCTCCTCGCGAAGGTGATGAAGCGCGCGGCGAAGACGAGCACGCTCGTCCTCTCCACGGCGACGGAGGGGGACTGGCGCGCGGTGCTCGATCTCGCGTGCACGCGCGGGCTCGAGGGCATCGTCGCGAAGCAGAAGGGCTCGACGTACGAAGCCGGGCGGCGGCCCACGTGGCTCAAGGTGAAGTGCAAGCTCCGGCAGGAGCTCGCGATCGTCGGCTACGTGCCGCTGCTCGAGACGCAGGACGTCGTCGGCGGGCTCCTCCTTGCGGTGCGCGAGAAGGACGGCCGCTTCCACTACGTGGGCAAGGTCGGCACCGGTCTCGATGACGCCATGCGCGCGCGCCTGGCGCGGCTGCTCGACGCCGATCGCTCGCCCACGCCGACCGCGGTCGGCGCGCCGAAGCTCCACGGCCTCGCGCGCTGGTCGACGCCGAAGCTCGTCGCGGAGGTCGAGCTCTCCGAGTGGACCGAGGGCGGTCACGTCCGCCATCCGAGCTTCCAGGGGTTGCGGCCGGACAAGCGGCCGGAGGAGTGCGTGCGCGAGGTGCCCGCCGACGATGCGCCCGGCGCCGGCGCCGCGAACGAGGAGGCGGGGCGCGTCTGCGTCGCCGGCGTGTCGATCTCGCATCCGGATCGGGTGCTCGATCCCACGGGGCTGACGAAGCTCGAGCTCGCGCGCTACTACGAGGCGGTCGCCGAGCGGATGCTCCCGCACGTCGCCGGCAGGCCCCTCACGCTGGTGCGCTGGGCGGAGGGGAAGAAGACCGAGAAGGGCGGCGTGTACCTCCGCCACGCGAAGGCCTGGGGACCCGAGGTGCTCCGGCGCGTCCGCATCCGCGAGAAGACGAAGACCGGCGAGTACCTCGTCGCCGACACGCCCGCGGCGCTCGTCGGGCTCGCGCAGATGGGCATCCTCGAGGTGCACACGTGGAGCTCGACCGCCGACGACGTCGAGCGGCCGAACCGCATCGTGTTCGATCTCGACCCCGCGCCCGACGTGAAGTGGCGCGAGGTCGCGCGCGCGGCGAAGCTCCTGCGCGAGCGGCTCGAGGCCCTCGGGCTCGCGAGCTTCGTGAAGACCACCGGGGGCAAGGGCCTGCACGTCGTGGTGCCGCTCGACCCCGATGCGGACTGGGACGAGACGTTCGCCTTCACGCGCGCGTTCGCGCGGCTCGTCGTGCGCGAGGATCCGAAGCGCTTCGTCGACACCGTCCCGAAGAGCGCGCGGAGCGGCAAGATCCTGGTCGACTACCTGCGCAACAACCGCGGCAACACGTCGGTCGCGGCGTGGTCGACGCGTGCGCGTCCCGGTGCTCCCGTGTCGCTGCCGATCGCGTGGGACGACGTCATGGTCGATCGGAGCCGCCGCCCGTTCACCTGGAAGGACGCGGTCCGCATGCGCGACGACGCGGATCCGTGGGCCGCCTACTGGACCACGCACCAGGAGCTTCCGCGCGTCGGCCGCGGTCAGCCGTTGTCGAGATAGCTCTTGAGCTCGACGCGCTCGGAGCGCGCGCGGAGCTTGTCGAGCGCGTTCCGCTCGATCTGCCGGATGCGCTCGCGGGTGAGCGAGAGCTCGCGCCCGACCTCCTCGAGCGTGTGCTCGCGCGTGTGGCCGATGCCGAAGCGCATCCGCAAGACCTGCTGCTCGCGCGGCGAGAGCGCATCGAGGAGGTCTTCGAGATGCCCGCCGAGGGCGCGGAGCGCGACCTCTTCCTCGGGCACCGGCCCGGTCCCGGGGAGGAAGTCGCCGAGGCGTGCCTCGCCGTCGTCGCCGACGGGAGCGTCGAGGCTCGCGGGCTGCGCCGGCAGGTTGAGGATGGTCTCGACGCGTTCGCGCGACAGGCCCGAGAGCTTCGCGATCTCGTCGGAGCTCGGATCCCGGCGGTGCTGCGCCGAGAACGCGGCGCGCACCTTCGAGATGCGCCGCCGGTCGTCGGCGACGTGCACAGGGAGGCGGAGCGCGCGGTCGAGCAGCGCGCGCTGGAGCGCCTGCTTGATCCACCACGCGGCGTAGGTGCTGAAGCGGAAGCCGCGCCGATAGTCGAACTTGTCGGCGGCGCGCATCAGGCCGAGGTTGCCCTCCTGGACGAGGTCGAGGAGCGGGACGCCACGGCCGAGGTACTTCCTCGCGAAGAGGACGACCAGGCGGAGGTTCCCCACCACCAGGCGCTCCTTGCTGCGCTTGAGGTCACGCTGCGCGCGCTCGAGCTCGACGAGCGCGGCGGTGTCCTGCACGTCGGCGTGCTCGGTGACTCCGGCGCGCACCGCGGCGATGACCCGATCGACGATGGAGGTGTCGAGGCGGATCGCGGAGAGTCCCTCGGCCACGAACGCCCGCGCCTCCTCGTCGCGTGCGGTCGCGGCGGCGGCGAACGTGAGGATGGCGCGCTCGCGGACGGCGGGCAGATCGAGGCCCTCCTGATCGGGGTTCAGGATGACGTCGCGGAGGTCGAGCTTGCCGCCGTCGAGCTCTTCGCCGATCGCGACGAGGGTCCGCGCGCCGCTCGGCGACAGGACGAGCGCATCGAGCAGCGCACGCTCGGCCGCTGCGATGCGCTGGCCGAGCTCGACCTCCTGCGCCGGCGTGAGCACCGTGCTCGCCGCCATCTCGGAGAGGTACATCGAGTCGAGATCGTTGGCGCGCTCGGGCTTCTCGCGCGCGGGCCTCCGCCCTCGCGACGGCGCGACGCGCGGGCGCTGGTTCTCTTCGATCCGTGCGCGACCTCGACCGCGCGGCGAGCGCGCTCGGGTCTTGGCGGGTTCGGGGGACGGCTGCTGCTGCGTGACGACGATGTCCATGTGGCCTGCACGATCGCGAGGGGGGAAGTGCCTTCCGATCGGATGAACAACAGTAAGCATCCACACCTCCTTGTCTCGCTCTGCCGCAGCGTTTTTTGCACACGAGGTAGCGGTGATCTCTGCGTGTCAAGCACGACCTTCGTCGCGGTCGCGTTGCGTCGCGCCCGCGGATCGGAGACGCTTGAGGCGTGAGCGAACCTCGTGATGCGCGTAAGCCCGCCGCGCCCGCGCGCCCGGCCGTGCCGCAGAATCGTCCCGCGCCGACGCCGCTGGCGCCGCCGGTCGGATCGCCGCGACCTCCGGCCGTCGCCGGAGCCGTTCGCGGGAAGATGCCGACGAGCCCCGGCCTCGGATCGATGACACCGTCGAAGAAGGACTCCGAGCCGCCGCTCTCCGACAGTGCATGGGATGCCGCCGACGCCGACACCGTTACGAGCATGCCGGACACCCCGCGCGTCTCGCCGGCGGCGAAGGCGAACGTCCCGCCTCCGTCTCCCTCGCCGCCGCCCGTCGCGACGAGGTCGGTCCCGCCGCCCGCGGTGAGCACGTCGCCCGCGCCTCAGATCCAGGGCCTCTCGGCGCCGATGCGCGAGGAGGTATGGGCGATCGTCCGCGCCGCCGTCGCCGAGGCGACGCAGCCGATGATCGCGAAGCAGCGTGACCTCGAGGCGAAGCTCGAGCGCGCGGAGCAGGGGAAGACCGCCGCGCCGGCGCCCGCGCCCCGCGCGACGGGCAACTCGATCCCGGTGCTCGTCGGTCCGTCGCTCGCGCCGCCCGCCATCCGCGACGCCTCGGCGGAGCCCGCACCTGCCGCGCCGAAGCTGTCGGTGCCCCCGGGCACGTACGGAGTGGCGGTCCTCGATCCGGGGCCGCAGAAGCCGGCCGTTGACACGTCGACCGTCGCTCCGTTCGACATGCCCGACTTCGGCGGCAAGAGCCGCATGATGCCGAAGCTGATCGCCGTCGTGATCCTGCTCGTGGTCGCGGGCGTGGTCACCCTGACGATCCTCAGCCACGCCTGATTCGATGGACCTCAACCGCGTCGCGGCGTTCGCCCGCGTGGTCCAGGACGGCAGCTTCACCGCCGCGGCGCGTGCGCTCGGCGTCCCGAAGTCGTCGGTCAGCCGCAGTGTCGCGCAGCTCGAGCAAGACCTCGGCGCGCGCCTCCTTCATCGCACGACGCGCAAGCTCCATCTCACCGAGGCGGGCTCGGCGTTCTACGACCGCGTCGCCCGCGCGCTCGCCGACATCGACGAGGCGACCGACGCCGCCGCCGACACGCAGGCGCAGCCGCGCGGCACGGTGCGGGTGACCGCGCCGCTCGACGTCGGCGTGTGGGCCCTCGCGGGGATCGTCGCGCGCTTCGCGCGGAGCCACCCGACGATCTCCATCGAGGTCTCGCTCGCGAACCGCGTCGTCGATCTCGCGGCCGAAGGCATCGATCTCGCCGTGCGCGCCGGTCCCGTGCGCGACGGCTCGCTCGTCGCGCGCCGGGTGGGCACCGTCGAGGCAGGCCTCTACGCGTCGTCGCGCTGGGTGAAGCGCAACGGCATGCCGAGCACGCTCGCCGAGCTCGCGCGGGTCGACTGCATCCTCTTCCGTCCGGTGAACGGCCGCTCGACGTGGCAGCTCGTGACGCACGACGGACGGGAAGAGACCGTCACCGTCACCGGTCGCGTGGGCTCCGACGATCTGTCGTTCGTGCGCAAGGCGGCCCTCGCCGGTGCGGGCATCGGGCTGATCCCGCAGTTCCTCTGCGCGCGCGAGTGGCAGAGCGGGAAGCTCGTGCGGGTGTTGCCCGAGTGGTCGCTCTCGGGCTCGGAGCTGAACATCGTCTACGCGTCGGCGCGGTTCCTGCCCCAGCGCGTCGCCGTGGTGCGCGACTACCTGGTGAAGGAGCTCGGCGCGGTCTTCAAGCGCTGCGATTCGCTCGTCCCGAAGTGACGGCGCTCACTTCGCGGCGGCGACGCTCTGGAAGAACGTCCACGACGCTTCGGCGGCGCGCTCCCAGACCCAGTGATCGAGACCGGCGATGTCGCACCACACCACGGGCTTGCCCGCGTTGCAGCCTCGGTACGATCGGCACTCGCCGTAACCGGTGGGCTCCCACTCGCCCGTGTTGCAGCCGTTCACGTAGGCCCAGTACGACGCGGAGAAGCGCCCGCTGTCGAGCGTGACCGCGAAGTCGCGCTCGCCATGGATCGCGATGGTCGCCGTCGGGGTCTGGCCCGGGCACTTGGGATAGCCGTTCGGCCACGTCTCGGCCTGCTTGTACGGGGCGCCGCCCGCGCTCGACGAGATCGCGCGGAGGAGGCCCGGCTCGTGACACGCGAGGACGTTGGAGAAGAAGCCGCCGCTCGAGTAGCCGGCGGCGAACACCCGGTCCGCGTCGATCGGACGCTCGCGGAGGAGCTGTTCGATCACCGCCTTCGCGAACTTCACGTCGCGGTTCTCGCCCTTCCTCGTCTCGAGGTCCCAGGTCGTGCGGATGCCGTCGAGGTACGCGAGGATGGCCCCGTCTCCGGAGCCGCGCTCGAACGGGAAGCCCTGATGGAAGCCGCGCGCGTTGCCGCCGTCGCCGTGGAAGACCAGTACGAGCGCGTAGCGCTTCGCCGGATCGAGGGTCGCCGGCTCGACGAGGAGCCACTTGCGCGTGCCTCCGTCGACGACGATGCTCCGCGGCTCGGCGTGCATCGACGGGACGACCGCGGGCGCGCGGCGCGGCAGCACCGCGCTCTCGCCCTCGAGAGGCACGAGGCGTGGCTCTTCCTGCCGGCGGCGACACCCGCTCGTCACGACGGCGAAGACGGCGACCGCCGCGACCGCCAGGCGTGCGCCCTCGAACGCGCGCGCCCATCGGCGTCCTTCGACGAGCGCCCCGAAGGCGACGAGCGACGCGAGGACGGCCAGCGACGCGACGACGAGGAGGTGTCGCGCGATGCCGTGGTGCCACATGAGGATGGCGAACGTGGCCACCACGACGATCGCGTACTGCACGCCGATGTACGCGGCCAGACGGCGCGAGAGCGGGCGATCGTACTTGGGGCGCGAGAGCGGATCTCCGACGTCCGGCGGCACCCAGCCGTCCGGCTTCCACGCGGGCGAGGCGAACAGGACGCGGAGCTTGTCGCCGGGACGCTGCGCGGCGCGCGCCATCGACGCCATCTCGAACCAGTAGTGGACCTGCGCCCAGAGCGGATCGAACGTGCCGAGCGGCTTGGTGATGCCGTAGACCGGCTCCTCGATCTCCTCGGCGTAGGTGCCGAACAGGCGATCCCACACGATCAGCGTCGCGCCGTAGTTCTTGTCGAGGTACGGCGCGTTCACCGCGTGGTGCACGCGATGATGGCTCGGCAGGTTGAGGACCCAGTCGATCGGCCCGCGGATCTTCCCCACCAGCCGCGTGTGGATCCAGAACTGATAGAGGGTCGAGAGCGCGTGGACGAGCGCGAAGACGTGCGTCGGCACGCCCAGCACCGCGAGCGGCAGGTAGAAGGGCAGGGCGGTCCAGCTGGTGAGGACCGCCTGACGGAGCGCGACCGCGAGGTTGTAGTCCTCGCTCTGGTGATGCACGACGTGCGCGGCCCAGAGGAAGTTCACCTCGTGGCTCAAGCGGTGCCACCAGTAATAGAAGAAGTCGACCGCGAAGAACGCGATCACCCAGGGCACCCACGCATGCTCGAACGTGACGACGCGGAAGTGCGCGTAGACGGCGGCATAGATCGCGAGCTGGGTGGTCGCCCAGACGAGCAGGACGATCTGCGAGGTGATCCCGCAGCTCAGATCGGTGATCGCGTCGGTGAAGCGGTAGACGCGGACGCCCCTTCGCTTCGCCCAGATCAGCTCGGCGGCGATCAGGACGAAGAACAGCGGGACCGCGAGCGCGATCGGATCGAGCACCCCGTCCCCTCTACCGCACCGCCGCGATCAGAGCGCTTGCACGCGCTGCCACGGGAAGGCCCAGGACCGGAACACGCGGGTGCCCCCGCGGCGCTCGAAGTCCGACCGGATCGACTCCGGCACGTCGCTCCACGCCAGGCGCTTCGACGTCTCTCCCGCGCCGTCGTCGGTGTAGCGGACGCGGACGATCACCTCCGCGTCGCTCTCGTGCGCGTAGCGGACGACCTCGAGCTCGACGCTCTTCACCTTGTCCTCGATCTTCGACACGACGTCGGGATCGGGCTCGCTCCGGAGCGTCTTCGCGAGCGGCCTCCGCTCCTCGGCGCTCGCGCCGCGGATCCCCAGGACCGGACCGGCGAGCTCGTTCTCGAGCGCCTCGGCGATGAACGCGTCGAGCGCGGGCGTCGTGTCGCGCGCGACGTCCGGCTTCGCGGTCCGCCGGCGTGCGCGGAAGAGGAAGAACGCGGCGAGCGCGGCGGCGAGCGCGACGACGAAGGTCATGCGGACAGGATAGCACCCGTCACGGCCCGCCGAAGGACCACGGACAGGTTGTTCGCCGGCATCGCGACGACCTCCTCGACCGCGAGGCCGTGCTCGAGCGCCTCGTCGCGCACCGCCTCGAGGTCGCGCACGCCCCACTCGGGGTTGCGCGCGCGGAGGCTCTGATCGAACGCCTCGTTGCTGTCGGACGTGCTCACGCCCGCGCGGCGGTAGGGCCCGTAGAGGTACAGCACCCCGCCCGAGGGCAGCACGCGCGCCGCGCCCGCGAGCATGGCCACGGTCGCGCGCCACGGCGCGATGTGGATCATGTTGATGCACACCACGACGTCGGCCTTCGCGACGGGCCAGGGATCCTTCGTCACGTCGAGCGCGAGCGGGGCGAGGACGCGCGGGTCGCCCTCGTGCGCGCGCCAGGCGTCGATGCTCGCGCGCGCCTCGGGATCGAGGTCGGTCGGCTGCCACGTCCCCACGTCGAGTCGCGGCGCGAGGAAGACGGCGTGCTCCCCGCTGCCGCTCGCGATCTCGAGCACGTGATCGCACGGCTTCACGAAGCGGCGGAGCACCTCGAGGATGGGCTCGCGGTTCCGCTGCGTCGCGGGCGCGAAGCGTCTCGCATCGGCGTGCATGCCGGCGAGGGTATCATGCCCCGCCGGCGCGCACGGCTCCGCTCAGCTCGAGGCCTTCGAGTGGATCGACAGCTTGATCACGACGTCGTCGCGGATCAGGTCATCGGCCGCGCCGGGGTAGGCCATGCCGAAGTCCTTGCGGTTGATCGCGAACTCCGCGTCCGCGTCGACGCCCGCGTCACCGACCTTCACCTTCGCGGGGAAGGTGATCGACTTCGTCACGCCGTGCAGCGTGAGGTTGCCGGTGATGGTCCAGTCTTCGCCCGCCTTCTTGACGTCGGTCGACGCGAACGTCGCCTTCGGATAGGTCGCGACGTCGAAGAAGTCGGCCGATTTGAGGTGGTTCAGCAGCCGGTCGCCGTCCGCCGTGTAGAGCGAGGCGGTCTCGATCTCGACGTCGACCTTGCCCTTCTCCGGCGCGGCGGGATCGACCTGGATCGCCCCGTTGAAGCTCTTGAAGGTGCCCTCGTGCTTGCGCGTCACCTTCGCGCCGACCCAGTCGAGCTTCGAGCCGGACGCGGCGTCGAACCGGTACGTCTTCGCGCCCGCGCTCGGCGCGGCGGTCGAGGCCTGCTGCGCCTCGCCGGTCTGCGCCTTCACCTTGCCCTTCGCGGGATCCTCGCAGCCGAAGGCGAGGGCGGAGACGAGCAGCGGAGCGAAAAGGAGCCTGGTGTTCATCGTCACTTCTTCCTCATGAGCGTGAGCTCGATCTCGATCTTGATCTCGTCGCCGACGAGCACGCCGCCGGCCTCGAGCATGGTATTCCACGTCATCCCGAAGTCCGACCGCTTGATCAGCGTGCGCGCGGACGCGCCGACGCGGAGGAAGCCCCAGGGATCGGCGTGCTCCGGCGTCGGGCCCTCGACGTCCAGGACGACCACCTTCGTGACGTCGCGGATGGTGAGGTCACCGACGATCTCCAGGCGCCCGTCGCGCTTGCGGCCGACGCCGCGGGACCGGAAGGTCATCGTCGGGAACTTCTCGACGTCGAAGAAGTCGGGGCTTCGGAGATGCGCGTCGCGCTTCTCGTCGCGCGTGTCGATCGACGCGACCTCGATGTCGACGTCGATCTGCGTGGCCGCCGGGCGCGCGGGGTCCCAGCGGACGGTGCCGTCCAGCTTCTTGAACTCGCCCCGCACGTTCGTGATCATCATGTGCCGCGCGACGAACCCGACGGTCGAGTGCGTCCCGTCGATGATCCAGGAGGTCGGCGGCGTCGTCCCGGTGGTCTCGCCCTGCGTGTCCGAGGTCTGCATGGTGGATCCTTTCTCTGACCTCACCGATGACCCCGCGCGTGTCGGTGTTCCGACCGCTCCGGACAACACACCGTTCGCGTCGCGCAACAATCAGCTCGTTCGCCTCCGCCGCACGAGGCCGTCGCGGGTCGAGGCGAGGTCCGGGCAGCCGGCGAGCTTCATCGCCCGGAGGAGCTCTTCGTCGAGGAGCGCCAGCACGCGCGAGGCGCCCTCCTCTCCTAGCGCGGCGAGCCCCCAGAGCACCGGGCGCCCGACGAAGACCGCGCGCGCGCCGAGCCCGAGCGCGATGAGCGCGCGCGTCCCCGACGACACGCCGCCGTCGAGGTAGACCTCGGTTCGGTGTCCGACCGCGGCGACGACGTCCTCGAGCGCGTCGATCGTCGCGGGCGCGAAGTCGAGCTGCCGTCCGCCGTGGTTCGAGATCCACACCGCCGATGCGCCGTGATCGACCGCGCGCTCCGCGTCGTCGGCGCGGACGAGCCCCTTCACCACGACGGGCAACGGCGCCGCCTCGCGGGTGAGCCAGTCGAGGTCCTTCCACGCGAACGTGGCGTCGTGCCGTGACGCCACGAAGCGAGCGAGCTCGGAGCCCGATCCGTGGCGGAGGTCCGGCGGCAGGATGTCGACCAGGTTCGCCATCACGAGGCCGTCGGGCAGCGCGAACGCGTTCTTCACGTCGGCGCACCGCCGGCCGAGCACCGGCGTGTCGATGGTGACGGCGATGGCGCCGTAGCCGGCGGCCTTCGCGCGCGCGACGAGGCTCGCGGTGAACGCGCGCTCCTTGTGCACGTAGAGCTGGAACCAGCGCGGCGCGCCGGGGGCCGCGGCGGCGACGTCCTCGAGCGCCGTCGTCGCGAGCGTCGAGGCGACGTAGAGCTTCCCGGCGGCGGCCGCCGCGCGCGCGGTCGCACGCTCGCCGTCGGGGCACGCGAGGCAGTGGTACGCCGTCGGGGCGATCGCGATGGGCGAGCTCACCTTCGTTCCGAGGATCGTGGTCTCGAGCGCCGGGCAGTCGACGTCGACGAGCGTGCGGTACCAGAGCTCGAAGCGCGCGAACGCGTCCCGGTTGCGATGGAGCGTGTGCTCCTCGTCCGCGCCCGACCGGTAGTAGTCGTAGGCCATCTGCGAGAGGCGCGTGCGGGCCGCGGCCTCGAAGTCCTCGACGGTGACCAGCTGCATGCGAGCGACTTACCATCGTCGAGGGCCGGCACCATGATCATCCTCGACGGATCGCGCGGTGAGGGCGGTGGTCAGATCCTCCGCACCGCGCTCGCGCTCTCGCTCGTGACCGGACGTGCGTTCCGCATCGAGCGGATCCGTGCGGGGCGCAGCAAGCCCGGCCTCCTCCTCCAGCACCTCGCGGCGGTGCGTGCGGCAGAGGCGATCGGCGCGGCGGCGGTCGAGGGCGCCGTGCTCGGCTCGAAGGCGCTCTCCTTCGCCCCGAACGGGATCCACCCGGGCAGCCGTCACTTCGACGTGGGGAGCGCGGGCAGCGCGACGCTCGTATTCCAGACCGTGCTCCCCGCGCTGCTCCGCGCCGAGGCCCCGTCGCACCTCACGCTGGTCGGCGGCACGCACAACCAGGCGGCGCCGCCGTTTCCGTTCCTCGCCCGCGCGTTCGTGCCGCTGCTCGCGCGGATGGGCGCGCGTGTCGATCTCGAGCTCGATGCGGTCGGCTTCCATCCGGCGGGCGGCGGCCGCTTTCGCGCGGTGGTCCATCCATGCCCCGCGCTCGCGCCGCTCGTGCTCCTCGAGCGAGGCGCCTTGCTCGAGCGGCACGCGCGCGCGCTCCTCAGCCGCGTCCCCGAGCACGTCGCCGCGCGCGAGATCGCGACGCTCGTCCGCGGGCTCGGGTGGACCGACGCCGATGCGCGCGCCGAGCAGGTGACGAGCCCGGGGCCGGGCAACGCGCTCGTGGTCACGATCCGCTGCGAGCACGTCACCGAGGTGTTCACCGGATTCGGCGCGCGCGGCGTGCGCGCCGAGGACGTCGCCCGGGGCGTCGTCCGCGAGGTGCGCGCCTGGCTCGACGCGGGCGTCCCGGTGTTCGAGCACCTCGCCGATCAGCTGGTGTTGCCGATGGCGCTCGCCGCGGGTCGCTCGGAGCTCCGCACCGTCGCCCCGTCGCAGCACCTCGCGACGCAGGTGGAGACGGTGCGCCGGTTCCTCGATCGCGACATCCGCATCGAGGACGAAGGGGAGGGCGCGTACCGCGTGATCGTGACGTGATCAGGCGAGCGGGCGAGGGCGGACCGACCCCCGCTTGACGTCGTCGAGCATCTTCTCCGCGTCGCGCGGATCGAAGCCGAGCGCCGCGGCGACGTCGCGGAACATGCTCTCCTCCTCGGGCGCGAGCCCGTCGGCGTGCGCGACGACGAGGGCCGCGTGGAGCGCCCGGCGGCGTCGGTCCTCGGGGATGCGCGTCGCGAGCGCCTGGACGTAGCGATCGGGGCCGAGCTGGCCCATGCGATCGATCTCGCCGTCGGCGATCACGCCGGCCGCGAGCGCCGGGTAGTCCTCGCCGAGCAGCGTGCCGAGGCGCGCCGACAGGGCGCCGATCTCTTTCTCGGAGATGTCACCGTCGGCCGCCGCGAGCAGGAGGCAGAGGCCGATCTCGGCGCGCTTCGTCTCGATCATCGGAGGGCGTCTACTGTGCCGTGGAGCAGGCGCTGCGTGAAGAGCATCGCGGCGCCGAGGAAAAAGCACAGGCCGAAGTAGCGGAAGGCCCAGAGGCGGCGCTCCTCGGGGGTGACGAGCTCGAGGTCGTCGTTCCGGCGGAACGCCGCGCCGACGCCCATGAGGGCGATGAGCAGGAGCTGCGGCGACGGGTGGACGAAGAACATCCCGCCGAGGAGGACGGCGCCGGCGATCCAGGCCTTGCGCGAGAAGACGCGGGCGATGCGAGCGCCGTCGAGGAAGCCGAGCGGCACCAGGTTGAACAGGTTCAGGAAGAACGCCACGTGCGCGAGCGCGAGGAAGAAGGGGGAGCCCGCGGCCAGGCCCACGGCGGCGCAGACGAGCGCGCCCCCGGTCCCTGCGAGCGGTCCGGCGTAGGCGACGCGCGCCTCGATCGTCGGGTGGGACGGCTGGTCCTTCATCGAGATGAACGCGCCGAAGAACGGGATGAAGACCGGCCAGCTCGCGCGGATGCCGGCCGCCTTCATCGCCCACCCATGGCCGAGCTCGTGCACGAGGATGAGGAGCACGAAACCGATGCCGAACGCCCATCCGCGGCTGAGCGCGTAGAGGAGGATCGACAGCCCCATCGTCCCCGCGGTCAGGAACACCTTCGCGAACGGCAGCGCCTTCAGCGCGGCGAGGAGCACCTTGCCCTTCGACAGCAGCGCGATCAGCGCCGCCGCCGCGCCGCCGATCCACCGCCTGGCGGGCATCGGCGCCGGCGCCAGCGCCGGTTCGGCCGCGGGCAGGGCTCGGGCGCGGGGCTCAGGCGGGAGGAAATTCGGATCCTGCATCGTCGACGTGGGCGCCTTCGGGAACGACCGCGTCCGCGCGCTTCTTGCCGAAGAGCTTCTTCGCGAGCGCGGCGACGGCGGCGAACAGCGCAACGATGCCCTTCTTCCCGGCAACGAGCAAGGCGAGGATGGCCTTCCACGCCTTCGCGAGGATGCCGATCTTGGCGGCCTTCGCGATCCCGACCCCGGCGCCGCCGAGGACGAGGCCGGTCAGCCCGTACTCCGCGACCTTGTCCTTCGCCGGATCGAAGTCCTCGTAGCGCTCGCCCGGCGCGAACGAGGTCGCGCCGAGGATCGCGAGGCCGTGCGAGCGGTGCAGGTCGAGCAGCGCGCGGTCGGTGACGAGGTTGACCGAGACGAACCCCTTCCGCCCGAGCACGCGCGTGTTCAGGTTCACGGACGAGCCCGTCGCGTCGGACACGATGAGCGCCCAGACGACGTGGTGCTTCGCCCCGTCGTAGCGCGGCTCCTCGTGCCACCCGTCGGCATGGATGGCCGTGAACCCCAGCTTCTTCCTCTCCTCGTTGTACTCGGCCTCGCCCTCGCGGATGGAGGCGAGGATCTCCTTCGCGTCGAGCTCCTCGTCGTCACGGATGAAGCCCTCCTCGTCGTACCGGATGGAGACGAGGAACGCGTCCGCCGGATCGGTCGAGAGCACCACGCCGAGGAGGTCGTCGTTGTGCAGGTTGCCGAGCTTCTTCATCAGCTCGCCGGCTTCGGGCTGCCCGAGGAAGCGATGGCCCTCCGGGAGCGCGAGGCGCACGCCGTGGCCGAGCTCGAGCGGCTGCGGTCCCGTCTTCCACGGGAGCAGGGCGATCGAACGCTCGAACCCGTCGTCGCCTTCCTCCGGCGGAGGCTCGGCGGCGCGCGCGGCGCGCGGGGAGGCGAGGACGAGGCTGACGACGACGGCGAAGAAGAGGAGGGAGAGCAGGCGCATGGGGGACCGTCCCGTAGAGCCCGAGCGGCAGAGCTCGTCGCAGGATTTCGTGCGACCTTCGCGCCGCGGCGACCAGGGGGCGGGCGGGCAAGTCGGCGGAATCAGGCGGCGCGAGCTCGCCCGCAGCGGTTCCGCCACACGTTGCGAAGCGGGACGTTGGCGACGGGCATCGATCCAGAGAGATCACGGCGTCTTCGACGAAGAGCTCGCCCGGCGCGGTCGTTGCAACCCGAGGTGGACATGAGAACGGTGCTCACGGTGCTCCTCGCAGCTGCAGTGGGCATTCACTGCAGCAGCGGCGACGCGATGACCGCGCCCGTCCAGAACGACGAGCCGGCGATCACCGCCGACGAACCGGCCCAGCCGAGTGCGACGCCGCGCAGCGACGGCGCCGCCGCCGGCGACGGCGACGAGTCGGACCCGCGGTGGGCGATCGAGAAGGAGGGCAATCCTCCGACGCTGATCACCACCACCGCGCGCGGCAGCGACGACGCGCTCTACGCGGCGGGCACGTTCAGCGGCTGGCTGAGCGTCGGCGACGACACCCTGAAGTCGAAGGGGGGCGACGACGTCTTCCTCGTCCGCTTCGATCCGAACGGATCGATCGCGTGGGCGCGCGCGATCGGCAGCGTGCGCGCAGAGCGTGCGCCCCGCGTCTCCTTCGTCGACGGTCAGGTCAAGTTGATCGCCCGCACCGACGGCGAGGTGGACTGCGGCTCCGGCGGGATGGGGAAGTGGAGCTCGGAGATGTTCTTCTACTGCGTGTTCGCGCCCGACGGCTCGGCGCTCGGCGGAGGGTCGTTCCCGACCGGCTCGCCGTGAGAGACGACGTTCACTTGCACGCCGCCGGTGACGACGCAATGGCCGGGAGGACCTCCGCGTAGTCGTCGACGCGTCGTCCGCCGTGGGCGTCGGCGACGCCGAGGAAGACGCGGTGCTCGCGGGGCTCCACCCCCGCGGCGTCGTACGCGTCCGTGTCGCTCGGTTGATTGCCGAACGCCCAGGCGATGTGCACCCCGTGCGCGGCCCGACGCTCGAGCTCCGCGCTCTCGTAGGCCGCCGCCGCGCCGCCGATCGCGCCGGTCGCGGTCGTGGTGGTGTGCACGGTGCCGGCGGGGAAGCCGCGTTGTGCCAGGAACTCGTGCGTGCGCCGGTTCAGCCACTCGGGGCGCGCGGTGAGGTAGACGATGCGGTAGCCCTTCGCCGCGAGCGCCCTCAGCGCCTCGGCCGCGTGCGGCTGGGCCTCGGGCGTGGCGCCGGTGAGCATCGCGCCGAACTCCACGTTTTCACTCGACGTGAGCGTGCCGTCGACGTCGGAGATGGCGATCTTCGTTCCCTTCGCGACGACGTCGACGGGAGATCGGTCGACGACGCGTCGCGCACATCCGCTCGCGCGGTTTTCCCGTTCGAGCGTCGGTCTTGACCGACGCCGCCGGATCCTCGGAGATCCGTCGCGTCGTCATTCGGTGGCGGTGCGGTAGCGGACGCCGAGCTCGGTGAAGTCGCCGCCGACGAGGCCCAGGCTGTCCGGGCTCGCGATCGTGGTGACGAAGCTCCCGCGCACGTCGAAGTGGCGGCTCAGCTGGATCCGCATGACGGGACCGGCGCGGACGGTGACCGAGTCGTCGCGGCGTGGAACGTCGAGCACGTCGACCACCGGACCGAGCGCGAAGTGATCGTTCTCGCCGAACCGGAACACGTAGCCGGCGCGGCCGCGCCAGACGAACGGCGGATCGACGATCACGCGCAGCGTCTCCTCGAAGACGTAGAGCCCCTCGGGGACGCCGTGCACGGACGACGCGCTCGCCGTCGCGAGGACGTCGCCGGGGCCGGCGGGCACCGCGACGTTGAGCTCCGCCTCGAGCGTCGTGAAGCGCGCCTTCGGCTGATCGGTGCGATCGAGGTCGAGCCGATCGAACGATCCTTGCGGAACGAGGAACGCATGCTGGAACGCGCCGAACCATCGCGCTCCGACGCGGAGATCGACGTAGTCCCACGCGAAGCGGAGCCCGCCATATCCGCCGAGCCCGGCGCTGACGAGGATCGGGTTCGCCTCGATGCCGACCCACGTCTTGAACGGCAAGCCGTATCCGAGCTGTCCCCGCGGCCGCAGGTACAGATACCCGGCGTCGACGAGGACCGCTGCGAACGGGCGCGGCGCGCCCTCGTTCCATGACCGCTTCAGCGACGGATCGACGAGCGCGTCGGTGTGCGGTGCGCCGAGCTCCACCGGCGGGCCTCCGTGGCTGGTCTCCTGCGCCGGCGCGGAGCGTGTGCCGAAGACGATCGCGCCGAGAACGGCGACCGCAGAGCCACGGCGCGCGATCATCAGAACGTCCCCGTGAGGCCGATGCCCTGACCGACGGGAGCGACCCGCACGTCGATGCGCCCCGCGCGCTCGATCTCCGGCGTGCCGGGCGGCGGTCCGAGGTGAAGCCAGGGCACGAGCAATCCGACCGACGTGCCGACGATCGCCCCGACGGTGACGTCGGTGGCGTAGTGCATGTCGCTCATCACGCGGAAGAGGGCGGTACTGGTCGCGACGCCGAAGCCGGTGACGCACGTGACCGCGTCCCACGGTCCACCGAGGAGCCCGAGACCGAGGTGGTTCACGCAGAGGACGCCTGCGCTCGTGAAGGAGAGCGTGCTGTGCCCGCTGAAGAAGCTGCGGTAGCGCACGTTCCCCTGGCAGTCGACGCCGTTCTCCGGCAGCTGGTCGGTGCCGCAGAGGCGACCGTAGGGGCGCTCGCGCCCGGCGAGCGTGTTCGTCATGCCCTGCGCGGCGGCGGAGAGCATGAACGCCTCCGCGCTGACGAGGGCCATGTTGCGCGCGAGCTTCACGTCGCCGCGGTGCCACCATGCCGTGAGCAGCGCGTCGACGAGGAAGGGCCAGGTGCTCGCGAGGGAGACGCCAACGTCGCTGGCGTCGCGCACGAGGTACCGGCCGTCCGGGCTGCCGATGCGGAGGAAGTCGCGCGCCCCCTCGTCGAAGAGGACGCCGCCCCGCGCATGCTTGCTCGACGGCGGGACAATCGCGGCCGCGATCGCGACGCCGGCGGCGCCGCCGGTAACGAAGAGATCGGCGGTCGTGGCCTGCATCGTCCGCCGCGGGCGCCACTCCGTCGGATCGTCCCCGCCGAATCGGTTGTCCGTGCGCGGGATGGGGATGACGCGGACGAGCGGATCGGGCGGCGAGCCAGGATCATCGTCCCCCACCGTCATCGGCTGCGCCTGGGCGGAGGGCGCGAGCAGCCATGCGACGCACGCGATCGCGACGGCCACCGTTCCGCGCATGGAGGCGACCCACGCTACCAGATCCGTGGTCTCGCTCGACGGTGTCCTTGCGCCGGCGGAGGGCTCACCCACTGGCCGGGGCCAGGCAAAAAGTGGCCGGGCCATAGGGTCACGACCTCCACATGCGCGAGATCACTCGGTCGCGGACTCGGCACATGTCGTGCTCATCCGACCCGCATGGACACTCCGAATCTGAAAGCGCTCTCCGACGAAGACCTGATCGGTCGCCTCGAGACCGTGGTCGCGAAGACCAACCGCTTGACGGTGCAGCTCCTTTTGCTCCTCAACGAGCTCGAGGAACGGCGCCTCCATTCCGAGGACGAGTACCCGTCACTCGTCGATTTCTGCGTTCAACGTCTCGGGATGAGCGAGAGCGCCGCGCATCGGCGCGTGACGGCGGCGCGCCTGGTGCGGGAGTTTCCGCAGCTCCTCGCGGCGCTCGCGCGAGGAGAGATCCATCTTTCGTTGCTCGTCAGCCTCCGTCGTCACGTGACGAAGGAGAACTGCGATGACCTCGTCGCGGCGACGCGCGGACGACCGAGAGACGAGGTCGACGAGATCCTCGCGCGGCGCGCACCGCGTCCGGACGAACCCGCCAGGATGAGGAAGGTTCCAGAGGCCCGCACGGCGAACGAGATGACGCCGGTGGCCAAGCCCGCAGTCGAGCCGGCCGCGGAGAGTCGATACCGACTCAGCATCACCATCAGCCGCGAGCGGCGCGATCAGATCGAGCGGCTCCTCGACCGCATGACCGACAGCAATCCGAAACGCGATCTCACGGTGCTCTTCGAGCGGGCCATCGACGCACTGGAGGGAAAAAGGGAGCGCGAAACAATTGCAAGGACGACGCCTCTCGACGCGAGCTCCGACCGACCGGCGAAGCAGTCGCCTGGCGAATCGAAGACCGCGCGGCGGCGTCGCCTCCCTCCTGACGGCGAGCGACGCTCGTTCGTCACCAAGATCGGCCAGGACCGTCCGGCCGGCGAGTCGCTCGAAATCGGCCACGGCATTCCGCGCGCGGAAGCCGGCGCCGAGGATGCGCGCACCGAACGTGGGCAGCGCCGCGCCCAGAGTACGCCGCGCGGCCCGAAGCCCTCCGGTAAGGAACGCGGTCTCCCCGGCATCCGCCAGGGCGCACGCTCGGGGCCACGTCCGCGTGCGCGCGCGGCCGCTGCCTAGTCAGTCCTTGCGAACGAGGACGCCGCGCGCAGTCTCGGCAAAGACGTAGTCCGGCTGGTCCTTGATCGCTGCGTTCAGCTGCCAGTCGCCCGAGAAGAGGACGACAGGACGCTCGCGCACGTCGACCACGACGAGCCCGATGCGCTGCCGAGCGAGGGCGGCGACGTCGACGGGCTGGCCGTCCTTGCGCGAGATCCACCTCGCGTGCATGACGTTGATCGATTCGTAGCGGACCTCGACGTCGTACTCCGCCTTGAGGCGGTGTTTGACGACCTCGAGCTGCAGCTGGCCGACCGCGCCCAGGATGATCTCGCCGGCGCGCACGTCCGGCGGCCGGTAGAGCTGGATGGTGCCCTCTTGCGCGAGCTGTTCGATCCCCTTCGCGAGCTGCTTCCGGCGGAGCGGATCTGCCATGACCAGCCGCGCGAAGTGCTCGGGCGCGAAGCTCGGGATCTCCTCGAACACGAACGCCGCGCCGTCGGTGACGGTGTCGCCGATCTCGAAGACCCCGGGGTCGTACACGCCCATGACGTCGCCGGCGAAGGCCTCGTCGACGACGCTGCGCTCCTGCGCGACGAACTGCGTCGGGTTCGCGAGACGGATCTCGCGGCCCGTGCGCACGTGCTTCACCTTCATCCCCCGCTCGAATCGGCCGGAGCAGATCCGAACGAACGCGACGCGGTCGCGGTGCGCGCGGTCCATGTTCGACTGGATCTTGAAGACGAAGCCGGAAAACCGGGGATCGGTCGCCTCGATGTCGCCGACGGTCGTGTGGCGCGGCGCCGGCGGCGGCATCAGCTGGCAGAACGTCTCGAGGAACGCCTCGAGGCCGAAGTTGTTGATGGCGCTGCCGAAGAACATCGGCGAGACCTCGCCGCGCTCGAACTTCTCCTTGTCGAAGGCGTCGCCGGCGGCGTCGAGGAGCTCCGCCTCGTCGCGGAGCTGCTTGTAGCCCTCCTCGCCGAGCTCCTGGAGGAGCGTCGGATCGTCGAGGCCTGCCACCTTCACCGGCGGCTTCTCCGCGCCGTGCGCGGCGCTCGAGCCGGCGTCGTCCGCGTCGAACAGGTACACGCGGTGCTCGACGCGGTGATAGACGCCACGGAACGTGCCGCCCCGGAAGATCGGCCAGGTGATCGGGTAGACGCCGATCCCGAGCACGCTCTCGACCTCGCCGATCAGCTCGAACGCGTCACGGCCCGGCCGGTCCATCTTGTTCACGAAGGAGAAGATGGGGATCTGCCGCTGCTTGCAGACGCGGAAGAGTTTCTTCGTCTGCGCCTCGACGCCCTTGGCCGCGTCGAGGAGCATGACCGCACCGTCGACCGCGTGGAGCGTTCGGTAGGTGTCCTCGCTGAAGTCCGCGTGGCCCGGCGTGTCGAGCAGGTTCATCTGCAGGCCGCGGTAGGGGAACTGGAGGACCGACGTGGTGATGGAGATGCCGCGTTCGCGCTCCATCTCCATCCAGTCGGAGACGGCCGCCGCGCGCCCACGCTTCGCCTTCACCGCGCCGGCGAGCTGGATCACTCCGCCGTAGAGAAGGAGCTTCTCGGTGAGGGTCGTCTTGCCCGCGTCGGGATGGGAGATGATGGCGAACGTCTTGCGCCGCTTCACCTCCGCGACGCGCCGGCCTTCTTCGCCGGAGAGCGCGGTGACTGTCATTTGCCGACTTTTACGTCATCCGGCGTCTTGCTGTAACGACGTTCGAGGATTTTCGGATCCCGCGTCGTCCCGAGCGACTGCCGGCAGATGGTGCAGCGGTAGATGATGTGGTCCGGGCGAGGCGTGAACCCCAGCATGCTGAGCTGGATCCAGCCCCAGAAGGTGTACTCCGCCTCCTCGTCGACGAGGGGATGTCCCCGCTCGTGCCCGCAGCGGCATTTCCGGACCTTGCGCATCGAGGCCTCTACATAAGATCGCACCTGCCGGAAGGCGAGCGCAACCGTTCCAAGAGGGATTATGCTGCGCGCCCATGAAGCGCAACGTCCGCCTCGGGCTCGCCGTCGGTGTCGTCTCGCTCGCCGTTCTCGCCCTCGGGTGCGAGGACGAGGACAAGAAGAAGGCGGAGCTCCTCGCGAAAACGGGCGGAGGAGACGCCGCCGCCGCCACCGCGTCGGCCGCCGTGCCGGTGCCCGCGGCGTCGGCCAGCGCCGAGCCCAAGGCGGCCAAGCCGCCGAAGGAGTGCCCGACGGGAGCCGAAGTGCCGATCGAGGATCCCGACCTCGAGGCGGAGCTGCGGCTCAAGCTCGACAAGCCCAAGGACAAGAACCCCGGCAACCTCACGACCGCGGACCTCGCGAAGGTGAAGTCGGTGAACCTCGCGAAGAAGTCGAACCTCGACGAGCTCGATCCGTGCGTCTTCCCGAAGATGACGAACCTGAAGCACCTCTATCTCGGGCCGGGGAAGTACCGCGATCTGAAGCCGATCGCGAACCTCGTGCAGCTCGAGTCGCTCCGCGCGTCGATCAGCGAGGTCGAGGACCTGAAGCCGCTCGAGAAGCTGGTCATGCTCGACCGGCTCGATCTCGGGCGCACGCACGTGCGTGACCTGGGGCCGCTCGCGAACCTGGTGAACCTCACCGAGCTCTCGCTCGACGACGTGCCGGCCACCGACCTGACGCCCCTCTCGAAGCTGAAGAAGCTCGAGAAGCTCTCGATCCGCAACACCGCGGTCACCGACGTGAGCCCGCTGAAGGACCTCACCAAGCTGAAGATCCTCGACGTGAAGGGAACGGCGATCTCGAACCTCGACACGATCCAGCCGCTCACGTCGAAGGGCCTCAAGATCATGACGAAGTGACGCCGTGCGTACCGTCGTCGTCGGCGCAGGATCGGCCGGCGCGATCATCGCGTCGCGCCTGACCGAGGACGAGCGGCACGAGGTCGTGCTGCTCGAGGCGGGCCCCGACTACGCGCCGGACGCCGAGCTGCCGGACGATCTGCGTGACGGGCGCCAGAACTCGCTCCACCGCCACGACTGGGGCTTTTCCTACAGGGCGACGGATCACCGGCTGTGGAGCGCGCTCTCGATGGGCTTCCCGCGCGGTCGCGTGGTGGGCGGATCGTCGGCGGTGAACACCTGCATCGCGCTCCGCGGGCAGCCCTACGATTACGACGAATGGGCGTCGCTCGGCCTCTCCGAGTGGAGCTTCGAGCAGTGCCTGCCGTACTTCAAGAAGCTCGAGACGGACGAGGACTTCGACAGCGAGTGGCACGGCAAGGACGGCCCGATCCCCATCCGCCGCCATCCGCCCGAGGAGCTCGTGACGTGGCAGGCGGCGTTCGTCGAGGCGTGCCGCGAGGTCGGATTCCCCGCGTGTGCCGACACGAACGATCCGACGACCACCGGCGTCGGGCCGCACGCGATGAACAAGACGAAGGACGGTCATCGCGTGAGCGCCGCGCGGGCGTACCTCGGGCCGTCGGTACGGGCGCGGCGGAACCTCCGCGTGCTCGCGCACGCGCTCGTGCGGCGCGTGCTCGTGAGGAACGGCCGCGTGCAGGGCGTCGAGATCGAGCGACACGGCCGCGTGCGCGACGTGCTCGCCGATCGGGTGGTGCTGAGCGCCGGCGCGATCGCGACGCCGGGCATCCTTCTCCGGAGCGGCATCGGCCCGGCCGCCGACGTCGCGCGCCTCGGCGTCGAGCTGGTCCGCGACGTGCCGGGGGTGGGCGCGCGCCTGCTCGATCATCCGGGCGTCGCGGTGTTCTTCTCTCCGCGCGCGAGCGGGATGTCGCGCATCGATCACCCGCTGATCCAGACGGTGTGCCGCCTGACGTCGGAGGGCAGCGCCTGCCCGAACGATCTCCAGCTCCAGCCGGGATCCTTCGTGCCGCTCCCGCGCCTCCCCGTGCCGGGCGTCACGCTCGCGGCGTGCATCGGCAAGCCGCGCGGCGCGGGGCGCATCCGCTTTCGCTCGGCGCGCGTCACCGATCCGCCGGTGATCGAGACCGCGCTCCTCGCCGACGACGCCGACAAGGAGACCGCGCGCGAGGCCCTGCGCTGGCTCGGGAAGCTCGCGCGGACCAAGCACCTCTCCGACCTGGCGCGCCCGGTCTATCCGAACCGCAGGCCGTGGGACGAGGCCGGCGCGTTCCGCACCACCGTCGAGCAGATCACCGGCTCGGGCTACCACCCCTGCGGGACGGTGCCGATGGGCGCGGACGACGATCCGCGCGCCGCCACCGACGGACGCGGGCGCGTTCGCGGGGTCGACGGCCTGATCGTCGCGGACGCGAGCTTGATGCCGACGATCCCTAGCTCGAACACCAACGTGCCGACGCTGATGATCGGCGAGCGCTTCGGCGACTGGCTGCGTTGATCGGGGCGCGGATCAGATGCGGCCCGGACCGCCGCCGCTGAGATCGCGCTCGACCTTCGCCTTCACCTCCGCCCAGTTCGCCTCGGTGCTGCTCTGCACCAGGTCGATGTCGCTGCGGAGGAGCTCGCGGCGCGCGACGAGCCGATCGCGCTCGGCGTCGCCTTCCTCCGGCAGGGCGACGACCTCCTTGTCGATCGCACGGATCTCCCGGTCGAGCTTCTCGATCGTCGTGCTCCGCTCGCGCGCGATCGCCGCGAGCAGCTCGCGCCGCTCCTCGTCCGCCTTCGCGATCGCCTGCTGCGCGCGCTCCTCCGCGCGGAGGGCCTCGCCGCGCTCCTCCTGCGACGATTTCTTGCAGCCCGCGAGCGAGGAAAGGGCGAACGCGAACGCGAGCGCGAGCGTGAACGACGAGGTCCGGACCGGCATGGCCGGGGAGGAGCAAGCTCCGTGACAACGCCGGAGCGCACGGTTGCGCTCGCGGCCCCACCGGCGCGAAAATTCTTTGTCACCAATCGGAGCGTCCTCGCGTTGGCCCGCTGAACCGCCTGCGAAAGGACCCGCCGATGACGCTGCTGCCGACCGTCTTCTCCTCCCCGTACCGCATGATGCCTTCGCTGCCCGCCGAGGATGACGCTGCGCGTCGAGGCGCCGAGCTCGTCACCACCGACGGGCGCGCGCTGCCGCTCGTCGCGACGCGGCTCCGGGCGGAGGCCGGCGGCGGGCGGGCGCGGTTCGTCCTCGAGCAGACCTTCGCGAACGTCCACGACGAGACGTTGCGGGTGACCTACAAGATGCCGCTGCCGGCCGACGGCGCGGTCAGCGGCTACGCGTTCCAGATCGGGCTCCGCACGATCACCGGCCGCGTCGACGCGAAGGAAGCCGCACGCGCCCGCTTCGAGCAGGCGATCGCCGACGGCAAGACGGCCGCGATCCTCGAGCAGGAGCGTGGGGACGTGTTCACCCAGGAGATCGGCAACATCCCCCCGCGCACGTCGATCGTCGCGCGCATCACCGTCGACGCGCCGCTCGCGTGGCTGCCCGAGGGGGCGTGGGAGCTCCGCTTCCCCACGGTGATCGGTCCGCGCTACGACGCGCCGCCGGAGGTCGCGCTCCAGATCACCGGCGGCGACGTGGGCGCGCGGATGAAGCTCGAGCTCCACGTGAGCGACGCGTTTGCACCGGGCGGCGCACCGGTGTCGCCGTCCCATGGGCTCCGCTCGACCGAGGGTGGGGGCATCGAGCTCGCGGCCGAGGAGGGGGCGCGCCTCGATCGCGATCTCGTCGTCCGCTGGCCGGTCGCCCAGCGCGAGGTGGGCGCGTCGCTCGTGACCGCGCGTCCGGAGCACGGACCGCACGCGCACCTCGCCTACGGGCTGCTCACCGTCGTGCCGCCTTCGCCCGACGCGCGGGCCGCGTCCGTCCCGCGCGATCTGATCGTGCTGCTCGACACGAGCGGATCGATGTCCGGCGCGCCGCTCGCGCAGGCCAAGCGCGTCGTCGGCCTGCTCGTCGAGTCGCTCGGTCCCGAGGACCGCCTCGAGCTCGTCGAGTTCTCGTCGCAGCCGCGCCGGTGGAAGGCGCATGCCGTGCCCGCCACCGCGAGCGAGAAGAAGGAGGCGCTCGCGTGGCTCCGCGCGCTCGAGGCCGGCGGCGGCACCGAGATGTACAGCGGCGTGGTCGAGGCGCTGCGCGCGATCCGCGCGGGCGCGCAGCGGCAGGTGGTGCTCGTCACCGATGGTTACATCGGCAACGAAGCGCAGATCGTCCAGCTGCTCCACGAGCGCCTCCCCGCGGGCTGCCGGTTCCACGTCGCCGGCGTGAGCGCCGCGGTGAACCGCACGCTCGCGATGTCCCTCGCGCGCGCCGGTCGCGGCGCCGAGGTCCTCGTCGGGCTCGACGAGGACGCCGAGCGCGCGGCCAAGCGCCTGCTCGACCGAACCGGCGCCCCGGTGCTCACCGACGTGACCATCGAGGGCGACGCGATCGTGCAGCTCGCGCCCGAGCACGTCCCGGACGTGTTCGCCGGCGCGCCGATCGTCGCGGCGATGAGCCTCCGTCCCGAGGGCGGCGAGATCGTGGTGCGCGGCAGCCTCGCGCGCGGCACGTGGGAGAAGCGCATCCGCGTGCCGGCGACGCGCGCGGGCGAGGGCAGCGCGGCGATCCCGGCGCTGTACGCCCGCGAGCACGTCGTGGACCTCGAGATGCGATGGACCCTCGGGCGTGAGGTCGAGATGATCGACCGGACGATCGAGAAGGTCGGCGTCACCTTCCAGATCGCGACGCGGCGCACGTCCTGGGTGGCGATCGACGAGGAGCGTCGCACCGCCGGTGGAACGTCGCGTCACGAGGTGATGCCCCACGAGGTGCCCTACGGCACGTCGCTCGCGAGCTTCGGGCTCGCCGCCTTCGCTGCGCCGATGCCGGGCGGCGCGCTGCCGATGAACATGGCGGCGCCGGCCTCGTTCGCCATGCGCGCGGAGACGACGGGCACGTATGGCCGGCCCGCGCTCCCGCCCAAGCGCGCCCGGCGGCCGCGGACCGCGCTGCTCCTCTTCCTCTTCGCGATCCTGATCGTCCTCGCGGTCCTCGCGCTGCTCTACTTCTCCACCCGCTGAGCCCATGGATCTCGACGTCCACCTCTCCGGCATCCTCGCGCGCGACACGAAGGCGTTCGCGCGCTGGATGTCGGGCGCCGAAGGACCCGTCCGCGAGAGCCTCCGCTCCTTCGCGACGCTGGTGGACGTCGAGGCCGTCCTGCAGGAGTCGCTCCTCCGCGTGTGGCACGCCTCGCCTCGATTCACCCCCGACGGATCGCCGAACGCGCTCCTGCGCTTCGCGGTGCGCATCGCGCGGAACCTGGCGGTGAGCGAGGTGAGGCGGACGAAGGCCCGGCCGGTCGACGACGCGACGCTCGAGCGCGTCACGCCGCCCGACGAGCCGGCGCCGCCCGATCCTCTCCTCCGTCGCGCGATCGGCGAGTGCTACGAGCGCTTGCCCGACCGGCCGAGGCAGGCGCTCGACGCGCGCCTGAAGAGCGACGGTCGAGCGGGCGACGACGAGCTCGCCACCTCGCTGTCGATGAGGCTCAACACGTTCCTCCAGAACTTCGGCCGCGCGCGCAAGCTGCTCGCCGAGTGTCTGCGAAGGCACGGCGTCGCCGTGGAAGAGGAGCTCGCACGATGAACGAAGACGATCTGGTCGAGGAGGTCGCCGGTGCCGCCCGTCCGCGCCCGCGCGACGAGCTGCGCTATCATCCCGCGTGGCACGACCTCGGACCCGAGGGACGGCTTCGCGCGTACGAGCTCGCGCGTGCGCTGCGCAAGGTCGAGGCGGCGCTCGATCCCGAGGGCCTGTCGACGACGGCGCGCGCGGTGCTCGCGCGGCTCGGCGGCTGACCGCTCAGGGCAGCTTCTGCGCTTCGGCGAGCACGTCGTCGGCGTGCACGCCGGGATCGACCGAGGGCCACACGTGCGCGACCTTGCCGTCACGCCCGACGAGGAACGTGACGCGCTCGAAGCCCCACAGGTTCTTCTTCACGCCGTAGGCCTTGCCCACCGGCCCGTCGTCGGACGCGAGCGCGAACGGGAGGCGCTCCTTCTCGAGGAACTCCTGGTGGCTCTCGGGCGAGTTCGTCGACACGCCGATGACGTGGACGTCCGCCTGCTCGAGCCGCGTCCATGCATCGCGGAACGCGCACGCCTCCTTCGTGCAGCCCGGCGTTCCGTCCTGCGGATAGAAGTAGACGACGACCGGGTGCCCGCGGAGCGCGCTCAGGCGGACCTCGCGCTTCTGCACGTCCCGGCCCACGACCTCCGGAGCGGGCGCGCCCGCGGGGAGCAGGCCGGCGCCGCCGTCCGGACGCTTCACCGGTCCGCAGGCGGCGAGGGCGACGACGAATGCGAGGGGCGCGAGCGGAGCCGGGCGGAGCATCTTCTTCCTCTACGCGTAGCACACGCAGACGGTTGCCACCCGCGGGCGTAAGCTCGTACCCATGAGGTGCGCGGTCGCGCTCGTCGCCGTGCTCGCCGGGTGCCGCGCGTCCGAGGCGACGCCGTCGCGGCCGATCCCCGCGGTCGCGCCTCGCGTCGACGCGGCGGTCGAGCCCGATGCCTCCGCGCCCCGCGCGCGGCTCTGCCTCGCGCGGCACTACGATCCCCACGCGGTCGAGACGCTGACCTGGGATGACGGCCGGGCCAAGACCATGGAGCAGAAGATCGACGCGCCCGACCTCGAGGACATGCTGTCGGTGCCGTATCCGCGCGGCGCGATCGCGAAGGTGGACGATCCGGAGACGGACCCCGGACGCGCGCGCGTCGAGGCGCTCTTCCGCGCGACCTACGGCGCGACGCCGCGCGAGGTGTCCGCCGCGCTCGTCCCGGTGAAGATCCGGGGACGCACCGTGAGCTTCCATCGTCGCGCGGCGGGCGCGCTCCGCCGCGTCGCCGAGCGTCTCGATCGACTCGCCGATCCGGCGATCGATCGCTTCTTCGCGTCTCCCGGCGGCACGTTCGTCGCCCGCACGATCGCCGGCACCGATCGCGCGAGCGCGCACTCGTGGGGGATCGCGATCGATCTCGATCCGTCGCTCGGTGACTACTGGAAGAACGCCGCGAGCGCGCGCATCGCCTGGAAGAACCGCGTCCCGCAGAGCATCGTCGACGCGTTCGAGGCCGAGGGCTTCGCCTGGGGAGGCCGCTGGTACCACTACGACACGATGCACTTCGAGTACCGGCCGGAGCTGTTCGATCCGGAGTGCTCGTAGCGGATCAGCCGCCCTGCGCGCGGGCGCCGGCCTTCGCGCTGATGCTGGCCGACGCGCGGACGCTGACGTTCAGCGAGGCCTGCGCGGAGTAGGTCGCGTTCGCCGCGGCAGCGACGCACGCGCCCGCCCGCGCCGACAGATGCGCGAACGCGTGCGGGAGCTCGGCGCCGGTGCGGACGAGCACGTCGACGTCCCCGGCGATGCGCTGGCCGTAAGCGATCTCGGCGTTCACGAGCGCGGGGAGGTTGCGCTCGAGCGTCGCGATCACCTTCGGCACCTCGCCCGCGTTCACGCTGCCCTTCACGTCGACCACCGGCGCGGAGCACGCGGCGGTGAGGTCCGCGTGCGCCTTGCAGCTCGCCTCGCAGCGCGCGTCGGCGCTCGCCGATCCCTGCGCCGCGCCCGATGCCCGCCCGTTCTGCGCCTGTCCCTGCGCGTTGCCCGAGGCGCTCGCGGCGGCGGCGCACTGGCTCCGGCAGGCGGCGGCGGCCGACCCGTTCACCGCGCACCGGGGCGGGACGACGTCGGCGCGGATGCGTGCGGTCGCGCCCTCCTTCATGATGGCGTCGATCTTCGCGCCGACCGCGCCGCACGACGCGGCCACCTTCGACTGATCGCCGCTCGGCCGGCGCGCGTCCTCGGGCACGCCGAGGTCGCGGGCCATGCTCTCGCACGCGGCGAAGACGTCGGCCTCGACGCGCGCGGCCACGCTCGCGAGATCGCCCGAGGCGGTGACGAACGCGCGGATGGTCGCGTTCGCGCGCGCATCCTCCTCGAACGTCGCATTCATCGCGCCGCCGGTCAGCTCGGGACAGGCGGCGTTGCCGATCGCGCCCGCGAGCGGGGTCCCGAACCCGATGCCGTTCGCCGGTCCTCCACATGCCACGAGCACCAGGCCGATGGTGCTCGCGGCGAACGCCGTCTTCCGCACGCTGCTGCTTGCCATGGCAGAGATCGATTGCACGGCGCGCGCCGAACGGTCGCGCCACGTCGGATCCCGCGATTACGCGCCGGCCATCCCGACGCGCGTGGGGCAATCTGGGCACGGGCGCCAGGACCGCACGCGCGACGTCCACGGTCGGATCGTGTCGTTCAACGTTGCGGTATGCGGGGTGCAGCAACCGTCCGCATGGCCAACCGAGCCCTGCTCCCGCGCGCCCGCGAACGGCTCATGCTCCATGACCGCGACGCGCCGCACATCGGAGCGGTCGAGGTCGCGCTCCCCGAGCACCGCTATCCGCAGAAGGAGCTGTTCGCATTGCTCGCCCGTCGCTGGAGCCGCGCCCCTCGCAACGTCGCGCGGCTGGCCTCGCTCCACGAGGCGGTCGGCGTCGAAGGCCGACACACGGCGCTGCCGCTCGACGAGTACGAGACGCTCGACACGTTCGGGAAGGCGAACGACGCCTTCATCCGCGTGGGCACCGAGCTCGGGGCGCGCGCGGTGACCGCCGCGCTCGCGCAGGCCGGGCTCGCCGCGGGCGACGTCGGCGCGATCTTCTTCACCACCGTCACCGGCCTCGCGGTGCCCACCCTCGATGCGCGCCTCGTCAACGTGCTCGGCCTCCGCCCGTCGGTGCGCCGCGTGCCGATGTTCGGGCTCGGCTGCGTCGGCGGCGCCGCGGGGCTCGCGCGCACCGCCGATCACCTGCGGGCGTATCCCGAGGACGTCGCGGTGCTCCTCTCCGTCGAGCTCTGCTCGCTCACGCTCCAGGACGATCTCTCGGTCGCGAACCTGATCGCCTCCGGCCTGTTCGGCGACGGCGCCGCCGCGGTCGTGCTCCACGGGGCACGCGCGACGCGACCGGCCGGCGGCACGGCGTTCACGCCGGCACGCGTGGTCGCGTCGCGAAGCGCGTTCTTCCCCGACACCGAGCGCGTCATGGGCTGGGACATCGGCGAGCACGGCTTCAAGGTCGTGCTGTCGGCGGAGGTCCCGTCGATGGTGCACCGCCACCTGCCGCGCGAGGTCGACGCGTTCCTCGGCGAGCACGGTCTCCGGCGGAGCGACATCGCGCACTGGGTCTGCCATCCCGGAGGACCGAAGGTCATCACCGCGATGGAGGACGCGCTCGCGCTGCCCGAGGGCGCGCTCGCGATCACGCGCCGGTCGCTCGCTGCGGTGGGCAACCTGTCGAGCGCGTCGGTGCTCCACGTCCTCGCGCAGACGGGCCGCTCGGCCCGCCGCGGAGACCTCGGCGTGCTCATGGCCATGGGGCCGGGCTTCTGCGCGGAGCTGGTGCTGCTCGAATGGTGACGTTCGTCCCGTACGCTTTCCTCGTCCTGCTCGTCGTCGTCGAGCGCATCGCCGAGCTCGTCGTGTCCGAGCGGCATGCGCGCTGGATGATCGGACACGGCGGCGTGGAGCACGGTCGCGAGCACTACCCGCCGATGGTCGCGCTGCACACCGCGCTGCTCGCCGGCTGCCTCCTCGAGCCGCTCGTCCTTCAACGGCCGTTCGTCCCGGCGCTCGGTCTCCCGATGCTCGCGGCCGTCGTGCTCGCGCAGGCGCTCCGCTGGTGGGCGATCCGCTCGCTCGGCGTCCGCTGGTCGACGCGCGTCATCGTGATGCCGCACGCGTCGCGCGTCGCGCGCGGTCCGTACCGCGTGCTGTCACACCCGAACTACGTCGCGGTCGTCGTGGAGGGCATCGCGCTGCCGCTCGTCCATTCGGCGTGGATCACCGCGATCGCGTTCACCGTGATGAACGCGGTCCTCCTCGCCGTCCGGATCTCGGTCGAGGACCATGCCCTCGATGCCGCGGAGGCGTCGTGATCGATCTGCTCGTCGCGGGCGGAGGGCCGGCCGGCCTCGCGGCCGCCATCGCCGGACGCCGTGCCGGCATGAGGGTCCTCGTGGTCGAGCCCGAGCGCGGCGTGATCGACAAGGCGTGCGGCGAAGGGATCATGCCCGGCGGCGTGGCCGCGCTCTCCGAGCTCGGCGTGACGCTCGACGGTCGCCCGTTCGCCGGCGTCCGCTGGGTCGACGCGCAGGACGAGACGCTCGCGGCCACGGGCACGTTCCCGCGCGGACGCGGGCTCGGCGTGCGCCGCACCGTCCTCCACGAGGCGCTCCGCGCGCGCGCGGAGGCGCTCGGCGTCCGCTGGGAAGAGGGGAGGATCGCCGCGCTCGACGAGCGACCGTCGCGCTGGCTCGTCGGCGCGGACGGCCTCCGCTCGGACGTGCGCCGCCTGCTCGGTGTGGAGCGGCCCGCGCGGCGTCCGGCGCGCTTCGGCATGCGACGTCACTTCCGCATCGCGCCCTGGAGCGATCGCGTGGAGGTGCACTTCGCCGATCGCGCCGAGGCCTACGTGACGCCGGTGGCGGAGGACACGGTGGGCGTCGCGTTCCTGTTCGAGCCGCACGCGACGTGGCGCACGCTGCTCGCGCGCTTCCCCGCGCTCGCACGCAAGCTCGCGCATGCCGAGCCGGTGACCCGCATCGCCGGGGCCGGACCGTTCGAGCACCGCGTCGTGCGGCGCGTGCGCGGTCGCGTGCTGCTCGTCGGCGACGCGGCCGGCTACCTCGATCCGCTGACCGGCGAAGGCGTCGCCCTCGGCGTGCGCTCGGCGGTCGCGGCGGTCTCGGCGATCGTGCGCGGCGATCCCGAGAGCTACGAGGAGGAGTACGCGAGGCTCACGCGCCGCTATCACCTGCTCACGAGCGCGCTGTTGCGCGTCGTTCGCTACCAGGGCCTGCACGCGTCGCTCCTCGGAGCGGCCCGCGCGCTGCCGTCGGTGTTCGATCGCGCGCTCGGCGAGCTCGCCGACCTCGGCGCGGTCAGCGATAGAGCAGGTACTTCGCCCGCTTGGTCCGGAATGCCGCGAGGTCTTCCGACCACGTAGCCTCGATCTCGCCGACGCTCTTGCCGCTCTTGATCGCCTCGAGCGCGGGCTTGAACTGGAGCAGCCGATCGAGCTTGTCGCTCTCCCACTGCGCCGCGTGGAGCTCGAAGAGCGCGCGTGCGATGGCCATCCCCGCGCGGACCGGCGCGAAGCGCGCGCGATCGGTCACGCGGATGCGGATGCCCTTGCAGGGCTTGCCCGCGTGCACCGCGGCGCGCGGCGTGAACGACGTCGCCTCGAAGGCGAGGCCCTCCACCGCCGCGGCGGCGAGCTTCTTCGCCAGCGCGTCGCCGTCGATCCACGGCGCGCCGAGCACCTCGAAGGGCGTGTCGGTGCCGCGTCCGACCGAGACGTTCGACGCCTCGAAGAGGGCGACCGCCGGGTAGAGGACGGTCTCGTCGACGGTGCGGAGGTTCGGGGAGGGCGCGACCCAGGCGAGGCGCGTGCGATCGAAGTAGTCCTGGCGCCGCCAGTTCTTCATCTTCACCACCTCGAGCCGGAGGTCGAGGTGCTCGTCGGCGGCGAAGAGGCGCGCGAGCTCGCCCATCGTCATGCCGTGGCGGACGGGCAGGGGATGATGGTTCACGAACGACGTGCCCTCCGCCGCGAGCACCGGGCCCTCGACGTCCACGCCGTCGATCGGGTTCGGTCGATCGAGGACCACGAAGCGCAGGCCGCGCTCGGCGGCGACCTTCATCGCGCGCTTCATCGTCGAGGCGTAGGTGTAGAAGCGCGCGCCCGCGTCCTGCAGGTCGAAGACGAGCGTGTCGATGCCGTCGAGCATCGCGGACGTGGGCGCGAAGCGCTCGCCGTAGAGGCCGTACACCGGGACGCCGTCGCGCGCCCCGTCGGCGATCGCGCCCTCGCGCTCGGCCCCGATCCCGTGCTCGGGCGCGAGGAGCGCCGCGAGCGTCACGCCGGGCGCGGCCCGCAGCGCGTCGATGGTGGTGGTGCCGTCGCGGGCACGCGCGCGATCGTTGGTGATCAGCGCGACGCGCGCGCCCCGGAGGCGCTCGAAGCCCTCCGCGCGGAGCACGTCGATCCCCGTCTCCACGGTGGTGGCGTGGACCGCGGCGGTCGCGATCTCGCCGATCAGCGGGTTGACCGCGCCCTTGCCGTCCGGATGCACGCGGTTCGAGAGGAACACGACGAAGAAGTCGTTCTCCGGATCGATCCACATCGCCGTGCCGGTGAACCCGCCGTGGCCGAACGCCTTGGCCGAGAGCAGGAGGCTCCGGTGCGTCGCGAACGTGGAGTCGACGTCCCAGCCGAGCGCGCGGCCGCCCTTCGACGTGTCGCGCCGCGCGACGAACGTGCTCCACGTCTTCTCCGAGAACAAGCGCGTGCCGTCGAGCGCGCCTCGCCGGAGCATCGCCTGGGCGAAGCGTGCCAGATCGCCGGCGGTCGAGAAGAGCCCCGCGTGTCCCGCGACGCCGCCGAGCGCCCAGGCGCGCGGATCGTGCACGTCGCCCTTCATCCAGGCGCCGTCGCGCTGCTCGGTCGGAGCGGCGCGCGCGCGCAGCGGGCCTTCGGGGCGGAACGTCGTCTCGTTCATCCCGAGCGGCTCGAAGATCTCGCGGCGCGCGAAGTCGGGCAGCTCGGTGCCGCTCACCCGGCGGACGATCTCCTCGAGCACGACGTACCCGACGTCGGAGTAGAGGAAGCGCTCGCCCGGCTGGGCCTTGAGCGTGAGCGCGCCGATGCGGCCGATGACGAACGCGCGATCGCTCGTCCAGTCGCTCATCGGCGTGGCCGCCGGCAGGCCGCTCGTGTGGAGCAGCAGCTGGCGCACGGTGAACGCGGGCAGCTTCTTCAGCTCGGGCACGTACTTCGCGGCGGGCGCGTCGAGCTCGATCTTCCCGCGGTCGACGAGCACGGCCACGCTCGTCGACGTCGCGACCGCCTTGGTGAGCGACGCGAGATCGAACACCGTGTCGACCTGCATCGCGATGCGCTCCGGCTGGACCGAGAGCGCGCCGTAGGCGCGGCGGAAGAGCACCTCGTCGCGGCGCCCGACGACCACGACGCAGCCGGGCATCCGGCCCTGCTCGATGCCCGCGCGCGCGAGCTCGTCGATCGCCGCGAAGGCGTCGACGATCGGCTCGCCGGCCTCGAGCAGCTGCGGTTGGGTCTCCTTCGGCTCGGCCGCCGCAGGAGGCGGAGGAGGCGCGAGCACGCGAGCCGTCGCCGGCGCGCGCGGCGCGGCGCAGGTCAGGAGCGACGCGCCGAGCGCCGCCACGACTGCCACGCGGACGAGCCTCACGTAGGCGAATGCTAGAGCATCGAGGCTCTAGCGTCGCCATGCACGGTGCCGCTTCAGACGCCTGGCTCGGGCGGCTCGCGCTGCGGCGGGATCTTCGGGTCCTGCCGCGGATCGCCCTCCGAGCCTTCGCCGGGGACGAGCACGGTGGGGCCGGGATCGCCGGGGCTCTCGATCTCGCGCGGGTCCGACGGATCGCTCGAGGTTCCCGGGCGCGTCGGAAGCTCTTCCTTCGGGGTGGCCATGCGAAGGGAGGATGCAACGCGCGTGCGCGGTCACTGGACGCAGCAGCCGACGCCGATCCCGCCGCCGCACGAATGGGTGCTCGCGTCGGCCCAGGTGCCGCCCACGCACGAGGACGGAGTGAGGCCGACGCACTGGCCGCCCTTCTGCTCGCACTCGTTCTTTGTAGACTGCACGCAATCGTAGCCGCGCACGCACCCGGCCTCGTCCTTGCGCGCCTCGATCGTGCCGTTGGTGCAGAAGCCGGGGGCAGGCGGCGAGAGCGTGGGGCACGCCCAGCAGCAGCCGGCTCCGACGCCGCCTCCGCAGGAGAAGTCCTTCGCGTCGGCGAAGAAGCCCTCGGGGCAGGACGTCGGCGAGATCCCGGTGCACCGGCCGCCCTTCGCCTCGCACTGCGAGACCGGCGGCGGGGGCGGGGGAGGCGGCGGGACCTGGGGCTTCACGCAGCAGCCGACGCCGATCCCGCCGCCGCAGGTGACGGTGTTCGCGTCCGCCCACGTGCCGCCCTGACACGCCTGGTAGTGGATGCCGACGCACGTGCCGCCGACGTCGGCGCACGCGAGCTTCGATCCGCCGCCGCTCTTGATCTCGGAGTCCGTGGCCTCGGTGTCGTCGGCCGGATCGGTGGAAGTGGAGCAGCCCGCCGCGAGGGTGAGGGCGAAGAGGAAGAAGGAGAGTCGCTTCATGCCCCCTGATTGGCCGCTCTCGCCGGGACCCGTTGGACGAAGTTCGAGATTCGTCAGGGCAGGCAGCAGCCGACGCCGAGGCCGCCGCCGCACGAGTACTTCGTCGCGTCGCCGAACTTGTTCCCGGGGCACGAGCCGGGCGCGAGGCCGACGCACTGTCCGCCGGCCGATGCGCAGTCGAGCGGCGCGCAGCCGTAGCCGACGATGCAGGCGTTCGCGTCGTACTTCGGGACGGGCGTCGCGCCGTCGCAGAACCCGGGCGCGGGCGGCGAGAGCGTGGGGCAGGTGGCGTCGTCGGCCGCGTCGCCGTCCGCGCCGCCGTCCTTCGGCGGGACCTTGATCGGCGGCGCGTCCTCTTCCGCGCTGCCGTCGAAGGGCGCGGCGTCGGGATCGAGCAGCCGATCGGACGGCGAAGGGCTCGACGCGGTGTCGTCGCCGATCACGATCGCGGTCTGTCCGCACGCGACGGCGGCGACGAGCGCGAGCGCGATGCCGGCGACGCGCTTCATTCGCCGTCCTTCGTCCCGCACGCGGCGACGATGCGACCACGCATCGGCGAGCGCGGGTGCGCCGCGAGGAACGCGTCGGCGCTCGCACGCGATCCGCTCATGCAGCGCGCGATCGCGCGGCCGCCCTCGCGCTCCTCGACGAGCACGCCGTGCGGGTACTGCTGCGCGTGCTCGTCGGCGAGACGGAGCGCACGCGCGGCGTCGCGGTCCCGGAGCGCGGCGTCGATCCGTCCGACGAGGCGTGCCTCGTCGAGCGCGGCCTCGCTCGTGTCGACCGCCGCGGGGACGGGCGCGGCCGACCTCTTCGGGCGAACGGGCGCCGTCTTCGCGGGCGGGAGATCGTCCACCGCGATCGTCGCGGTGGTGGCGGTCGTGAGGTTCGTGTTCGCCGGCGAGGCCGGCGCCGGGTCCACCGCCTTCGCCGCCGGAGCCGCGGGCGCGATCGCGGCGACCGGCGGCGGCGCGTGGCTGTTCATCACGTGCGGCGCGGCGAGCGTGGCGGCGCCGCCGGCGAGGACGATCGGCGCGGCGATCTTCGCGAACGTCGCCAGCGCCCCGCTGCCCTTCGCGACGCCGGCGCTCGCCTTCGCCGCGGTCGTCGCCGTCGTCGTGGTGATCGCCGCGCCCACCGCCGCGGCGCCGAGCTTGGCGGCGAGGCGCGCGCGCACGCGCTCGCGATCGGCCGGCGAAGGCGACATCGCGGTGCGACCCGCGCGGAAGAGATCCGCCGATTCGTGATCCCACGCGCTCACGGCGTCCTCCTCTGGTGGCGTGCGTACAGCTTCTCGAACTCCTGCCGTGCCGCGCGGAGCCGCGTGTAGACGGTGTTGACGTTCGCGCCGAGGAGCTCGGCGATCTCGGGCACGGTCATCTCCTCGAGCTCGGACAGGACGAGCACCTCGCGCTTGTCCTCCGCGAGCTGGCCGAGCAGCTGCTCGAGCAGGCGCACCTGCTCCTGCTGCTCGAGCTCGGCGGACGGCGGCGGCCGGGTCGACGCGAGCAGCACGTTGCCGTCGGAGTCCGCCGGCTGCGGGACGCACGGCGCGTCCTTGCGCCGGTAGCGCCGCCGGTGATCGCCCACCACGCGCACGGTGATGCCGAGGATCCACCGCTTGATCGGGGTGCGTCCGTCGTACTCGGCGAGCCTCCGGTGCAGGACGAGGAAGACGTCCTGCACGACGTCGTCCGCCCCCGCCTCGGGCACGCCGAGCCGGCGCGCGGTGCGCCACACGACGTCGAAGTGCTCGTCGTACAGCACGTCGAACGCCGGCAGCGCGGCCCGGGTCGGGGCCGGCGCGGCGATCTCGAGGCGCGCGACGGAGCTCGTCACGTGGGGGTATTGGCCGAGGCCCGGGGCTTCCGTGGTCAAAAATGCACCTCGGGACCGAGGAAGCCGCGGATCGCGATCGCGGGCACCTCGTGGACCGTTCCACGCGCGGTGATCACGAACGATTGCCGGGAGATCGGCGCGAGGGCGCCGATGCCGGCGCGGAGATCGATCGGGCCGGCGATCGGCAGCCGGAGCGCGACGAGCCCCTCGGGGGCGACCACGATCGCGCTGCCGTCGCCGACCTTCTGCGCGCCGAAGGCCGCCGCGCCGAGGCGATCGATCGCGACGCCGGCGCAGGGCGCGATCTCGACGCCGCGGGTGAGCGCCCAGCACGCGCGCGCGCCGGCGGAGAAGAGCGAGAAGGTGGCGCCTCGCTCCGCGTCCACGCGTCCCTCCTGCGCGGCGAAGATCGCGCCGTGCAACTCGAGGTGCAGGCGCTCGATCGGGTCGAGCCCGAGGGCGATGCCGCCGCCGGGCGCGAGCGAGGGCATCATCGCGCTGTCGGCCACGGCCTCGACGCGCAGGCCGACGTGCGCGCCGCGATCACGGCTCGGTGGCGTGACGCGATCGCGGTCGTCGGCGGCGGGCTGCGCCGGAGCGGGCGGAGGAGGAGGCGCCGGCTCCGAAGCCTCGGGCTCCTCGCGCTCGGGCGCGACGGCCATCGCCACGACGACCGCCGCCGACTTCGCGAGCGCCTCGCAGCTCTCCGCCTCGAGCACCCGCTCGCCGCGCGAGCGCGCGCTCTCGATGTCGAGCGTGGCGCGGTAATGCGAGCCGATCTTCTCGATGCGCGCGCGGGTCTTCACGCCGGGCGGATCGGGCGGCAGCGAGGCCGGCGTGCATTCGCGCTCCGGGCCCTGCGCCTGCGCCGCGTGGGCCGCGGCCACCGAGGCCACGACGAGCGCGCACGCGAAGAGCGATCCGGCCTTCACGGCCCCGGGCTAGCACGGCCACCCCGCCGCGCAATTGCGCACCTCCGTGCGCATGCCGGACCCGGCGAAGAAAGACCTTCAGAATCGTGCGCCTAGCGAGAGGGCGCCGGTCCCGCCGGGGATGCCGCGGGTGGCGCCTTCTTCGCGGAGGAAGAGGACGCTGCCGGTGCCGGCGAGATCCGCGAACAGGAGCGAGCCGAGCGCGAGCCGCGCCGCGACCAGCGCCTCGGGGCCGAGCACGAACGCCGTCTCGCGCTCGTCGGGGACGGTCACGAGCGGGTTCTTGTTCGCGATGTTCTGCACGAGCACGCCTGCGCGTCCGCCCGCACCGCCGCGCAGCGTGAGCGCGCCGAGCGGGAGGCGAACCTCGATCGCCGCGCGGCCGTAGCCGCCGGCGAGCGACTCGTCCTTCGTGTCGAGCGAGCGGCTCGAGAAGTCCATCCCGCCGCCGATCGCGAGCGCGACGTTGCCCCACGCGTACGCGTAGCCCGCGCGCGGCCCCTGCACGAGGCCGCTGCGGAGGTTCGCGCCGAAATCGTAGCCCGCCGAGAGCTCGTGACGCCGCTCGCGAACCTCCGGCGCCCGCACCGCGACGTCCGCATCGGGGTCGCCGCCCTTCTTCGCGAGCAGCTCGAGCGAGCGGGCGGTGAAGTCGCGGTCCTCGATCTTCCGCTCCTCGCCCTCGCCGACCATGATCGTCGCGAGGCCGCCGGCGGCGCCGGTGCGCCGGTGCACGACGTAGCGGCCCGGAGGCACGCGGATGAGGAGCCGCCGCTCGGGCGATCCCCACAGCTCCGAGAGCACGCTCTTCGCGCCCGCGGAGTAGACGAGGAAGTGCACGTCGCGCGCCTGCGGCAAGGAGAGGGTCCCCATCTTCGCCGCCGTCTGCGTGAGCACCACCGGGCCGCCCTCGCGCAGCCGCACCTCGGCCTCGGGCTTCTGGAGCACGCCGCTCGACTTCGCGGAGCGGATGAGCGTCTGCGAGTGGGCGAACGCGAAGCTCTCGTCGAGGGTGACGCGCGCGTCACCATTCGAATCGGCGGCGCCGCGGAGACCGTTGATCCACGCGTGGGTGAAGATCGCGCCCTGGAGCTCGTCGGACTCCTGCGCCGCCTCGCCGTCGCTCGATGCGTGGAGCCACACCTGGCCCTGCGCTTGCGGCAAGAGCGTCGCCGAGATGGCGAACGGCTCGTCGGCGGTGAAGCCCTTCTCGCGCGTCGCGCGGCAGGCGTCGGTGACGGCGATGCGGAGCGCGGCGGGGACCTCCGCGAGCTTCTGCGAGACCTCGCTGAGGAGCACGCGATCGCCGCCGAGGTGGATCGCGTCGCGGTCGCCGTGGCCGCTGAAGTAGAAGACGAGCGCGACCTCCTCGGACTTGTGCTTCTGCGCCTCCGCCTTCGCCTTCTCGATCGCGGCGAAGAGCTGCGCCTTCGTCGGCTCCGAGAGCAGGAACGCGTGCTCCGTCTTCACCCCGCCGAGCGAGACCATCACGTCGCGCACGCGCGTCGCGTCGTTGTCCGCGAACCGGAGCGGCCGCTCCGCAGGCAGGCCGAGCTTGCTGCCGGCCGACACGAGGATGCGCACCGGCTCGGCCCGCGCGAGCGACGCCCAGGCGAACGAGAAGAGCGCGAACAGCACGGCGACGAGGCGCTTCACCGGCCGGTCTCCCACTCGATGCGGATCACGCTGTCGGCGTCCTCGAGCGTACCGCCGACGACGATCTTCCCGCCCATCGGCGGGCCGGAGACGCGCGCGGACTTCTCGGAGTAGTGCGTGCCTGGCGCGCGCACCGCGCTCGGCATCAGCTCGAGGGTGCTGCCGTCGTCGCTCACCACGGCGGCGAGTATGGCCTGCTCCCGGTCGATCGCAACCTCGACGCGCAGCCGATCGCCCTCGCGCACGGGGACCTTGCCGGTGAAACGACGCTGCTCGCCGTCCCGCTCGCGGATCACGGCCACTTGTCGCAGCCCCTTGAACGACGTCGCGGGCTCCTCGGTCGACGCCGCGGTGGCGATCGGCGGGGCGACCTCGCCGTCCTTCTTCGGCGATCGCAGGAGGAAGACGAGGGCCGCGGCGGCGGCGAGCGGAAGGGCGATCGCGCCGACGTTCCACGGAGAGCGTCGCTTCGCCGGAGGAGCGAGCACCGGCGCGGGCAAGCCGCCGAGCTCCTCGACGAACGCGCGGCACGCGCCGCATGCATCGAGGTGTGCGGCCACCGACGCGTTCTCCTCGCCGCACGCGAACGCTTCGAGATCGAGGCTGCTCGGGTGGCTCATGACGCGGCCTCCTCCATGCGCAGCCTCTTCCTGATCTCCTGCGCGCGCTTGTTGATCGTCACGCGCGAGACGCCGAGCTCGTCGGCCGCCTCGCCCTGGCTCATGCCGTCGACGAAGAGCATGATCGCGAGCGCCTGCTCGGCCTCGTCGAGCTCGCCGAGCGCTTGCAGCGCGGCCCAGCGAGCCTCGGGATCGACGCCGGGCGCGGGCCCGACCGGATCGATGTCGTCGATCGACAGCGCCGCGCGGACGTGCCTGCCGCGGCGGAGCAGATCGAGGCAGGTGCGGTCGGCGGCGCGGCACAGCCAGCGGTACTTCGACTGTGCCTCGCGCAGACCTTCGCCCCGGCGCAGGAGCGTGGCGAACAGCTCCTGCAGCGCGTCCTGTCCCTGCGCGCGATCGCGCATGAGGAGGCGGCAGCGTCGCTCGAGGAGCGCACCATAACGACGGACCACGTCGCTCACCTCGTCAGCGGAGAGGCCGCGGGACAGCACGGACCATCCGGATCAGTTCGCTCCGCCGTCCGGCGCAGGTCCCCCGTCCGCCGCGCCGCCGTCGACGGCGACGGGGCAGGGCCAGCCCGCAGGCGGCGTGTCGCCGGCGAACGAGTTGTAGGCCCGCGCGCACGGCATCGCGGCGTTGCCGTAGTCACCCGAGCAGAGGCCGACCGGAGGCGGAGGCGGCGGCGGCGGGCAGCTGCCGTAGGTGTAGCTCCGGCCGTCGGGCGCGCAGCTGAGGCTCGGATCGCTCGGATCGGGGTAGGTCGTCGGGGCGGCGCCGCCGTCCGACGCGGTGTCGGTATCCTGCGGCGTGGGCATCGGCTCCGCGCTCCCGCTCGCGCCTCCTCCGCCGCCGCTCACCGGCGCGTCGCCGTACGACGAGCAGACCGGGCTCGGGAGCTTCGCGTTGCTCGTGAGCTTCAGCTCGACGAGCGTGAGCGGCAGCCAGCGCTCCTCGGTCCACGCGAGGTTGTAGCCGGCGGCCGGCAGGATGCCCGACTTGTCGCGCAGCTTCTCGTAGTCGAGCTGACCGCCGCCCTTCAGGAAGGCGAGGAACAGTTCCTTGTTGCCGCCGAGGATCGTGTCGGGCGAGGACGCGTAGTCGCCCTGGAGATCGAGCTTCCCGTTGCCGTTCGCGTCGACGTAGACGACGAAGCCGGCGACGGCGACCTTCATCGGCTCGGTGATGCCGCCGCTCACGTTCGTCTTGGTGGCGAGCTTGCCGCCGGGGGTCGGCGTGGGCGCGCCGCCGCCGGTCCCCGCGCTCGGCGCGGGCGGGGCCGCGGGCTCGGTGCTGTCCGGAGGCGGGTTCGCGCCGCTCAGCTCGTCGTAGCCGCTGGCGTCGGCGGCGAAGAAGTAGCCGTCGGCCGGCGTCCCGAGCGTCATCGAGAACTGACCGCCGACGATCGGCGCCTCGGCGCCGACCTCGACGCCGCCGGCGGCCTTCCTCCAGACGAGCGCGACGCGCGCGCCGGTGGGCACCGCGGTCCCGGTGAGCGCGCCCGAGACGGTGGCGACGTTCTCGCCGCCGCTGCGGGTGGGATCGGAGATCCCGCCGCACGCGAACATGAGGACGGGGACGGAGAGAAGCGAGGCTAGGTGAAGTCGGTTCATACCGGGGTAGACGCAGCGAGGGGGGCGAGGTGTAAAGCACGGCTCCGCTTTTTTTCAACCTGCGGTCCCCAGCCCTCATCTCCTCCGCCCCCATGCCCGAGCTCCCCGAGGTCGAATACGAGCGTCGAACGCTCGATCGGTGGCTCCGTGGCGCGACGATCCTCTCGGCCCAGGCCCATGATCGCGTGATCATGCGTCCGCGCGCGCCGGCCACCCTCGCGCGCGACCTGAAGGGCCGGCGCGTCGAGCGCGTCGATCGCCGGGGCAAGTGGATGCGCCTCGCGCTCTCGGGCGGCGCCTTCCTCTTCTCGCATCTCGGCATGACCGGCGGGTGGGAGAGGGGCGAGCCGGGCGATCCGCACCAGCGATGGGAGCGTGCCCGGCTCCTCGTCGAGCGCCGGGGCAAGCGCGCGCGCGTGTCGTACGTCGACGCGCGGAAGTTCGGACGGCTCGTCTTCTCGAAGGACGACATCCCGACCTGGTCCGCGCTCGGCCCCGATCCGCTCGAGCACGGGATCGACACGAAACGCCTCGCCGAGGTGCTCCTGCGCAGGCGCCGGAGGTCGATCAAGGAGGCGCTCATGGACCAGACCGTCCTCGCGGGCGTCGGCAACATCCAGGCGACGGAGGCGCTCTGGAAGGCGCACGTCGATCCGCGGTCGCCCGCCGGCGCGCTGGGACCGCGAGAGATCGCGGCCGTGGTGCGCGGTCTGCGCTGGACGATCGAGCGGACGCTCGCGGACATCGAAGCGCGGGACGGGGAGTACGGCGATCCGTTCCTCGTCTACGGCCACAAAGGCGAGCCGTGCCCGCGCTGCAGGACGGCGCTCGTGCGGATCGTGCTCGGCGGCAGGAGCACGACGTTCTGCCCCGGCTGTCAGCGCCGGCTGCGAGCTCGAGCATGACTGGCAAGGTTTTCGCTTCGCCGGAAGCGAATGGCGGATCAGAAAGAGGTGGGGCACGCCGGGCTGGTGAGTCACGGGGCACCTCGCCTCACGGCCGTCACGGTCGACACGTACAACGAGGAGCTGCGCGACGCGGAGGGCTTCGTCGGCGATCGCGCGAGCAACCGCGCATTCCGCGCGATCCTCGAGGACTGGCGGGAGCGCCTGCGCAAGACGGCGGGCGAGGACCCCCTGGGAGAGATCCCGAGCGACGAGATCAGCAAGAAGAAGCTCGACAAGCTCCTCCTCGAGGGCGATCCCGAGGCCGCCGGCGTCGTCCACGCCGCGATCGAGGAGTTCGCGACCGAGCTCGCGACGGTCACGCGTCGCTTCCTTCGGCTCAAGGCGTGGAAGGACACCGAGCGCATCGTCGTCGGCGGCGGCCTCCGCGCGAGCCGCGTCGGCGAGCTCGCCATCGGACGCGCGAGCGTGATGCTCAAGGCCGACGGCTACGCGATCGACCTCGTCCCCATCCGCCATCACCCCGACCAGGCAGGGCTCATCGGAAGCGTGCATCTTGCACCTTCCTGGGTGTTCAGCGGCTACGACGCGGTCCTCGCCGTCGACATCGGCGGCTCGAACATCCGCGCCGGTCTCGTCGAGCTGCACCTCGACGAGGCGAAGGACCTCTCCGACTGCGCGGTGCGGGACAGCGATCTGTGGCGCCACTGCGACGAGAAGCCGAAGCGCGAGGACGCGATCGAGCGCATGATCGAGATGCTGCTCGATCTGGTGAAGAAGGCGCAGAAGCGGTCGCTCTCGCTCGCGCCGTTCATCGGCGTCGCGTGTCCGGGGGTGATCGAGGCGGACGGATCGATCGACCGCGGCGGGCAGAACCTCCCGGGCAACTGGGAGGCGAGCTCGTTCAACCTGCCGCTCAGGCTCCGCGAGGCGATCGCCGAGATCGACGGCCACGAGACCACCGTCGTCCTGCACAACGACGCGGTCGTGCAGGGGCTCAGCGAGGTGCCGTTCCAGAAGGACGTCTCGCGCTGGGGCGTGCTCACCATCGGGACCGGGCTCGGCAACGCCCGCTTCACGAACGTCGAGCGGAAGGCGCCCGCGAAGAAGAGCGCCTGACGCGGGAAGACATGGTGGCGGGCGCCCGTATCTGGGTTCGTCATGCGTGGATTCGCCCTCTACCCTCTGCCTCTCGTGCTGCTCCTCGGCGCGTGCGGGGGTGCGTCGTCGTCCGAGCTCTTCGCCGAGCCGGCGCGCGCCGACGCCCCGGGGACCGATCCGTCGCTCGAGGAGGCGCCGGAGCAAGACGACGAGGCGCCCGACGCGATGACGACGCGGACCCGCGACGCCGGCGGCGACGAGGACGTGGACGCGTCGCTCGTCGACGCGGCGCCGCCCGACGGCGGCAGCGACGCGGGCGACAGGAGCTGCGATTTCGACACCGAGTGCACCGGAGGCGCGGTCTGCAACTGGAAGACGGATCGCTGCGCGATGCCCGGACCGCTCGGCGCACCGTGCAAGCGCGACCTCGAGTGCACGGCGAAGCTGTGCAACTGGAAGCTCGAGACGTGCGCGGCACCGGGACCCAAGGGAACGGCATGCCGCCGCAACAAGGAGTGCGCGAGCGGAACGTGCGCGACGTCGACCGGCACCTGCACCTGACCGTGCGCTAGAACGGAGCTCATGCCGCTCTTCGCTCCTCGCCGCGCGCTCGGTCGTACCGGTTTCGTCGCCACCGCCGTCGGCGCGGGCGATCTCGCCGACCGCGCGCTCGGCGTCGACGCATGTGCCGCCGTCCTGCGGCGCGCGCTCGACGAGGGCATCAACGTCGTCGACACCGCGCCGATGTACGAAGACGGTCTCAGCGAGCAGATCGTCGGACGCGCGCTCGAGGGGCGACGCGAGGGCGTGTTCGTGATCGACAAGGTCGACTACCTCGATCGCCCGCTCGCTCCGCAGCTCGAGGGGAGCATCGCGCGGCTCGGGTTCGTGCCCGACGCGTTCGTCTTCCACGGCGTCTCGAAGCTCGAACAGTGGGAGGCGCTCGTCGCGCCCGGCGGGATGATGTCCGAGCTCCAGGGCCGCGTGCGCTTCCGCGGCGTGTCGAGCCATCATCCCGAGGTCGTGCGCGCGGCGATCCTCTCGGGCACGTGCGACGTCGTCATGTTCGCCGTCGGTCCGCACGTCGACCGGCGCTACACGTCCGAGATGCTGCCGCTCGCGCGCGAGAACGGCGTGGGCGTCGTCTCGTTCAAGACGTTCGGCGCGGGCAAGCTGGTGGCGGACACCGAGGGCTACGGCAAGCCGCTCAGCGGCCCTGCCGGTCCCAAGCTCACGGTGGAGGAGTGCGTGCACGCGACGCTGACGCTCGATCCCGACGTCGCGCTGATGGGCCTGTCGAACCGCGAGGAGCAGGACGCCGCGTTCGCCGCGTGCGCGGGCTTCACGCCGCTCTCGCGCGAGGCGCTCGCCGACGTGCGACGCCGCGCGGCCGAGGCGGTGAAGGGCAAGGGCGCGATCTGGTGGGACCCGCCGGCCGTGTCGTGACGAGTGACGCGCCGATCAGCGCATGCCGATGCCGGCCAGCACGACGGTGACGTTGTCGCGGCCGCCGCGCTCGTTCGCGCGGTCGACCAGGCGCTTGGCGGCGACGTCGAGGCGCATCGACATGAGGATGACGTCGCGGATCTCGTCGTCGCCGAGCTCGTTCGTGAGCCCGTCGGAGCAGACGAGGAGGCAGTCGCGATCGCGCAGCTCCGCATCGCCCATCACGACGTCGAGCTCCTCCTGGTGGCCCATCGCCTGCGTGAGGATGTTGCGCATCGGCGAGTGCTCGGCGTCCTCGGGCTTCATCAGTCCCTTGTCGATGAGCGACTGCACGATCGACTGATCGTTCGTCAGCCGCGTCATCCGGCCCTGCCTCACGAGGTACGCGCGCGAGTCGCCGACCTGCGCGATCGCGATCCGCCCGCCGTGGACGAGCAGCGCGGTGAGCGTCGCGCCCATGCGCGTGTGACCCTGGTGGCCGGCGCGACACGACGCGTCCCACACCTCGCGATGCGCGGCGCGAGCGGCGCGCTCGAGCGCCTCCGCCGGACCGATCTCTGCGGGGATGGTCTCGAACGCGCGCACGAGGCCTTCGATCGACAGCGCGCTCGCGAGCGCGCCGTCCCTCGCGCCGCCCATGCCGTCGGACACGGCGAGGAGCACGCCCCTCGCGCCGACGTCGAGCCGACGGAGGGTCGCTCCGGCCGGGGCGATGCCTCGATCGAGATCGACGACGGCGCAGGCGTCCTCGTTGGCCGTGCGCACGCGACCGACGTGGCTCGCGCTCACCGCGCTGACGTGGACGTTCGCCGGAGCCGGACGGCTGACCGGCACTGCACCGCTCTCGAAGCGCCGGGGATTGCGGGTCGAAGGGACGCCTGACTGGGACACGGGAGAACCTCTTCTCGGGTTCGAGCAAGGTCCGCACCGACCGCGACATCGCGCCATTTCCCGGGTGGACGCGAGGTTCGGAGGCGCAAGGCGCGCGCCTCCACGCACAAGCGCGCGGGGTTGGGGCGTTCGGCCACGGGCGCCGTACGGATCAGTTCTTCTTCAGACCGATGCGGTAGAGCATCCCGGACCCGCTGTCGGTCGCGACGTAGAGCGCGCCGTCGACGGGCGAGATCGCCACCCCGGCGGGCCTCGGCTCGTCGACGAACGGGTCGACGCTCCAGCTCCACGCCCCGTCCTTCGCCCCGCCCGCGTCCCCGCCGCCGAGCACGACCTCGTACGGGAACGTCGTCGTGCTCTCGGTCGACGACGGCATGGGCGCGTTGCCCTGCGCGTCGAACGGGATCCACACGACCTTGTATCCGGTCGGCGTGCTGCGGTTCCACGATCCGTGGAGCGCCACGAACGCGCCGCCGCGCCACCTCTCGGGCAGCGCGCCCGTCGGCTGAACGTCGAAGAACACGATGTCGAGGGGCGCGGAGTGCGCCTGGATGAACGTCGCCGGCTTCAGCGAATTCGCCGCGCACCAGGCGTCGTCGTGAGCGGGGAACGAGGGGTTCGCGAGCTGCGTGCCCGGCGGGACGACGCCGCTGGCCGTCACGATGCGCTGCGCGGTGAAGCAGAACGGATAGCCGTACGACTTGCCCGGCGCGATCTCGACGACCTGCTCGCCCGGGTTGTCGTCGTGGACGTCCTTGCCGTCGTAGACCTGGCTGTCGAGCCCGTTGACCACCGCGAACATGCGGCCCGAGGCGTTGCGCGTGTAGCCGCTCGCGTTGCGGAGGCCGTTGGTCACGACCTCGCCGGATGCCCAGTCGAACGGGCTGCCCGGCACGAACGCCGAGAGCTGGAAGCGTTTGATGACCGAGCGCGTGTCGTCGTACGCCGGGCTCTTGTCGTTGGTGGCGTTGCCCGCCGAGCCGGAGTGCACGTACAGCCATCCGTCGTAGACGTGGACGGTGTGCAGCGAGTGTCCGCTCGACGGCTGGTTGACGACGACGTCCTCGCCGTCGCCGCCCGACGTGGCGCCCGGCGCGTACGTGAAGCGCTTCACGCCGTCGGGGCCGCCCGCGTACATGAAGCCGCTCGTCGCGTCGACGTGGCAGTTGTTGCCGTTGCCGCCGGTCGATGCGTACTTCGAGATCTCGTCGGGTTTGAAGTAGCCGTCGTCGTCGTCGTCGTGGAAGCGGTAGATGCTGCCGTTGCTCCCCACGCCGAACAGCTCGCCGTCCGGCGCGAACGTGATCTGCCGCAGGTTCGAGACGCCCGCCGCGACGAGCCGCGCGCACGTGCCCGCGGGCGCGTGGTGCTGGTCGGGCGGGAGCGGGACACCGCGGCACGGATCGCCCTTCGCGGCCGGCAGGGGCGGACCTCCGTCGGTGCCGGGCAGCGGGCCGCCGTCCGCTCCCACCGGGACGGACGCGCCTCCGTCCGGCGAGGTCGACGATCCGGCGGGCTCGCGATCGCCGCTGCAAGCGGCGAGGAGCACGAGGGCGACGAGGGCGGCGCGCACGATCCCGAAGCCTAGCCGCCGTTCGCGATCACGCCATCAGATGCCCGAGCTCGTCACCTTCTCGAGCTTGGGACCGGAGGAGCGCGCGGGCTTCTTCTTCACCGCGGTGCCCTTGCGCGCGTGCGGAGGCTTCGACGCGACGGCGGCGCCGGTCGTCGGAGGCGGGGGCACGTGGCTCGTCGCGGTGCTCGGGGGCGGCGGCTCGGGCGCCGCGGCCACCGGCGGAGGCGGCGGGGGAGCGGCCTCCGTCACCGCCGGCGTCGCCTCGCGCGCCGGCGATGCCGTCGCCTTCGCCGGCGGATCGCCGCCGCTGAACGCGGCCACGACGATGCCGATCACGAGCAGCGCGCCCGCGCCGCCGATCGCCGCATAGAGCGGCGTCTTGCTCTTCTTCTTCGCGAACGGGTTGTCGTCGTCGATCCCGTCGAGATCCGGATGCGAGACCGGCGGACCGAGCAGGTCCGTGGTGAACGCCGGAGGTGGCGCGCTCGAGAGCGGGGAGGGGGCGGACGGCGCTTCGGACGCCCGCTTCTGGATGGCGAACAGATCGATGACGCCCGAGTCTTCGCGTTCCACGACCGCCCCTCATGCAAGAGCCTGTCCCGCGACGCGATCGCCGCGGCGGCGCGATTTCGAGCGCGATCGGCGCCCGGGATCGATGCGTGGCTGGAAAACTCCGTCGTCGTCGCGCGTCCCGTCACCCGCGCGCACGCGCGCCTGGATCGGTGGCGCACCACCGCCGCCGACCGGTCAACGGACCTGCCGGCGACCGCAGATCCGGCCGCGCGCGAGACGGCGGACCTACGCCCTGGGGCGTATTCCGCGCTGCGACTTTTTGCGTTCCACTCGAAGCGCGGCGGGCGCCGCGACGACAAGGAGGGGCGTATGAACGTTGCCGTCGGCACGCAGCGGGACTTCGAGAGTCTTTCGCTGCAGGATCTTCTCGAGGCGCGCGATCTCTATCACTGGCACCTGATCAACCGGAACAACGTCGTCGGAACGGCGATCGGCCTCTACCTGATTCGCAAGACCGATCCCTGGCCGAGCCGCAAGCGCACGGCGCGCGCGCAGATGGTCGCATCGGGCAAGCGGCACAAGAAGCCGCCGCGCACGTTCGCGAACTCCGAGGTGCGCGACTACTCGTGGCCGTGCGTGCTCGTGCTCGTCGCGGATTGGATCGACGACTCGGATTTCGTCGGCGGAGATCCGCATGCGCATCACCCCCGGGAGATGCTGCCGAAGACGCTCTACATGCCCGACGGGCGAAAAGTTCCGGTCTGCGTCGTGAAGGTGGAGAAGACCGCCGCCGAGGCCACCGAGATCCCGACGTGGCACTGGCCGACGGCGCGCATCGGCCCGGGATACCCCATCGCCGTCTCCGCCCAGGGCCGCGAACGACGCGCGAGCATCGGCTGTCTCGTCACCGACGGACACACGACGTACGCGCTCACGAACCGTCACGTGTCCGGCGCCGCCGGAGAGGAGATCTATTCCTACGTCGGCGGTCAACGCGTCCGCATCGGCCGCGCGAGCGAGAAGCAGGCGACGCGCGTGCCGTTCTCCGAGGCCTACCCCGACTTCCCGGGACGTCGGACGTTCGTGAACCTCGACGTCGGTCTCGTCGAGATCGAGGACCTCACCTCCTGGACGTCGCGGGTCTACGGCATCGGTGCCGTCGGCGAGCTCGCGGATCTCCACGAGGCGAACCTGCGGCTCGACCTGATCAACGCCGACGTCGTCGGCCACGGCGCCGCGTCGGGGCCGCTTCGGGGGAAGATCAAGGCGCTCTTCTATCGGTACAAGTCGGTCGGCGGGTTCGACTACGTCACCGACTTCCTGATCGCGCCGACGAGCTTCGAGCACCAGACGCAGCCCGGCGATTCAGGCACCGTGTGGCACATCCTCCCGCGCCGCGGTCGCAACGGAGCGAACGCCGCGCCCCCGAGCCGATCGCGGTGGAGTGGGGCGCCCAGGCCTTGCAGGAAGCCGGTGTGTCGCCCGCGCTGCACTTCACGCTCGCGACGAGCCTGGCGAGCATCTGCCGTCAGCTCGACGTGGAGCTCGTGCGGACCGGATCGACGGGCGCGCGTCCCTACTGGGGACAGGTCGGTCACTATTCGATCGGGACGTTCGCGTGCAACGCGCTCGGCGCCGACAAGGTCGGCAAGCTGATGACGGCGAACAAGGACCGCATCAGCTTCGTCGAGGAGGGGCTGGACCCGAAGAACATCCGCGAGGCGATGAAGCGCGCCAAGGAGGACGAGTTCGTGCCGCTCGCGGACGTCCCGGACATCGTGTGGAAGCGGACGCCGTATCAGGTCGCGGGCGGTCGCGACCGCCCGGCCGGGGCGGGGCGAACGACGGGCCCCGAGCATCCGACCCACTACGCGGACATCGATCAGCCGCGCGAGAGCGACGGCAAGACGTTGCTCGAGCTCTGCGTCGCGGACCCGACGAAGCTCGACGTCGACTTCTGGCGTGCGTTCTACGACGAGCAGGGGCACACCAAGTCCAAGGAGCGCGGCCTCCTGCCCTTCCGCGTCTGGCAGATCTTCGACGAGATGGTCGACGCGGTGGAGAAGGGACGCGTCGATCGCTTCGTCTGCGCGGCCGGCATCCTCTCGCACTACGTCGGAGATGCGTGTCAGCCCTTGCACGGGTCGATGTACGCCGACGGCTACGCCGACCAGGTGATCACCGTCAGCAAGAAGCATCGCGACGGGACGACGACGCACGAGAAGACGCACCTCGGCGCCGGCGTGCACAGCGCCTACGAGACGGCGATGATCGACCGGTATGCCGCCGAGATCGTCGACGGGCTCACGCGGCGTTCGCAAGGCAAGGCGAAGGTCGTCACGGTGAAGACCGGTCACGACGCGGGCATGGAGACGGTCCGGCTGATGGCGCGATCGGCCAAGCGGATCCCACCGCGCAAGGTCGTCGAGACGTTCCTCGCCGCGGGTGGGACGAAGACCGTCGCCGTCTACGATGCGCTCTGGAACGAGCTCGGCGAGGACACCGTCGCGGTCATGTGGGACGGCGCGCAGGTGCTCGCGTCGCTCTGGCAGGGAGCGTGGAAGGCGGGAGGCGGGACGGCGATCGACGCCGACGAGCTGAAGCCGCGATCGCTCGCGAAGCTCAAGGCGCTCTACGAGAGCCCGAAGTTCCTGCCCTCGGTGGACCTCGACGAGATCGCGTCGTACCTCGCCTGAGGCGCGTCCTGCGATCAGGCGGAGCGCGCGAGCGCGAAGGCCTCGGCGATCGAGGCGCGGACGCGCGAGACGCCTCCGCCGGTCGCGGACGCGAGCGGGATGCCACGCCGGCGGACGACGCCGCGGATCTTGTCGGCCGCCGCGTGCGAGACGAAGCCGGTCACGAGCACGACGGCGTCGGCGGACTCGGCGCGCGCCTCGAGCGAAGGCGAGTCGCCCTTTGCCACGTCGACGTCGATGCCTCGTGGCGCGTCGCGGTAGAACGGATGCAGGCGATCGATGCCGCCCACGACGAGCACCCGCACGTTGCTCACGACGGCGTCCTCGCGGTGAAGCTCGCGAACGGATGCCTGGCGAGCTCGGTCACCACGGGGCGCCGCTCGCGCGCCCAGCGCGGGAACCCGCCCGCGAGGACGTGCGTGCCCTGGTGGCCGTAGCGGCGGAGGGCCTTGGCCGCGATCGTCGCGTCGAGCGGAGCGTCGCCGTCGACGAGCACGACCGTATGGGCGTCGCCCACGCCGATCTCGCTCATCGCCATCGCCAGCTCCGGCGCCGAGACGACGGAGCCGTCCCGATGCAGGAGCCGCTTGCCGACGTCGAGGAGCGTCGATCCGGGGACGCGCCCGCGCACGAACGGGCCCACGCGGACGTCGACGATCCGCAGCCACGGCGCCTCGAGGCGGGCGGCCAGCCACTCGGTGGAGACCGTCCCGTCGGGCGAGAGGAGCGTTGCCGCGTTCATGATGGTGAACGTATGTCCGTTATAATGGACGGTCAAGATCCGGGGTGCACGGGCTAGGATGTCGGGCCCGACCGTGCCGTCTCGCGTCCGCCTCCTCGTCTTCGCTGCGCTCCTCGTCGGCCTCGTCACGGGCTGCCCGAAGAAGCCCACGATGACCATGCGTCATGCCGAGGTCACCGGGATGCAGCTCGGGTTCCCCCCGCAGGTCGGCGTCCTCATGACCGTCGTGGTCGACGTGTACAACCCGAACGGTTACGACGTCGCCATCCGGGCGATGCGCGGCACGGTCGTGTTCATGGAGCGCTACACGCTGCCGATCGATTTCCGTCCCGGCGGCGAGGGCGTCTGGCTCGGCGCCGATCAGACGACCGCGGTGCGCGTCCCGGTGAACGTCCCGGTGGACCTCGCGATGACGCTCGTGCGCGAAGCGTACACGTCGCCCACCGTGCCGTTCCGCATGTACGGCCGCGCCGACGTGACCGGGACGCGGACGTTCAAGATCGAGAGCGACGACTACTCGGTCGACGAGCGCGGCGTGCTCTCGCGCCAGCAGATCGAGGCGTCGATCCCGGCCACGTTCTTCCGCAGCGGGCGCTGACGCCGGATGGGGCGCGTCCAGCGCTGGCTCCGCGAGCACGCGGTCCTGCTCGGCTTGGGCGGAGCGACGGTCGCGATCGTGAGCGCCTTGGCGATCGGCGGCGCGCGCAGCCGGAAGAGCGCGGACGAGGACGGCCCCGCGGTCATCGAGCGCGCGAACGGTCGTGCGTACGGCCGACGGCGGCGCGCGCATGCTCCTCGTCGAGAGCGTCGAGCACCGCGACGAGACGTCGGACTGGAACGCGTACCGGCTCAGCATAAGGACGGCTACGAGGTGGCGATCGACGCGAGGACGCTCGAGCCGAAGCGGACGCAGAGGCCGGCGATCGATCGGCTCGTGATCCTCGGTGGCTCGGACGGGACGGGGAGCACGGCTTCCTTCACCGGCGAGGGCTGGTCGTTCTCGGACGGCGACCGGCGGCAGCTCCTGCGCGAGGGCTCCGCCGTCGGCGGCCGGACGTTCCTCTTGCCGCAGATCGTCGCCGTGCTCGACGGAAGGCAAGGCGATCGTCGTCTCGCGGGCCGCGCGCTACATGATCGGGCTCGACACGAAGACCGGGCGCCTCCTCTATCGCTACGACACGATCAGGAAGCGCTGAGCGCGGCGAGCTCCGCCTCGATCGCCTCCCACTCGGCCATCAGCGCGTCGATCTTCGGGCCGAGCGCCTTCTCCTCTTCTTCGATCTTCGCGATCTCCGCGGGGGGCGTCTTCTCGTAGTAGCCGGGCTCGCACCACCTCGCGTGGATGTGGGCCTTGCGCGCCTCGGCCGCCTCGATCGCCGCCATGACCTCGTCCCGCCGGCCGGGCAATGCCTTGAGACGGTTGGCGCGCTTCTTCTGCTCCTCCCACGAGAGCGTCGCCTCCGTCGCCGCGGCGGTCTGGGCCGGCGCCTTCTCCTTCTTCGCCCGGAGGACCACCGTCTCGGCGTCGAGGTGATCGTCGCCGCAGCGCTCGAGGTACTCGTCGTAGCTGCCGGGGAAGTCGCGGAAGCCCTGCGGCGTCACCTCGAGGATGCGCGTCGCGAGCGCGGAGACGAACGCGCGATCGTGGCTGACGAAGATCAGCGTCCCCTCCTCGAACGCCTTCAGCGCCTCGACGAGCGCCTCGATGGCCTCGAGATCGAGGTGGTTCGTCGGCTCGTCGAGCACGAGCACGTTCGGCTTCTCGACCATGATGCGACAGAAGACGAGGCGCGCCGCCTCGCCTCCGGAGAGCGCGCCCACCTTCTTGTTCACGTCGTCGCCGGAGAAGAGCACGCGCCCGAGCTGCCCGCGCACGAACGCGGTCTCGGCCATCGGGACCGCCTTCCACACGACGTCGAGCGGGGTCGCGTCCGGATCGACGAGCGTGTCGTGGTGGTCCTGGGCGAAGTAGCCGACGCGGGTCTCGTGGCCCCACTTCACCGTTCCGGCGTCGGCCTCGAGGTTGCCGGTGGCGATCTTGAGCAGCGTCGACTTGCCGAGGCCGTTCGGTCCGATGACCGCGACGCGCTCGCCGCGGCGCACGGTGAGCGAGACGTCGACGAGCACGCGCTTGTCGCCGTAGGCCTTCGACACGTGCTCGACGGTCAGCACGTCGCGCCCGCTCTTGCGCTCCGGCATGAACGCGAAGTGCGGCGCGCGGCGGGACGAGGACTCGAGCTCCTCGACCTCGATCTTCTCGATCTGCTTGAGGCGGCTCTGCGCCTGGCGCGCCTTGGTGGCCTTCGCGCCGAAGCGCTCGACCCACGCCTTCTTCTCCGCGATGGTCGCCTCGGCGCGCGCGATCTCGGCCTCCTTGCGCTCGCGGATGGCGGCCTTGTCGCGGACGAACGACGAGTAGTTGCCGGGGTAGAGGGTGATGGTGCCGTAGTCGACGTCGAGGATGTGCGTCGCGACGTTGTCGAGGAAGCGCTGGTCGTGGGAGATGACGACCGCGCAGCCGCGATAGGCGGCGAGGAACTTCTCGAGCCAGCGGATCGAGAGGATGTCGAGGTGGTTGGTCGGCTCGTCGAGCAAGAGCACGTCCGGCCCGCCGAGGAGCACCTGCGCGAGGAGCACGCGGAGCTTGAAGCCGCCGGAGAGCGTCGCGAGCGGCATGCGGTGCGAGGCGATGGGGATGCCGAGGCCTTCGAGGACCGCGCTCGCGCGCGCCTCGAGCGTGTAGCCGTCGTGGGCGGCGATGCGGTCCTCGAGCTCGACGATGCGCGCCGGATCGGTGCACGTCTTCTGCTCGGCGAGCGCCTTCGTCACCACCTCGTCGCCGGCCATGGCGACGTCGAGGATCAGGTCCTCGTCGTTCATGAAGCGGTCCTGCCGGAGCACGCCGAGCCGCGCGTCCTTGGGGATCGACACCGTGCCGTCGGAGGCGGGCTCGTCGCCGGCGACGATCTCGAGGAACGTCGTCTTGCCCGAGCCGTTGGCGCCGACGAGGCCGTAGCGCGAGCCGGCCACCAGCTTGAGGGTGACGTCCTCGAAGAGCGTGCGGGCGCCGTAGGACTTGGCGAGGTCTTGGATGGTGATCATGGAGCGGAGAGCGAGGCGCGCGCGAGCGGCGCCTCCAGCGTAGTTCCCCCGATGGTCGCGTAAAGCTGTCCTTCGTTCCGCGTGAGCTCGAGCTTCGTCTTGCGCTCCGTCTTCGCGACGATCGCCTCGACGAACGAGGGGTCGAGCGGCCAGACGTCGACGTCGTCGCTCGCATGGATCTTCTTGCCCGATGCCTCGCGGCGGAGCTGCGCGAGCTCCGTGGTGAACACCGCGACGCGCCGGGCGGCCTTCGACGCCTTGTGCAGGCGCTCGGCGGAGGGCACGCCCACGTCGATCCACGCGAGGAGGATGCCGGTCGGATCGCGCACCGCGATCGGCGGCTCGTCGGTGGAGGAGATGCCACCCTTGCTGAACGCGATGCCCTCCTCGTACGAGAGGCAATAGGCGAGCGTGCGCGTCACGAGGAAGCGCAGCGTCTCCGAGGGGTGCTGCGCGACGCGCAGCTCGAGCGTCTCGTAGACGCTGCGATCGACGTCGGAGAGCGCGATCTCGAAGACGTGGACGGTCGCCGTGAGGGCCACGGCGCGACTCTACCCCATTCGCAGTTGCTCGCCGAGGATGCGGCACGCATCGCTCGCCGCGAGGACGCCGACGAGGCGCTCGCCGTCGACGACGAGCACCGCGTCGAGGCGCTCGCTGAACATCTCGAGGAGCACGACGTCGAGCGGCGCCGTCGCCGGCACCCGGCGGACGGGATCGTTCGCGACGAGGCGCACCGCGCGCATCGCGAGCGCGTGATCGGTGTCGCGGAAGATCATCTCGGCGACGCGGAGGTCGCGGTCCGAGACCATCGAGACCGGCCGCGTGCCCTCCACGATCGGCAGGTGGCGCACGCCGGCGCGGCTCATCGTCGCCCGCGCGTCGGCGATCGTCGCCTCGGGCCCGATGGTGACCGGCGCGTGCGTCATCGCGCGCTCGACGGTCCACGCCCTCGGCCGAGGGGGCGCCGGCTCGAGCGATGCGGTGACGAGGCCGAGGAGATCGGCCTCGGTGAGGATGCCGACCAGCCGTCCGTCGTCGACCACCGGGAGGCAGCCGATGCGATGGTCGCGCATGATCTTCGCCGCCGAGAGGGCGAGGGCGCCGGAGCCGATCGTCCACACGCTGGTCTGCATCACGCGCGAGACGGGGACGGCGAGCTGCAGCGTCGAGCGCTCGTCCTCGGTGAGCGGCGCGAGCGTGCTGATCTTCGCGCGCAACAGATCGCGATGGGTGACGAGGCCCACGAGCGCGCCGCCGTCGTCGACCACGGGGACGTGCCGCACGTGGCGCATCTCCATCAGTGACTCCGCGAGCGGCAGGCTCTGCGAAGGGCCGAGCGTGAATACCGCCCGCGTCATCAGGTGCGAGACGCGGAGCTCTTGCGCGTGAGACATGGCAGCCCCTTCTTCCGGTTCGTGAGCGACGGGAGCGCGAGCGCGACGATCGCGCCGAGGACGAGCCCGGCGCCGGCCAGCTCGCCGTGCGGCGCGGCGCGCCCGAAGTCGAGCGCGGCGAGGACGGTCGTGGCGAGCACGCCGGCGAGCACGCTCGAGGCGCGGTTCACCGGGACGCAGAACGCGTTCTCGCGGCCGTCGAGCAGGATCAGCGCCCCGAACACGCCGGTGCCCTGCGAGAGGAGCCCGATGACGATGCCGGGCACGAGCGCGTCGCTCGACCACACGTCGGTGAAGCCGCGGCGCACCGCGAGCATGGTCTCGCCGTGACCGACGAGCGCGAGGAGGAGGAGGAACGCGACGATCGCGGGCGTGGCGACCATCTGCTCCTCCACGAAGTAGCGGATCGACGCCGAGCGGTCGTCGCTCTTCGCCAGCCGGCTCATGAAGCGGAGCCGCACGAAGTAGCCGGCCAGGTAGACGGCGACGTCGACCACCGCGACGAGGGTGAGCGCGCGGCTGGTCCCGCCGAGGCCCGCCACGAGCAGCGCCGCCAGGCTGAGCGCGAGCGCGATCCACGCGGACGGCCTGACGCTGCGCTTGCTCGCGGCGTCGACCACCGGCGCGAGGACGAGGACGCCGCCGCGCATGAGCAGCATCATGAGGACGATCGAGACGCCGTCGAACGTGTAGGCGAGCGTGGTGGTCGCGATGATCGCGGCGGTCGCCAGTCCCGAGAGGGCCGTCCAGACGCCGGGCACCGGCACCTGCCGGCCGAGGATGCGGCGATGTCCGGCGTGCCGCCACCAGCCGGCGGCGGTGAGGAACGTGATCATCGCCGCGAGCGAGGCGAGCGTCGTGATCGGCAGGAGCTCCGAGCCGGCGACGTCCTTGGAGACGACCTTCGTGAGGGCGCTGTAGGGCGCGTAGCAGAGGAAGTAGCCGAGCGCGTAGAGCCAGATCATGCGTCGGGAGCCCGCGCGAGGACGTCGACGAGATCGATGCAGCTGACGATGCCCGCGAGACGACGGTGCTCGACGACGAGCACGCGGCGTACGTTCATCGACACGACGTACGCGGCCGCACGGTAGATCGGCGTCGCCGCGTCGAGGCAGATGGTCTCGTAGCTCATGACCTCCTCGACGGGGCCGCGCCGGAGATCGGCGGGGAGCTTCCGCGCGGCGAGCGCCTCGGCGTGGGTGAACACGCCGACGGGCGCTCCTCCGTCGGTGACCACGATGCCATGGACGTTCGCGGCCGCGAGGCGCTCGACGGCGTCGTCGATCGCTGCGCCGACGTCGACGGACACGACCGGCGCCGACATCACGCGCGCGATCGGCACGTCGAGGCGGCGCGCCTTCACCGCCGCGAGGACGTCCCGCGCGGAGAGCACGCCCGCGACGCGCCCGCCGTCCAGGGCGACGACGCGGTGGACGCGCCCGGCCACCATCCGGCGCGCCGCGACGTCGAGGGGATCGCGCGCCGAGACGCTGACGACCGGCGACGACATGACGTCCTTCGCGCGCGCGTTCGCGGGGGCGCGGATCAGGTCGGTGGTCGAGACGATCCCGACGAGCTCGTCGCGATCGACGATGGGCACCGCCGAGATCGCGCGGAGGCGGAGGACGGCGACGAGCGCCTGGACGGGGGCGTCCGGGCGCTCGGTGACCGCGGGCGCGGTCATGCAGTCGACGACGAGGGGGTGCCTCATGCCGGCACACGAGCACCGGACGTGCCACGCACGGAGCGCGCCACGCGCGCGATTCGCGCGGGAAAAGGGCGCACCGTTTGCGCGGGGATGCATCTTCGGCGACCGGGCGTTCTCTCGTGCGAGGACATGAATCTCGGCAAGTACCGCCTGGTGGCGGAGCTCGGACGCGGCGGCATGGGGATCATCCACCTGGCGATGGATGGCAACGGCGGCCTCGTCGCGCTGAAGGAGCTCCGGCCCGAGCTCGCGGGCGATCCGGAGCACCGGCGGATGTTCGTCGAGGAGGCGCGGCTCGGCGCGCGCCTCTCGCATCCGAGCATCGTCCGCGTCCACGAGGTGGCGTGCGACGGCGCGCGCTGGTTCATGGCGCTCGAGCTGCTCGAGGGATGCTCGTTCGGCAGGCTGCGCAAGATGCTCGGCGCGCGTCTCCCCGTGACGCTCGCGGTGCGCGTCCTCTGCGACGTGCTCGCCGCGCTCGATCATGCGCACCAGCGCGGGGTCGTGCATCGCGACGTGAGCCCGGAGAACGTCTTCGTCGGCTTCGACGGCAGCGTGAAGCTCCTCGACTTCGGAGTGGCGAAGGCGCGCGACGGCAAGCACGTGACGCGGCAGGGCGTGGTGAAGGGATCGGTGCAGTACATGTCGCCCGATCACGTGGCGCCCGAGGCGATCGACGGACGCGCCGACGTGTTCGCCGTCGGTCTGCTCCTCCGCGAGGTCCTGGTGGGCGAGAAGCTCTGGCCCGCCGAGCTCGATGACCTCGCGATCGTCCGCCGGCTCATCGCGGCGGAGGTGCCGCCGTTCCCGGCGCACGCGCTCCGCCGGACGCCGCGCGCGCTCCGGGAGATCTGCTCGAAGGCGACGCAGCCCGATCGCGCGCGCCGCTTTCCTTCGGCATGGGCGATGCGCGAGGCGTTGCTCGCGTGGCTGGACGCCGAGGAGCCGAGCGGCTCGCTGTCCGAGCTCGGTGCACTCCTCCGCCGCGAGCTGCCCGACGATCACGCGCGCGTGCGGCGCCTCCTCGAGGAGGACGCGAGCGCGGTCAGCCTCCCGCCGTCGGAGCTGCGCACCGCGAGCACCGTCGCGCTCCCGCCGGCGCGCCGGACGGAGAAGAAGAGCAAGAAGGACCGTCGCATCGCGATCGGTGGGTTCGTGCTCGCGGCGCTCGCCGGTCTCGCGGCGCCCGCGCTGCCGCTCCTCGATCGCGCGCCGCCGCAGGGTCCGCTGCCCGCGCCCGCCGTCGTCGAGCGGATGCCGACGCCGATCGATCCCACCGCGCGTCCGGCCGCGCTCAGGCCGCCCGTCGATCCGCTCGATCCCGGCTACTGAGGATCGTCGTCACGGCGGGGCTGCTACAATCGAAGTCATGCGCAGTCATGCATTCGCCATCGGTCTCTTCGCGGTCGCCGCCGTCGCCGCCTGCTCGGACAGCTCGACCTCGACGACGTCGGGCGGGCCGCAGGCGCCCGAGATCACCGAGCTCATGCCGATGGCGGGAGCCCTGCACGTGAACTGGAAGAACACGACGGCCGACTGCGATGCGGTCGAAGGCGAGCGCAAGTCGGACAAGGCGGCCTACGCCGTCGTCTTCTCGGTGCCGGGCGCGGTCGACAACAAGATGGACAACGACGCGCGGGACGACGTGACGTACACGTACCGGCTCCGCTGCAAGAAGGCGGGCGCGTACTCGGACTACTCGAAGGAGATGTCCGCGAACCCGCACGACGCGATGAGCGACATGGATGCCGG
>JBDHVD010000001.1:0-78013 GCA_039809525.1 Labilithrix sp. | reverse complement strand
CGTCGCACGAAGGGATGCGCACGGTCACCGTGCATGCGGCCTGACCGAGACGGCCGCAGAGCGGAGGATGCACGCACTGTCCCGCGGACTCGACCAGGTTGACGTCGCAGCTCGGGATGCGCTCGACCACCGTGCACGCCCGCTGCCCTTCGCGTCCGCAGGACGGATGGAAACAGACGTTCTTGAGCATGTCGTGCTTGAGGTCGAGGTCGCACGGCGAGGGCACCGGCGTCTTCAGCACCGGATCGAGCTTCACCCGCTCGACGACGGTGCAGGCGCGCTGGCCCTCCGCCCCGCACGCCGGCCGGATGCACCGGCCGCCGCCCTCGACGAGGTTGACGTTGCAGCTCGGAAACTTCTCGTCGACGCGGCACGCACGCTCACCGTCGGCGCCGCAGGTGTCGGCGTGTGCGCGGGGTGCGAACGAGACGAGCGCTGCGCCGAGCGCGAGGGCGAAGAGGGCATGTTTCACGCGGCATCCTCCGGTTTCGGTGCGCAGACGGCGCACGGGTCCGACGTTACCAACGGTGGACGGAGGAGCGCGCTCGCCGCTTCGAGGTTGGCGGGAAGTCGCAACGCCTTGGCGCGTTCATGCAATCGCGCGTGCCGCGAGACGCCGCTTTGCGGGGAGGGCGCGGGGATCGATCATGTCCGGCGACCATGATCGACCGTCGGAGATTCGTGCTCGGCACCGGCTTGCTCGTCACGGGCTGCGCGAAGGGCCCCGAAGCGAGAACGACCACGCCCACCTCCGGCGAGCACGTGCCGAAGAAGGACGTGCCGAAGAAGGAAGAAGAGGAGGAGATCTCCCCCGCCGAGGACCTGATGCGCGAGCACGGCGTCCTCGACCGCGTCCTGCTCGTCTACGAGGAGGGCGTCCGGCGCCTGTCCGCGCCCCAGGCCGAGACCACCGCCGACGCGATCGCCCGGAGCGCGGAGATCGTGCACCGCTTCATCGAGCAGTACCACGAGAAGCTCGAAGAGGACTTCCTGTTCCCCCGCTTCGAGAAGGCGAACAGGCTCGTCGAGCTCGTCGCCACGCTGCGGCGACAGCACCAGGCCGGACGCGCGCTCACCGACGACATCCGACGGCTCGCGAACGTCGCGAGCCTGAAGGATCCGGCGGCGCGTCCGAAGCTCGCGCAGGCGATCGAGCTCTTCGTGCGCATGTACCGGCCGCACGAGGCGCGCGAGGACACCGTGCTCTTCCCCGCCCTGCGGAGCGTCGTCCCGGCGAAGGAGCTCGACGCGCTCGGAGAGCGATTCGAGGACAAGGAGCACGAGCTGTTCGGCAAGGAGGGCTTCGAGGGCGTCGTCGAGCAGGTCGCGGCGATCGAGCGATCGCTGGGCATCCACGACCTCGATCGGTTCACGCCGACCGCGCGATGATCGCCGCCGCCCTCGGTCGCGGTCGTGGGTCTACGACCTCCGAGCCTCGCTCTCCGCGCGGAGACGCTCCTCCTGTGCGCGCAGCTCCGGGGTGAGCGCGGGGCCGAAGTCGTCCGGCTCGAAGACGGGACGGATCTCGAGCACGCCCTCCTCGCCCGGCATCGGCGCGGGGCAGCGACGCGCCCACTCGACCGCCTCATCCATCGAGCGCACCTGCCAGAGCCAGAACCCGGCGATGAGCTCCTTCGTCTCCGGGAAGGGACCGTCGACGACGGTGGGCGTGCTCCCGGCGAACACGACGCGCTTGCCCTTGGCGCTCGGATGCAGGCCCTCACCCGCGACGATGATCCCGGCCTTGACCAGCTCCTCGTTGTACTTGCCCATCGCGGTGAGGAGCTCCTCGCTCGGCATCACGCCCGCCTCGCTGTTCTTCGTCGCCCGCACGATCACCATCACCTTCATCGCTCGTCCCTTTCGCGGCGGCGCCCTCGGCGCCCGTCGTCGGTCTCGGATGGACGACAACCGGGATAGGACGAGATCGACACGGCCGACGATCTTTTTTCCTCGGCTCGCGAACGACCGCGACGCCGTGCGTCAGCGGACGACGCGGACGTTGAAATTCGCCGTACCGAGCGCGCCCCAGAGCCGGATCCACAGCGGCAGGTAGGCCTCCGTACCGCGCGCGGTCGTGATGTCGCCGAGGTCGATGACGCTCTTCCAGCCGAACCAGCCGCGGAGGATCTCGCTCACCCGCGCCTTCGCCTCCTCGTCGTTGCCGCTGACGAACACGTCCGTGTCGGCGCCGAGCCGTGCGGGGTCGACCATGATCTCGCAGTTGACGGTGTTCAGCGTCTTGACCACCTTGAGCTCGGGGAACGCGCGCTGGATCCGCTCGCCGAGCGAATCGTCGTTCGAGACGAAGAGCGTCGGCGGCATGCCCTTGCCGAAGTCGAGCGGGTTCGACACGTCGAGCAGGATCTTGCCCCGGAGGTTCGCCGCGCCCGCGGCCTCGAGCGCCGCGAGCGAGCCCGCGCCCGACGTGCAGTTGAAGAGCACCTCGCCGAACGCGGCGGCGTCCTCGTAGGTCCCGGCCGAGGCGCGCGCACCGGCCTCCTTCGCCCAGGCGACCGCCTTCTCGTTGTTCGCCGTGCGCGAGCCCATCTTCACCTCGTGCCCGAGCGCGATCAGCTTGCTCGCGATCGTGCCGCCGACCGCCCCGGTGCCGAGAACTCCGATCTTCATCGTGTCGCCTCCTTCGATGGAACCCGAACGTAGGCGTCGGCCGTTGCGCGAGCAACGCGTCGCGTGTCACCCTGGTGTCAACCTCTGGTTGACGATGGCGCAGCTGACCGAGCTCTTCGCGGGCGTCGTACCCTTCGTGCACACCGCCGAGGAGCGGAGCTTCCGCCGGGCCGCGGCGCTCCTCGGCGTGTCGCCGGCCGCGGTGAGCAAGGCGGTGGCGAAGCTGGAGGAGGACCTGGGCGTCCGCCTGCTCACGCGGTCGTCGCGTCACGTCGCGCTCACGGCCGAGGGCGAGGTGTTCCTCGATCGTTGCCGCGACGTCATCGCCGGGATCCGCGGCGCCCGCGACGTCGTCTCGCGCGCGCGACGTGCGCCGCACGGCGAGGTCGTCGTCACGCTGCCGTTCATCGTCGCTCCGCTCGTCGCGCCGGCGCTGAGCGAGCCCGCGGCGCGCTATCCGAAGCTCACGTTCCGCCTCCAGCTGACCGATCGCGTCTCGCGCATGGTGGACGAGGGCATCGACGTCGCGGTGCGCATCGGCGACCTCGGAGCCGCGAGCCTCGTGCGCCGGTTGCTCCGGCGCACGCGCTGGGTGACGGTGGCCGCTCCGAGCTACCTCGCGCGCCGCCCCGCTCCGGCTAGCCCGCGGGACCTCGCGGCGCACGACTGCCTGCGCTTCCTCGCGCCGAACGGCAAGCCGCGCGACTGGACGTTCCGTGGCGACGACGGCGCCGCGGAGCTCGTGCACGTCCGGGGCAGCCTCCTCGTCGACCACGGAGACTTCCTCGTGCAGGCGGCGCGCTCGGGGATGGGCGTGTGTCAGGTGCTCGACTTCATGATCGCCGGCGACCTCCGCGAGGGCCGCCTCGTCGAGCTCCTCGCGGGTCACGCGGCCGAAGGCCCGCCGATCCACGCGCTCTGCGTCCCGGAGAAGGCGAAGTCGCCGAACGGGCGCGCCGTGCTCGACTTCCTCGCCCAGGTCTTCCGCCGCTAGCGAACGCCTTGCGCATCCGGTGGAACGTGCGTTGCTCCCCCGGCGCCCGTCATGGCGATGAAGCGGGCGCTGCAGATCATCCTCGGAGTCAGCCTCTTCGGGGTCGCGTTCTCGGGCGTGCTGTCCTTCGGCGAGCTGTTCGGCTCCTCCGAGGCGGCGTGCCCTTCCCCGGGTGCGGCGGGGGCCTATCCGGCGTGCGTCTACGGGTTCCTCATGTACCTGCTCATGGCCGGCGTCGCGGCCTGGGGCCTCGTCTCCGGCCGCACGAGCCACGCCGCGGCGCAGCCACCGAGCGAAGCGGAGCTCGAGCGCGAGCGCGCGATCGCCGGCACGGCGGAGGTCCAGCCCTGAGGCACGCGGACGTCACGGACAGCCGGGCGTCCCCGCCGGCGCGAGCGAGCATGGAACGCAGACGTGGTTCGACGAGCACGTCCCCTGGCTGAGGATGACCCCGACCGGGTTGTTCACGCACTTGCTGACGCATGCGCCGGGACCGAGGAGGAGGTCGTTGCACGTCTGCACCGGCTCGGTCGCGTTCGGGAGGTACTCGTTCGGCACGCAGAGGTAGTCCGCTTCGTTCGCCGGACACGCCTCTTGCTTCAGGCTGCCCTGCTGCCCCGCGGGCACGTCGCTCCGCGGGATGCAGGTGCCCTGGGTCTTGCCCTGGTAGCTGCAGCACAGGGGGAACGTGAACGCCGGCTTCTTCGGCGCGTCGCACGCGAGCGAGCACGCCCCGGTCGACGTGCCCTTGAACGGATCGCTGCACGGCGCGCAGAGCTCGTCGGCGCCGCACGTCGCCTGGTGGAGCTGGCTCGCCTGCGAGGCGACGGCCGGCAGGCACTTCGACTGGCAGCGCCCTTCGGACGCCGGATCGTCGAACGGCTGGCAGGTCGGCGGCACGTAGCGGTTCGCCGTCTGCGAGATCGCGTCGGGCGTGCAGTAACCGCCCGGGCACGCGGCGAGCTGCGAGCGCTGCGACGCGGGCACGAGATCGGCGGGCACGCAGTGCGCGCCGTTGCAGGCGGGACCGCACGGACCGAACACGTTCGGATCGATCAGCGGCGCGCCGGTGTACGGGCACGCGAGGACGAGCGGCGGCTGCTTGGGCTTGTCGCACGCGATCGAGCACGCGCCGGTCGGCGCCGTCGGATCGGTGCCCGTCGGGTCGAAGCAGGGGACGCAGCGCTCGTTGTCGCCGCAGGAGTCGCGCGGGAGGAGCGCGGCCTTCGACGCGACGAGCGGCAGACACGTCGAGAGGCAGCGGCCCTCGGCGCCGCCGACGGAGGTGCACGACGGCGGCACCGCCTGACCGCCGCTCTCGGCGAGCGTGTCCGGGGTGCAGAAGCCGCCGGGGCACGCCGCGAGCTGCGACTGCTGTCCGACGGGGACGAGCGCGGCGGGTACGCAATGCGCCCCGCCGCATGCGGGCGCGCACTCGGGGAACACGTTCGGATCGACGAGCTTCTGACCGTCGTACGGACACTTCAGCACCGTGGGCGGCGCCTTCGGTTTGTCGCACGCGATGCTGCACGCGCCGGTGGGCGCCGTGGGATCGGCCGCGGTCGGATCGAAGCACGGCGCGCAGCGCTCGTTCTCCCCGCACGTGGCGCGCGGGAGCACGTTGGCCTTCTCGGCGACGAGCGGGATGCACGTCGAGAGGCAGCGGCCCTCGGCTCCGGCGACCGACGTGCACGTCGGCGGGAGCCCGTTGCCTCCGGTCTGCACGAGCGAGTCGGGCGCGCAGTAGCCGGGCTCGCCGTTCGTGCTCGGACACTTCGTCAGCTGCGATTGCTGCGCGGGAGGGACGAGCGCGGCGGGGACGCAGTGGCTGCCTCCGCACGCGGGCGAGCACGCCGGGAACGTGCTCGGGTCGACGAGCGGCGGGCCGGTGTACGGACATGCGCCGCCGCCGTCGCCCGCGCCGGGGCCGCCGTCGCCCGCGCACGTGCCGGGAGCATGCTTGCCGACGTCGCACGCGCCGGTGTTCGAGTTGTCGAGCGGGTTGATGCACGGCGCGCAGCGCTCGTCGGGCTTGCAGGCGTCCTGCGGGAGCAGGCTCAGGTACTGCTGCACCTGCGGCACGCACACGCTGACGCATGCGCCGGGCGCGCCGTTCAGCGACTTGCACTCCTGCGGGATGAACTTCGGGTCGCGGATGATCGGATCGGGCGCGCAGAAGCCGCCCGCGCAGGGGGCGAGCATCGGCTTCAGGAACGGGTCGACGTTGTCCGCGGGCATGCAGTGCGCCGCGCCCGACGAGCAGCACGAGGGGAGCGTCGCGGGATCGAGCGGCTTCAGCTCGGCGGTGAGGCAGCCGCCTTCGCCGGGCGCGGTGCCCGCGCCGCCCTCGGCGACCTCGCCGACGAGCGGCGGCCCGTAGGGATCGACGCCGCAACCGATCACGATCGCCGTACCGATCGAGCCCGCCACGAGGAGCGCCCGCGTTATACGCATGAGGATAGATTGCGCGAACGAGCGTTCGATGCAAGCGCGGCCTGTACGTGACGCCGTGCGGCTGCGATCGGCTGCCATCGCCTCGAAAAAAACGCACGATCGGACGGGACTATCCTCACCGGGATTGCTACCGGTTTGTCGTGGTGGAACCGATGCAGCGCCTTCGTCTCGGACCGGTCGCCCTGATCGCCTCGTTCGCGCTCCTCGCGCCCTCGCGCGCGCGGGCCGGAGGCTTCGAGATCCCCGACAACGGGACCCAGGCGCTCGGACGCGGCGGCGCGTTCACCGCGAAGGCCGACGACGGCACGGCCATCCAGTACAACGTCGCCGGCTTCGCCGGTCAGCGCGGCACGCGCCTGCTCTTCAACTCGAACCTCTGGTTCAGCGAGTACACGTTCCAGCGCGCCGGCACGTACCCGGACGATCCGCGCAACCCGGCGACGCCGTGGGGAGGATCGCGCTACCCGAGCGTGAGCGATCAGAGCTCGCCGTTCTTCGAGCCCATCGTCGCGGCGTCGACCGACTTCAACTACTTCGAGCGCTGGACGTTCGCCCTCGGCGCGTTCGGCCCCTCGTCGGTCGGCAACCGCGTGTATCCCGCGAGCCTCGGCTTCGCGCCGAACCCCGCGCGCTACGACATCGTGCAGAACGAGCCGCAGGTGATCTACGGAACGGCGGCCGCGGCCGTGCGGGCGCTGCCGTGGCTCGACATCGGACTCGCCCTCCACTACGTGCACGCCGGCCTCACGGTCATGCAGGCGAACTTCGCCGACGCGGTCGCGCGCGGCACCGGTCCGGGACAGTGCGCGAACATCGAGTACCAGCCGTGCGACGCGCTCGCGAAGATCGAGTCGACCGGCGGCGCGGTGACCGGGAGCGTCGGCGTGATGGCGCGCCCGCTGCGCTCGCTCTCCTTCGGCGCGAACGTCCTCGGGCCGGCGACGCTCGAGACGACGGGGGACGTGACGACGATCGCGCCGCGCGTGACGCCGAACGCGGGCTTCCAGCCGTCGCCGGTGACGTTCGTCGTGCGCCTGCCGACCAAGATCCGCGCGGGCGGTCGCTACGTCTTCTGGGACCAGGACTTCGAGCGCGCCGACATCGAGCTCGACGGGACGTACGAATTCTGGGGCGTCGCGCAGGACCAGGGGCTGCACGTGACCATCCCCGCGCTCGCGGCGACGAACCCGCCGCCGGGCGTGAACCTGACCGGCATCGATTTCATCTCGCCGCACGGCTACTCGAACACGTACAGCGTCCGTCTCGGAGGCGCGTACAACGTCCGCGTCCGCGAGAACGTGCTGACCCTGCGCGGCGGCGCGTACCACGACTCGTCCGCCACCGAGGCGCCGTACACGCGCCTCGACTTCGACACGCTCGCGAAGACCGCCGGCACGGTCGGCGTCGGCTTCGCCGTCGGCAGCCTCGACCTCGGCCTCGCGTACGCCGAGATCTTCTCCCAGCCGCGCTCGGTCGAGGAGGGCGCCGTGCAGCCCGTCAACGGGACGCAGCACGGCCAGTCGGTCGACGTGAACGGCACGCCCTACCCTGCGGTGAACGCCGGCCATTACACCGGGCACAACCGCGTCCTCTCGCTCGGCGTGGGCATCCGCTTCGACACGCTCTTCGGGTTCACGCGGCACGGCACCTGACTTTTCCTCCGAAACGGTGTCGGATCCGCAGCCGCTCGATCGTCTCGAGCAAGGAGGCTGCGATCATGGACACGAGCTTCGTCATCCGTCCCGTCGGCGTCGTGCGCTCCGAGCTCGTCTCGCGCGAGGGAGCGCCACGGCAAGGTCGCGAGGGCGCGCCGGACGCATGGCTCGAGCTCGACGCCGCGATCGCGCCGTGCCTCGACGGTCTCGCGGTCGGCGACGAGCTCGTCCTGCTCACCTGGCTCCACCAGGCCGATCGCACGACGATGAAGGTGCACCCGCGCGGCGAGACGAAGAACCCGCTCACCGGCGTGTTCGCCACGCGCTCGCCCGATCGCCCGAACCCGATCGGCCTCCACCGCGTGCGCGTCCTCGCGCGCGACGGCGGCCGGCTCCGGGTCGGTCCGCTCGAGGCCGTCGACGGAACGCCGGTGGTCGATCTCAAGCCCGTCCTCGACGACGTCCTCGATGCGTGAACGAGGTCACTCCGCCCTGCCCTTCCGACGGGTCCTCGGGTAGAAGCCGGTCTCATGGCGCACACGATCGAGGTCGCGAAGTCCGGCCGCGCGGGTTGCCGGACCTGCCGGAAGCCGATCGCCAAGGGCGAGCTGCGCTTCGGCGAGGAGACTGCCAACCAGTTCGGCGACGCGGGCGAGACCTCGTATCGCTGGCACCACCTCGCATGCGCGGCGCAGAAGCATCCCGACGAGCTGCGCTCCGCGCTCGGGACCTACGAAGGCGAGATCCCGAACCGCGAGGAGATCGATCGGCTGCTCGCCGAGGCCGAGGCGAAGAAGCCGCCGCCGTTCCCTTACGCCGATCGCGCCCCCACCGGCCGCGCGCACTGCCAGGGATGCGGCGAGACGATCCCCAAGGGTGCGCTCCGCGTCGCGATCGAGCGTGACGTCGAACGCGGGATGATGGTGACGAAGGCGGCCGGCTATCTCCACCCGGCGTGCGCGGCCGCCTACGTCGAGGAGCACGGCGGGACCCACGCGGCGCTCACCGAGGGGCTGCGCAAGAACACGCGGGACCTCTCGGCCGCCGATCTCGACGCGCTCTTCGCCGAGGTTTGACGAACGGCGTGCGACCATCCGTCGCATGGCTACACAGATGTAACATCTCACGATGCGGCACGGGCGCCCCTCCTTTGTTACTCTCGGGCAGACCCGGGGGCGGGATGGCAGGGGATCACTGCGCGCGCATACGGCCGGCGACCGCCGGGCTCGTCCTCTGCGTCGAGCCCGACGACGACATGCGCGAAGTGTGCAGCGACGTCCTTCGCGATGCCCGCTACGAGGTCGTCGCGGTCGCGACGTTCGCGGCCACGAGCGAAGCGCTCGCGTCGCGGGCGCCCGACGTCGTGCTCACCGATCTGCACCTCGCGGACGGCGTCGGGTGCGCGCTCGTCGCGCGCATCCGCGGGTGCGTCGGCCGCCGGCGCGTCCGGATCGTGGCGATGAGCGGTCACTGCTCGCGGCGCGCGATCGAGGCGACGATCGCCGCCGGGTGCGACGCGTTCCTGAGCAAGCCGTTCGATCGCGACGACCTCCTCGCGTGCGCCGCGCGCGAGATGGCCGCTTCGCGCGCGAAGGGCAACGCCGACTGAGCGAAGCGACCGGGGGCGGCCCGCCCCCGCGCTCGATCACGATCCACCCCTCGCACGGCTCGCGACGGCTCGCGGATGTGGGACAACGGCGTACGTCCATGGTCCGCGCGCGATCCATCGTAAACCCGCAGGTTCTCGCAGCTCGTTCCGCTGCCAGCGCAGATGAATCGCCGGTGCGCAATGGTACGCGCGTTGCGTAACTCCCTCGCATGGATTCGGGAAACTCACGGCGTTTGCGCAGACACTCGCGCATCGGGTTCGCCGCGCTCCTCCCGGCGGTCGCCATCGCGGCGGCCCTCGGCATCGGCAGGGGCGCGCATGCCGAAGGCGGAGAGCAGAACAAGGCGGAGGCGAACGAGCGGTGCGCCATCCGTCTCTCGATCGCGCTCGTGGGGAAGAGCCCCGACGCATCGCTGATGACGTCGGCCGATCCGCAGACCGCGGTCGACGCGATGGTCGGATCGCCCGAGTTCGCCGAGCGCTGGGCGCGCTACGTCAACTCGGCGTTCAACGGCGGCCCGAGCGAGGTGGCGACCGACGACCCGGTCTACTACCTCGCCAAGCACATCGTCACGCAGAAGAAGCCGTGGGCCGAGATGTTCATCGGCCCGTACTCGGTGACGGCGACGGCGAACGCGATGGAAGTGAAGGACGACCCGAACGGGCTCGGCTACTTCCGCTCGCCCGCCTGGATGAAGAAGTACGCCGGCAACGAGGACCAGGGCTACATGCTCGTGGGCGCGTTCCGCATCATCCAGAACACCACCGGCATCGATCTCGTCCCGAGCGTCGGCCAGCCGGGCGACGATCGCACCGCGAACGGCCGCATGGTCGCGCCGTGCAAGAGCTGCCACTTCGACGCGTGGTACGCGCTCGACAAGTTCGCCCGCGTCCTGCCGAAGCGGAAGGGTCAGGGCGATACGATGACGTTCACCCCGCCGACCGAGGGGCCGCAGCAGATCCTCGGCAAGTCGATCGCCGACGACAAGGGCATGGTGAACGCCCTCGTCGACTCCGACGCGTGGCGCTTCAACCAGTGCCGCCTCGTCTTCAAGTTCCTCTACGGCCGCGCCGAGAACCAGTGCGAGTCGACGGTGTTCGACAAGTGCGTCGACGCGCTCGGCACGACCAAGACCATCCAGTCCGCCGTGGCCGCCGTCGCGAAGGACGCGAGCTTCTGCAAGTGAGGAGCACGACGATGAACGCGAAGATCATCTCCTGCCTCTTCGTCGCGATCGGCGCGATGACCATCGCCGCGTGCGACGGGGATCCCGACGAGCTGACCGGCCGTGGCCAGCGCGGCGGTCCGGACGACCCCGCGGCGGGCGAAGGCGACGACGGCAACGTCACGCCCGAGGCCCTCCAGTGCACCGAGAAGCCCGAGGGGCGCTCGTACAAGGGCTTCGACGGCGCGCAGCTCGAGGCGGCGCGCGTGAACGAGAACGTCGGCGTGAACCGCGCGCGGGTGAAGCCGTATGCGGTGATGGCCGGTGAGTACACGCGCGTCCTCGGCGCGGCGCCCCCGAGCCTCGCGGCGGCGGCGGCGTCGTTCGACGATCCTCCGGCGCGCTGGTTCGCCGAGGCCTCTCACTCCGGCGTCTCGCTCAACGCGATCTTCGACATCTCGTTCGAGGGATGCGCGGCGTACGTGAAGGGCCAGGCGAGCCTCGCGGCCGCGCCGACCGCCCAGTCGGCCACGGAGTTCTGCTCCACGATGATGCGGAAGGCGTGGAGCCACAGCGCCTCGCCCGACGAGGTCGCCGGCTGCGTCGACCTCGCGACGAACAAGCTCCAGACGGAGCAGGATGCGAAGCGCAAGTGGACGTACGTCTGCGCCTCGATCCTCTCCTCCAGCCAATTCCTGACGTTCTGAGGACCAACGCCATGAGCATGAAATTCTCGCGACGAGGTCTTCTCAAGGGAGCGATGGCGGCGGGCGGCCTCGCGGCCGGCACGCGCATCCTCGGCCCGCTCGGCAACGCGCTCGCCGCGACCGAGCCCTCGCACTTCGTGCACATCTTCTTCAACGGCGGGTTCAACGCGCTGTTCGCGGGCAACGCGGACAAGTTCGTCGCCGGCAACGTCTTCGGCGTGACGAGCACGAACATCAAGACGGTGGGCAACGGCATCGTCACCGACGCCGCCACCTTCGGCACGCTCCCGCAGTTCGCGCTCGATCACTGGGCGGCGATCGGCATGCGCCACGGCAACGCGCTCCACACGACGCCGCAGAACCTCCGCTCGGGCGGCGAGCGCGCGATCCTGAAGAACGGCAACGACTGCTACCTGAACCAGCTCGCCTACGCGATGGGCGGCGACTCGCCCCTCAAGGCGGTGTACTTCGGCGATCGTCCGCCCGCGTACCAGGAGCAGCCCGCCTACAAGGGCGTGCCCCTCCAGCGCGTCAGCGATCTGAGGGACGCGATCAAGGCGCTCGGCGCGGACGCGCGCGATCCGAACGCGCCCGATCGCGGCCTCGCGGCCTCGTCGCTCGAGACGAGCGAGGCGATCTCGAAGCGTCAGATCGAGCTCAACCCGGGCAACCTCACGCCGTTGACCGAGGCGTACGACTCGGCGGTCGGCGCGCTGCGCAAGCCGCCGCCGAAGCCGGTCACGTTCGCCGAGATCTCGGGCGCGTACGGGCTCAACAACGCGACGGCGGTGAACTCGTGGGCGTCGATGCTCGCGGGCGCCGAGGTCATGATCCGCGCCGCGGGCTCGAACGTGATCAACATCACCGACTTCGGCCTCGCGTCGTGGGACTTCCACCAGACCGGGACCGGCGGCTCGCTGAACGGCTTCTACTCGCGCCGCAAGTTCAACGGCGAGGGCGGCTTCGGCGCGAACCGCATGACGCCGATCAAGACGTTCCTGAACCGCATGCTCAACCTGCCCGACCGCAACGTCGTCGTCGCGATCTCGGGCGAGCTCGTGCGCCTGCCGAGCGGCGACCACGGCGACGGCACGGTGGCGGCGGTGTTCGGCAAGTACGTCAAGCGCGGCGTCAGCTTCGGCGTGAACGCGCAGTCGCGCTTCGCGGCGGCGACGCCGGGCGTGCAGCAGTTCTGGGCCGCGGTCGCCTCGGCGCTCAAGGTGCCGGGCACGCCGTTCGGCGCGAACCCGCACGCGACGCTCACCGCCTGACGACCGCGTCGGCGCGCATCGCGCCCCTCCTCACGCGCGCGAGGACCTCCCCGCGCGCGTCGAGGATCGCCGAGCTTCCTTGCCCGGGAACGTGGACGACGCCCGGGCCCCAGTTGGCCGCGGCGACGGCGACGTCGTGCGCGCGCGCGATCGCCGCGAGCCGCGCGAGCCGGGTGTCCTCGCCTTCCTCGACCCACGCGCTCGGGAAGAGCAGGAGGTCGGCCGCGTCGAGCGTCGCGCCCGCCTCGTGCGCGACGAAGTGTACGTCGAAGCAGCACGCCACGGTCACCGCCACGCCGCCGATCCGGACGAGCGGGTGCGGATCCGGCCCCGGGGTCGCCCATCGCTCCGGGATCCACGGGTGGCGCTTCTTGTAGAGGAACGTCCGCCGTCCGTCGGGATCGAACGCGACCGTGGCGTTGAACCGCGCGCCGTCTTCTTCGAGCACCAGCGGCCCGACGACGTGCGTTCGACGGCGCCGGGCGAGCTCGGCCAGCGCGCGGGCGGTCGGGCCGTCGGCGCGCTCCGCGAAGCGCGACAGATCGAAGTCGAGCTCGGGGGAGACGTAACCCGTCAAGCACGCCTCGGGCAGGAGCACGAGATCGCTCGGCGGTCCGGCCGCGAGCGCCGCGTCGGCGAGACGGAGCGCTTGCTCGGGCTCGCCCCAGCTCGCGGGCATCTCGACGACGGTCACGCGGAGCACGGCCCGGAAGGCTAGCATCGGGGGGCGATGAGCGAGGCGATCGCCTGGGTCGAGCAGCTGCACGCGGTGGTCGACGAGCTCGCCGCGCCGATCGCGCGGGCGAACGCCGAACGCTTGCGCTGCCGCGAGGGATGCAGCGGGTGCTGCACCGACGGGCTCACGGTCTTCGAGATCGAGGCCGACGTGATCGTCGCCCGCCACCCGGAGCTCCTCGACGAGGGCGTCCCCCATGCCGAGGGCGCGTGCGCGTTCCTCGACGGCGAGGGGCGCTGCCGGATCTACGCGTCGCGACCGTACGTGTGCCGCACGCAGGGACTCCCGCTCCGCTGGATCGAGGAAGACGACGACGGCGGCGCGTTCGAGGCGCGAGACGTCTGTCCGCTCAACGACGAGGGCGGACCGCCCCTCGAGGAGCTGCCGAGCGATCGGCTCTGGACCATCGGACCGATCGAAGCGCGGCTCGCCGATCGACAGCGCGCGATCGACGGCGGCTCGGGACGGCGCGTCGCGCTGCGCGATCTGTTCGCGTCCGGCGCGCCAGCGGAGACTCCACGACGGAGGCTGCCCGTCGTCCGCTGAAGACGACGTCAGGGTTTGTCCGGACAAGCCGCGATGCGGCGTCGCAAGGGAATGACGGACCGACGGAGCGCCACGTAATTGGCGAATTTTCCACGCGCCGGCCGTTGAGAGGTGGGGCCTGTCCCATTCACCATCGACGCTCGATGAGCGGCGCCGTCCCCGACGAGCTCTTGTCTCGCTTCCGCACGATCGCGATGGACCGCCTCGAGCGGATCGACGAGACGTGGACCGCGCTCGTCCGCGGCCACTCGCCCGCGTCCGCCGACGGCGCGCTCCTGCGCGACGTCCACACGCTCAAGGGCGACGCGAAGGTCATCGGTCTCAGCGAGGCCTCGCTGCTCTGTCAGCGGCTCGAAGACCTCCTCGACGCCGCACGCGCGCGCGGGTACCGCGTGCACGAGGACGTCGACGTCGTGGTGACGATGACGATCCAGTTCATCGCCATGCTCGTGCGCAAGCGGAGCACGGCCGGCGCCGGCATCGACCTGAGCGGGTTCCTCGAGCAGATCGAGGAGGTGATGAGCGAGTGGCTCCGGCGAGCGCCGGAGGCGTCCGATCAGCGCGCGATCGTCGGTCCGCACCTCCGGGTGAAGGACCGCGACCGCATCGACGAGTCCTCCGGCCTCCGCCTGTCGGTCGCGACGACCGCCGTCTACCTCGAGCACCTGCGCACGACGGGCGAGACACGCCAGCGCCTGCGCGAGACGTGGAAGCAGCTCCTCGACGGCGTCCTCGAGGCGCACCGCGACCGGCTCACCTCGACGATCCACGGTCACGTGAAGACCGCGAAGGAGATCGCCGACGCCCTCGGCAAGAGCATCGTCGTCGTCATCCACGGCGACGAGACGAGCGTCGAGCCGGAGACCGCGCAGGCGCTCGGCGTCGTGCTGCTCCACGCCCTGCGCAACGCCGTCGATCACGGCATCGAGCTGCCGCTCCTCCGCCAGCACGCGGGCAAGCCGCCGACCGGGAGCATCCGGATCGAGGTCGGGCTCGAGAGCGGCGTGGCGTGCCTCACGATCGTGGACGACGGCGCCGGCATCGACGTCGAGCGCGTGCGGGCGCGCGCCGTCGAGCGCGGGCTCATGTCGAAGGACGTCGCCCCGCACGCCTCGCCGTCCCGCGTGATCGAATGTCTGTTCGCGCCGGGCTTCTCCACGCGCGACTCGATGACCGACATCTCCGGTCGAGGCATCGGTCTCGACGCCGCGCATGCCGCGGTCACCGCGTACGGCGGCACGCTCGCGCTGGAGTCGACGCTCGAACGCGGCACGACGCTGCGCGCGACGGTGCCCGATGCGCGCGGCGCGATCCAGGTCGTGTGCTTCGAAAGCGCGTTCAGCCCGCTCCGCTTCGCCGTGCCCGCCTCGTTCGGCGTCCGGCGCGGAGGCGCGAGGACGGGCATCACGTTCGAGGACGTCCTGCGTCTTCCGCACGACCCTTCGCCGGCGTGCCCGGTGTTCACCGTCTTCGGCGAAGCGATCGCGTTCGACGTGCGTGCCGCGAGCAAGGGCGTCCCCGAGCTCGCGCTGCGTCGATGCCCCACGCCGCCGGACGAGCTCGCCGAGGTCGTGTGGGTCGGCGATCGCGAGGTCATCCTCGTCCGTCCCGAGGTCCTGCGTGAGCGCCTCTCGTCCCGCTGAGCAAGGTCCCAGAGATGTATGAGCTTGCGATCGTGGAGAGGATCGTGGAGGCGGCGGTCGAGCACGCCGCCGTCGGACGCGTCCGCCGGCTCGTCCTCGAGATCGGGAAGCTCTCGACCGTGGCCCCGGATGCGGTGCGCTTCGCGTTCGACGTCGTCGCGGAGGGCACGCCGATGGAGGGCGCAGAGCTCGAGATCGTGGAGATCGCCGGGCGCGCGCGCTGCCGGTCGTGCGATGCGCCCGTCGTCGTCGAGCGTCGGGTCGAGCGCTGCGGGTGCGGAGGCGCCGACCTCGAGTGGGTCGAGGGCACGGGCGTGAAGATCGTCCGGCTGGAGGTGAGGTGACGGCGACGCAGCGCCTCCGCCCCTCGCCGTCACGTGCTCTATCGCCTCGCACGTAGCGCGTTTGCGCGGCCCTCGGCCGCGCGTCGAGGCGATCGCCGCACCTCCTTCGCTCGCACGCAAATCGCATCGCTGCGCGCGATGAGCTCGAACGACGACCGCTGGGATGCGCGTCCCGATCCCATGCTCGTCCGCGCGGTCCGACCGCTCGTGCGCGCCATGTCCATGCTCCACCCGTCGAAGGTGGAGGGCATCGAGCGCGTGCCCCGGCGCGGCGGCGCGCTCCTCGTCGGCAACCACGGCATGCTCGGCTACGAGTCGCCGTTCTTCTTCGAGCGCGTCCTCGCGGCGTGCGGTCGCCTGCCGATCGGCCTCGCCGATCGCTGGTTCTTCCGCGTGCCCGGCATCCGCGACGTCCTCGTCCGTCTCGGCGGCGCGTACGGCAGCGCGGCCAACGGGCTCCGGGCGCTCCGGCGCGGCGAGCTCGTCGTGTGCTATCCCGGCGGGGCGCGCGAGGTCTTCAAGAGCGAGGCCGACAAGTACCGCTGCCTGTGGGAGCGCAGCGTGGGCTTCGTCCGCCTCGCCATCGCGACCGGCGTCCCGATCGTGCCCTTCGCCGCCGCGGGCGTCGACGACACCTACCGGGTCGTCACGCACCTGCGGGGCTCGGGGAAGATCCTCATGGGCCACGGCAAGTACGATCTGCCCGTCGTCTGGGGCGTCGGTCCCCTGCCCCGCCCCGTCCCGTTCTGGTTCCGCTTCGGCGAGCCGATCCTCCCGCCGCGGCACGTGAAGTCGACCGACCGCGACGCGGTGCTCGAGACCCACGCGCGGATCTGGCGTCACACGCAGCGAATGGTCGACGACCTCGTCGGCGCATGGACGCGCCTGCATGCGAGGGCCGCATGAAGGTCCTCATCCTCGGCGGCGGCGGCACGCTCGGCGCGTTCTCCGCCGGGGCCCTCCGCGCGCTCGACGAGCACCGCTTCGTGCCCGACGCCCTCATCGGGTCGAGCGCCGGCGGCATCAACATGCTCCGCTGGATGGTGGGCGGCGCCGACGAGGCGGTCCGCTTCTGGAAGCGCACCGCGAGCCCGCGTCTGCTCGCTCGCGGCCTGCTCCACGGCGAGAACCTCTCGGCGGGCCTGCTCGATCCCGACTGGTTCCGCGGCCGCGTCGAGCGCGGCATCGACTTCGGCCTCCTGATGAAGGACCGGCGGCCGCTCTCGTTCCTCGTCGTCGACCTGAAGACCGGCAAGGTCACCGTGCGCGGCAACCGCACCGAGCCCTCGGCGAACGCGCTCCGCGCCGTCGCGCGCGGCGCCTACGCGCTCCCGCCCCTCCTCCCGCCCGTTGCCCTCGGCGACGAGATGCTCGCCGACGGCGGCCTCCTCCACAACGCGCCGCTCGAGGCGGCGGTGAAGATGGGCGCGACGGAGATCCTGTATCTGTGCAATGTACACACGTTGCCGCGGAAGGGCTTCATGCGCCCGTCCACCGTGCGGTCGTCCTGGCGCTACGCCGAGATCTTCTTCCGCCGCGCGTCGAACGTGGGCTTCGCGGACGCGGAGATCGCCGACGGGCGCTACCGTGGCGTCCCGTTCCTCGCCGTCGCGCCCCCCGCGGATCTGCGCTTCGGCAGCCTCCTCCGGTGGATGCTCCCGCGGGTCGACGCCGTCCAGCATCTCGTCGACTGCGGGCATGCGCAGGCCTCCGCCGCGCTCGCCGCGTGGCGGCCCGAGTCGACCCCCGCGAGCGTCCGCACGCTGCACGTGTGAGCGCGCCGCTCGCGGGCGACAAAAGACGTCGGGCCCGCACGCGATCGCTCGCGGCGGGCCCGGTCCTCAGGTCGCGAGGCGAATCACTCCGCGGTCGCGACGAGCGGCTCGTGCACCGGGCGGTGCACGCCGTTGGTCTCCGCCGTGGTCGGGCGGAGCGTCGAGCGCGAGAGGAAGCGCTTGCGATCGAAGTTGTCGAGGTTCTTGTTGCAGACGATCTGGAAGCAGGCCGCGTTGCCCTGGAGCGCGATGCGCCACGACCACGCGAGGAACAGGTTCCAGAGGCGGTACCAGCGCTCGCCGTACGTCGCGAGGACCTGGTCCTTGCTGGCGAGCCAGTTGTGGTGCCACTTCTCGATCGTGACCGCGTAGTGGACGGAGATGTTCTCCGCCGACTGGATCTCGAAGCCGGCCTTCTCGAGGTACTTGCACATGTCGCTGAGGGTCAGCGACGCGTCCGCGCCCGAGAAGATGTACTTGTTCATGAAGAGGCCCCAGATGAGGTCCTCGGGGCGGAGGCCGATGACCGGCACGCCCATGCCGCCGCCGCGGCGGAGGCCCGTCCACTGGAGGAGGAAGAGGCCGTCGTCCTCGAGGAGGTCGTAGACCGTCTTGCAGTACAGCGGGATGTTCTTCACGCCGACGTGCTCGACCATCTCGAGGCTCGAGATCTTGTCGAAGCGCTGACCGGCGTTCGGGATCTCCCGGTAGTCCTGGCAGATGATCCGCGCCTTGTCCTTGACGCCGTTCTTCTCGATGCGGCCGTTGCCGAACGCCGTCTGGTTCTTGCTGATGGTGACGCCGGTGGCGTCGGCGCCCCACTTCTTGGCGGCGCGCATCGTGAGCGTGCCCCAGCCGCAGCCGATGTCGAGCAGGCGCTCGCCCGGCTCGAGCATGAGCTTCCGGCAGACGAGATCGATCTTCTCGTCCTGCGCGGCCTCGAGCGAGGTCGACTCGTTCGTGAAGATGCCGCTCGTGTAGACCATGCGGTCGCCGAGGAACGCGGCGAAGAAGTCGTCACCCCGATCGTAGTGGTCGCGGACGATGCGCTCGTCCTGCGCCTTCGAGTGGATCGCCACCTCCGGGATGAAGCGCGTGAAGAAGAACTTCACGTGGTCCTCGGTGAGCGAGTACTTCACGAAGTCGTGGCGCGCGTCGAGGAACGCGTCCATGTCGGGAATGTCGACCTTGCCGTCGAGGTACGCCTCGAACAGAGTGGTCATCGGCACCTTCGAAGCGCCGGCGTACCGCGAGGCGAGCTTCGAATCGCGGAAGAGAACGAAATCCGTGAGTGTCGACATGCGTTGGCAACTCCTGTTCGAACGGCCGGGCAACTAAACACGGACCGGCGGTTGGCGCAATGCCGCAGGTGAGGCGCGACCGCAGGAAAACCGAGGCGTGCGAAGGCAGGGTGGCAGCGCGCAGCGGCCTTCACACACGCCCGAGGGACGTCGGGCGCCGCGCCGGGCAGGCGTTTGCCCGCGCGGATCACGCGCGAGCGCGACGCTGCGAAGCCGGCGGGGGAATCGAGCGCCACCGTGCCGCACGGAGAATCCTGCGCTTCGCCTTGACCCAGCCGGACCGGAGGCGTCAAGGTCACGAGAGGCGGCCCGACGAGATGCCCAGGATCCTCTTCGTCGAAGATCACGACGACACCCGCGAGCTCCTGTGCGAGCTGCTCCGCGCGAGCGGCTTCGACGTCCACGGCGTCGCGTCGGCCGAGGAGGCCCTCGAGGCGCTCCGGACGGGGGCCTTCGGCCTCCTCATCACCGACCACTGGCTCCAGGGCGGCAACACCGGCTCCTGGCTCGTGACCCAGGCCGCTGCCGAGGGGATCCTGCCCCCGGCGATCGTGTGCACCGCCGAGCGCACGCTCCCGCAGCTGCCGGCGAACGTCGCGATCGTCCGCAAGCCGGTGGACGTCGATCGCCTGCTCCGGGAGATCGAGCGCGCGTCGCGGCCGGTGGTCTCGGTGTCGCCGTCCGGGCCTTCGCCCGCGGCCGGTCCGGTCGTCCGCCTCGTGCCGCCGCCGCCGATCTCGGGCGAGGAGCTCCGCTCCGATCGGCTGGACCTGGTGCTCTACGTCACGCGCTCGCAGTGCTCGCTCCGAGGGCTGCGGAACCTCCAGCGCTTCCTCGCGCGCTACCCCGGCTCGCAGGTCACGCTCTCGATCGTCGACGTGGCGGAGCGGCCGCTGGACTCGTCGACGAGTGCGGACCGCATCGCGTTCACCCCGATGCTGGTCAAGCGCGGGCCCGGGATGCGCGAGCGCCTCGTCGGAGACTTCCAGGACACCGAAGCGCTCGAGGACCTCTTCTCCCGCTCGGGGCTGCAGCCGCTGGAGGTGGTCGCATGAAGACCGGCGGCAAGGTGGAGCTCCGGCTCTTCGCGAGCGACTCGTTGATCTCGGCGCGCACCGTCTATCACTGGCTCGAGATCCTCGAGGGCTTCCCCAAGGACGCCTACGTGCTGCGCGTGCGCGACGTGAGCGCCGCCTCGACGGCGGTCTCGCAGCTGGAGCTCGACGCGTACGGTGTGGCGTTCACCCCGTGCATGGTCGCGCGAGGCAACGGCCGCACCGCACGCATCATCGGCGAGCTGGCGACGCCCGAGGCGCGGAAGACGGCGATCGGCCGCCTGCGCGTCGTCGGCCTCGTCCCGCTGGCGCGCGATCAGCAAGCGGGCTGACGCGACGTGGCGTGACGACCGGTCAGTCCCGCCCGAGGACGACCGCGCTCTTCGCGCCGAGCACGCTGCCGTTCCACGCCGGCGTCGCGTAGAGCGTGCGCCATCCCGGCGGGACCGCGATCGCGCTCGCGGCGGTGCCGAAGCTCACGACGAGACGCCGGGCCGACGCGCCCTTGCTCCGCACGACCTCGACGACGTCCCCGTACGCTTCGACGGAGAGCTCGCCGCGCGCGCAGGGCTGCGAGAGGACGGGATCGTTCCGGCGGAGATCGAGCATCGCGCGGTGCACCGCGAGGACCGACGCGTGGGGCTCGATCGCCCGCTCCGCCCAGCGCAGCTTCGACGACGCGAACGTGGACGCGGCCTGCGGATCGGGGATCGTGCTCCGGACCGCGGGATCGGCGAACGCGGCGAACGACTTGAACTCCTCGCGGCGCCCCTTGGAGACGTTCGCCCCGATCTCGCCCTCGTGATCGCTGAAGAAGAGGAACGGCGTCGAGGCCCCCCACTCCTGCCCCATGAAGAGCAGCGGCGTGGTCGGCAAGAAGAGCAAGAGCACCACGGCGGCGCAGAATGCCCCCGGGTCGACGTGGGCCGAGAGCCGCGTACCGAGCGCGCGGTTGCCGACCTGATCGTGGTTCTGGAGGCAGGTCACGAGCTGCTCGTAACCGAGGTCGCCGGCAGGACGACCGCGCGGGCGTCCCTTCCAGGATGCGTACGGCTGCCCCGTGTACGTCCACCCCTCGCGGATGCAGCGCGCCAGCGCGGCGACCGTCGGATCGTAGGCGGCGTAGTAGCCGTCGCGTTCGCCCGTCAGGAGCACGTGGATCTGGTGATGGAGATCGTCGGCCCACACGCCGTCGGCGCCGAGCTCCTTCACCACCGCGGGATCGTTGCGCTCGTCCTCGAAGAAGACCCGACGGCGCGGCTCGCGGGAGTGCGCCAGGTCGGTGATCTCCCGGAGGACGTGCCTCGACGACGCGTCGTGGATCTCGTGCGTCGCGTCGAGGCGGAGCCCGTCGAAGCCGAACTCGTCGAGCCAGTAGGCGACGTTGTCGAGGACCAGCGCGCGCATGCGCGGATCGGCGAACGCCGGGCCCTGCCCCCACGGCGTGTCGCGCTCCTTCGTGAAGTACGAGGGCGCGTAGCGTGCGAGGTAGTTGCCCGAGGGGCCGAAGTGATTGAAGACGACGTCGAGCACCACCGCGAGGCCGCGCTCGTGGGCCGCGCGCACGAACGCCCGGAGATCGTCAGGCTCGCCGTACGGCGCGTAGGGCGCATAGAGCGCGACGCCGTCGTAGCCCCATCCGCGCGCGCCGGGGAAGGCGTGCACCGGCAAGAGCTCGATCGCGGTGACGCCGAGCGCGACGAGATCGTCGAGCCGCTCGATCGCCGCGCGGTACGTGCCCTCCTCGGTGAACGCGCCGACGTGGAGCTCGTAGAGGATCCACCGTGAAGGGGGCGGCGGGCTCGCGAGCGCCGGCTCGCGCGCGGGCGCGACGACGCGCGCCGGACCGTGCACCCCGAAAGGCAGGAAGCGCGCATACGGATCCGGCACCTCGTCGTCGTCGAGGACGAACTTGTAGTGCGCGCCCGCGTGGACGTCGCCGAACGTCGCTTCGTACAGACCGTCGCCTCGCGCCGACAGCGGGAGCGTCCGGAGCGCGCGCGCCCCCGTCGCGTCGAAGATCCGGACCGAGACGGACTTCGCCGTGGTCGCGAAGACCGCGAACGTCGTCCCGTCCGGGGCCGCGATCGCGCCGAGCACGTCAGGCCGCGTTCGCGGGCCGGCCGGTCACGATGCGCGGCGTCGTGCGCGCGAGGGCCTCCGCCGGCGGCTCCGCGAGCCCCGTTCGCGACAGCCGCTGGACGCAGACACGCAGCTCGCCCAGGCCGCGGTGGAACGCGCGCTCGTCGACCCGGCCCCCTTCGAGGGTCGCGAGCAGCTGCTTGGCCATCTCCGCGGCGGGTGCGAACCCGTCGCTCGCGGACAGCTCGTCGACGATGTTGAGGAGCAGCGGGCCGCGCACGTAACGCTCGGCCTCGAGGGAGTTGAGGAGCATCTCGACAATCGTGACGCGCTGGATGCTTTGGATCATGGTGAGGTTTCCCGCTGTCTCGGTCGGGCGGGCGGCCCAATGCGAGACGCATGCCGCGAGCGGAATGTTCCTTCACGATGACGACGAGCTCGTTCCGTCGACGAAACCATCGTGCGACATTCCCGCGTCGGCCGCGGAGCGTGGCAAGTCGCCCCGATGAGGCGTCCACGTGACGTGACGCGCGCGTAACGCGCATCGGCGGAAGCGATCGCGATCCTCGAGGCACGTCGCGTGCAGCTCGAGCCGCGCCCGCATGCGCGTCCTGCCCGGTCGACCTTTCCCCCTCGGCGCCACCTGGGACGGTCGCGGCGTCAACTTCGCGCTGTATTCGGAGAACGCCACGGCCGTCGAGCTCTGTCTGATCGACAAGGCCGGACAGGAGACGCGCATCCCGATCCGCGAGCGGACGGAGTTCACGTGGCACGGCTACGTCCCGGGCATCAAGCCGGGGCAGGCCTACGGCTTCCGCGTCAGCGGACCGTGGGATCCCGACCGCGGGCTGCGATTCAACCCGAACGTCCTCGTGCTCGATCCCTATGCGAAGGCGGTCGACGGTCCCGAGCGCTGGGACGAGGGCGTGTTCGCCTACGACCTGGCGAGCGGCGACGACCGCCGTCGGAACGAGGGCGACGCGCGCGGCGCTCCCCACGGCGTGGTCATCGACAACGCGTTCGACTGGGGCGACGACGCGCGGCCCGAAATCCCCTTCCACAAGTCGGTGTTCTACGAGGTGCACGTGAAGGGCGCGACGATCGCCCATCCCGAGATCCCGCCCGAGATCCGCGGGCGCTACGCGGGCCTCGCGAGCGAGCCGATGATCAAGCACTTCACCGAGCTCGGCGTCACCGCCCTCGAGCTGCTCCCCGTCCACGGCTTCGTCGACGACCGCCACCTCGTGGAGAGGAAGCTGTCGAACTACTGGGGCTACAACTCGATCGCCTTCTTCGCGCCCGACCCGCGCTACCGGACGATCGACAAGGCCGGCGCCGGCGTCCGCGAGTTCAAGGAGATGGTGAAGCGCCTCCACGAGGCGGGCATCGAGGTGATCCTCGACGTCGTCTACAACCACACGGCGGAGGGCAACCACCTCGGGCCGACGTTCAGCCTGAAGGGCATCGACAACCCGACCTACTACCGCCTCGTCCCGGGCGATGAGCGCTTCTACTTCGACTACACCGGCACGGGGAACACGCTCAACGTCCGGCACCCCGCGACGCTGCAGCTGATCATGGACTCGCTCCGTTACTGGATCACGGAGATGCACGTCGACGGCTTCCGCTTCGACCTCGCCTCCACGCTCGCGCGCAGCCTCCACGAGGTCGATCAGCTCTCGAGCTTCTTCACCATCATCCGGCAGGACCCGGTGATCAGCCGCGTGAAGCTGATCGCAGAGCCGTGGGACGTCGGCGAGGGCGGCTATCAGGTCGGCAACTTCCCCATCGGCTGGGCGGAGTGGAACGGCAAGTACCGCGACGCGATCCGCGCCTTCTGGCGCGGCCTCGGACGCGACACCGCCGAGCTCGGCTATCGCCTGACCGGGTCGAGCGATCTCTACGCGTCGAACGGACGCGCGCCCTTCGCGAGCGTGAACTTCGTCACCGCGCACGACGGCTTCACGCTGCACGATCTCGTCTCGTACAACGAGAAGCACAACCAGGCGAACGGCGAGAACAACGCCGACGGACACAACGACAACCAGTCGTGGAACTGCGGGGTCGAGGGACCGACCGACCGCGAGGACGTGGTGAAGCTGCGCTGCCGCCAGATGCGCAACGTCCTCGCGACGCTGCTGCTCTCGCAAGGCACGCCGATGATCTGCGGCGGCGACGAGATCGGCCGCACCCAGCGCGGGAACAACAACGCCTACTGCCAGGACAACGAGATCTCCTGGTACGACTGGGACCTCGACGACGAGCGCAAGGCGCTGCTCGAGTTCACGAAGAAGCTCGTCGGCATCCGGCGCGATCATCCCGCGCTGCACCGCGCGAAGTTCTTCAAGGGCCGCCGCATCCGCGGCACCGACGTGCGCGACATCATGTGGTACCGCCACGACGGTCGGGAGATGACCGATCAGGACTGGAGCAACCCGGTCACCGCGAGCCTCGGCCTGTTCCTCGCCGGACGCGGCATCGACGATCTCGACGACGAAGGCAACCTGGTCGTCGACGACGACTTCTACGTCGTGCTCAACGGTTCGGAGGTCGAGCTGCCGTTCACCCTCCCGCGCGCCTCGAGCGAAGGTCCGTGGCAGCTCCTCATCGACACCGCCGACGACGGCGCGTCGGAGCCCGTCGAGCAAGGCGGCACGACGAGCCTCGTCCCCCGCTCGCTGAAGCTGTTCATCCATTTCGCGAGGCCGTGACATGCCGCGAATCACCGCGACGTACCGCCTCCAGCTGCACCAAGGGTTCCGCTTCGCCGACGCGAAGGCGATCGTCGACTACCTCGCCGCGCTCGGCATCTCGCACGCCTACGCGTCGCCGTACCTCTGCGCGGAGAAGGGCAGCACGCACGGCTACAACCTCGTCGATCCGCGCCGGCTCAACCCCGAGATCGGCACCGACGAGGAGTACCGCGCGTGGACCGATGCCCTCGCGGCGCGCGACATGGGGCACATCGTGGACGTCGTGCCGAACCACATGGCGGCGACGTCGATGAACGCCTGGTGGTCGGACGTCCTCGAGAACGGCCCCGCGTCCCTCTACGCCGACTACTTCGACATCGAGTGGCACCCGCCGAAGGAGGTGCTCGAGAACAAGGTCCTCCTCCCCGTGCTCGGCGCGCAGTACGGCGAGGTGCTGGAGAAGGGCGAGCTGGTGCTCGAGCGCCAGGGCGGAGCGTTCTGCCTCCGCTACTGGGAGCGCTGCCTCCCGGTGAACCCCTCGACGGTCGTGCCGGTGCTCGAGCGCGCGGTGGAGGCGCTGGGCGTGCCGGTCGACGATCCGCGCCGGCAGGAGCTCGAGAGCATCGTCACCGGGCTCCGGAACCTCCCGGCGATCACCGAGACCGATCCCGAGAAGCGCCACGAGCGCGCCCGCGAGAAGGAGGTGTCGAAGCGGCGCCTCGCGGCGCTGTGCGAGGACCCGGAGGTCGCCGCGGCGATCGACGCCGAGGTGAAGCGCACGAACGGCACGCCGGGCGATCCGCGCAGCTTCGACGCGCTCGACCAGCTCCTCGTGCAGCAGGCCTATCGCCTCGCCTTCTGGCGCGTCGCGACCGAGGAGATCAACTACCGGCGCTTCTTCGACATCAACGACCTCGCCGCCGTGCGGATGGAGGAGCCGGCGGTGTTCGACGACGCGCACGCGCTCTTGCTCGAGCACGTCGCCGCCGGCCGTGTGCAGGGCATCCGCCTCGATCACACCGACGGGCTCTACGACCCGGCCGCCTACTTCGAGAAGCTGCGCGCCGCGATCGGGGACCGAGACTTCTACGTGATCGCCGAGAAGATCCTCGAAGGCCGCGAGGAGCTGCCTCCCGGCTGGAAGATCGACGGCACGACCGGCTACGACTTCCTCGTCCAGTGCTCGGGCGTGTTCGTCGACCGCCGCGCGGAGAAGGCGCTCACGCGCACCTACCGCGAGCTCAGCGAGGACCAGCGCTCGTTCGCCGAGCACGTCATGGAATCGAAGCGCGCGATCATGCGCTCGAGCCTCTCGAGCGAGCTCCACATGCTCGCGGTGCGTCTCGAGCGCATCGCCATGCGCGACCGCCGCTCGCGCGACTTCACGCTGGCGACGCTGCGGCGTGCGCTCGGCGAGACGATCGCCGCGTTCCCCGTCTACCGGACGTACGTCCGCCCCGACGGCACGCGCGAGCCGATGGACGAGCAGATCGTGTTCCGCGCGATCCGCGCGGCGAAGCGCCGGAACCCCGAGGTGAGCCCGAGCGTGTTCGATTTCCTGCGCGACGTGCTCCTCCTCGCCCGCGAGCCGGCGGACGACGAGGACCGGAGGGCGCGCGTCGAGGTGGCGATGCGCTTCCAGCAGCTCACCGGGCCGGTGGCCGCCAAGGGCGTCGAGGACACCGCGTTCTACACGTACGTCCGCTTCGTCGCGCTGAACGAGGTCGGCGGGAGCCCGGATCACTTCGGGACGTCGATCGACGAGCTGCACGCGGCCAACCTGTCGCGCCGCGAGAAGTGGCCGCGCACGATGACGGCCACCTCCACGCACGACACGAAGCGCGGCGAGGACGTGCGCGCGCGCCTCGCGGTGCTGTCGGAGATGCCCGATCGGTGGGAGGCGTGGGTCCGCGCATGGAGCGAGATCGCGCAGAAGCACGTCACCAGCATCGACGACGAGCCGGCCCCGAGCGCGACGGATCGCTACCTGTTCTTCCAGACGGTGCTCGGCGCATATCCGCTCTCCGGCACGCCCGACGACACGTTCGAGGAGCGCGCGATCGCGTATGCGGTGAAGGCCGCGCGCGAGGCGAAGCAGCGCACCAGCTGGCTCGCGACGAACGAGGCGTACGAGGAGGCCCTCACCGCGTTCGTCTCGGGCATGCTCGGCGACGACGCCTTCATGAAGGGCCTCGCGTCCGCGTCGGCGGAGATCGCGACGCACGGCGCGAGCAACGGGCTCGGCCAGGTGGTGCTCGAGATCGCCTCGCCCGGCATCCCCGATCGTTACCAGGGCAGCGAGACGTGGGACCTGCGCCTCGTCGATCCGGACAACCGCACGCCGGTCGACTACCAGGCGCGCTGGGGCGCCCTGCGCGCGATCGAGGGGAAGAAACCGCGCGAGCTGCTGGCCTCGTTCGCCGACGGAGGCATCAAGCTGCACGTCGTCCGCGCGGGCCTCCTCCTCAGGAGGTCGATGCCGTCGGTGTTCCTCGACGGCGACTACGTGCCGATCGACGGCGGCGAGGAGCTCGTCGCGTTCGGTCGCTCGCACGCCGGCGGCGCGGTCGTCGCGGCGGTCACGTGCCGGCCGCACCGCGTGACCGGCGGACGCGCGCGGTGGGCGATCGGCGAGGTGTGGGGCGACCGCACCATCGCGGTGCCGCCGGGCAAGTGGCGCGACGTCCTCTCCGGGCGCGAGCACACGGTCGGCGACGGAGGGCTCCGCGTCGCGGCGCTGTTCGCCGAGCTGCCCGTCGCGCTGCTCGCCAGGATCTGAGGCGGCGCGGAGGACGCGAATGGGGGGCACGACGAAGCAGGAGCGAGCGGCGGCGACCAACGCGCTCGCGGCGTTCATCCGCGCCGAGCGCGAGACGATCATGCATCGGTGGATCGCCGAGGTCCGCGAGCAGTCGGTCGCGCGCGATCTCGACGAGGAACGCATCCGGGACGACGCGCCGGACCTGCTCGAGCGCGTCGCCAAGATGGCCGACGAGATCGCCACGGGCGATCTCCGGACGCGCGTCGAGGACCTCTCCGCGGTCCACGCGGCGCATCGCCTCGAGGCCGGCTACTCCGTCGAGGAGCTCGTGGTGGATCACGTCGCCCTGCGGCAGACGCTCGTGATGCTGCTCGCCGAGCGCGGCCCGGAGCTCGAGGCGCACGAGTGGGTCCTCCTCCACCGCGCCATCGATCGTGCGCTGATCGCCACGGTCCGCTTCTTCCTCCTCACGCGCGAGCGGAAGCTGCGAGCGCTCGAGCGGCTCGAGACGGAGGTGGTCGGCGTCCACGACGTCGGTCACGTGCTCGATCGGCTCATCGGCATCTTCGTCGAGAGCGTCCCCGCGGCCGATACGGCGATGATCTTCATCTGCGAGGGCGACCACCTGCTCCTGCGCGCGTCGCGCGGCTTCGACGCGCTCGAGGGGACGCTGTCGATGCCCGTCGGCGGAGGCTTCGCCGGCACGATCGCGGCCGAGCGACGCCCGCTCGCCGTCCGCGACGCGCGGACCGATGCGCGCGTGCTCTCGCCCGTGCGCGAGCGCGGCGTGCGCGCGCTCTACGGCGTGCCGCTGGTGCACGACGGCGAGGTCATCGGGGTGGCGCACATGGGGTCGCTCCACGCGAACGAGTTCTCCGAGGACGACATGCTGCTCCTGCGCGGACTCGCGAGCCGGGCCGCGGCGGCGATCGCCCACGCGCGCTTCGTCGAGCGCCTCGAGAACGAGGCCCAGCTCCGCGAGCAGCTCGTGGCGATCGTGAGCCACGATCTTCGCACGCCGCTCAACGCGATGATGATGGGCGCGTCGCATCTCGCATCGATGCACGAGCTGCCGGCGGCCGCGGTCCGCACGGCCGCGCGGATGCTCCGGTCGTCGCATCGCATGCGGCGCATCATCGACGACCTGCTCGACTTCACGCGCATCCGGGCCGGCGCGATGATCCCCGTCTCGCCTTCGCCGACGCGGCTCGACGACGTCGTCCACGACGTCGTGCAAGAGATCGAGCTGGCGCATCCCGACAGCCGCATCGAGCTGGCGGCGCTCGGGCACATCGAGGGACGGTGGGACGCCGATCGCCTGCGCCAGGTCCTGACGAACCTCGTCGAGAACGCGCTCACGCACGGTGCCGGCTCCGCGGTCCGCGTCACCCTCGAGGAGAGCGGCGGCGATGCGGTGCTCTCGGTGCACAACGGCGGCGCGGTGATCCCGCCGGGCGAGCTGGGGCAGCTCTTCGAGCCGTTTCGCAAGGGAGCCGCCTCGCGGCGCGGCCTCGGGCTCGGCCTGTTCATCGCGCGCGAGATCGTGCGCGCGCATCGCGGCGCGATCGAGGCGACGTCCGGCCCGGACGGCACCACGTTCACCGTCCGGCTGCCGCGCGCGTGAGCACGAGCGGCGGCGTGCCCGGCGATCAGCGTGCCGCAGGCGCGGACGACGGCATGCCCGGGGTGCGGCGCAGGTCCGGATCCGTCGGGGCCTCGCTCAGGAGATCGAGGAAGTCGGAGTACGCGAGGCCCGCGTCGCGGAGCAGCGACAGCAGCTCCTCGGGCGCGAGGAGGTCGGCGGTCCGCACGGTCACCGAACGCCCGCCCTTCACGAGCAGGGTCGCGTCGTCCGAGCGCGACCGCATCGCGAAGCCCGCGGACACGAGGGCGTCCACGAGCTCCGCACCGGACACCGCGACGAGGGGCAGCAACACGCGAGGTCATGCACTCGCAAGTGCGGTACCTCGCAGTCGCGCTGCGTAAGTGATGGAAAGGTCGTCGAGCCCTCGTGGCGAAGCGCCTCTATTGCGCCCCCGAGGTCGCCTTCCGTCACATGACCAACCTGTGGACAACGGAACGTGCCCGCCTCAGGCGGGGCGCGCCGGATCGTCGTCGTCAGGCATCTTGCCCGGCGGCGCGCGCTCGAGGACGACGCCGATCACGATCTCGCCGTAGCGGTTCATCTTGTCGAGCACGCGCGCGCGTACGCCCTTTTCGTCGAGCAAGCGACGGATGGCGGCCTTCAGCTGCACCACGAGGAGGTCCATGGACGCGGGATCTGTGACTGAACATCCGCGCAGTGTCAAGGCACGGCCTCGTGCTTGCACCCACCCCGAGCATGCTTGCGCTTCCGCACGTGTCCGGCACCGAGTGCATCGAGGTCCTCGTGCGCCTCGGGTATCACCCGCTCGCGCGGTCCGGCGGGCTCGCGTCGCTGCGGCGCGAGGCGAACGTCGTCATCGTGCCGGAGAGCGCCACGCTCAGCCCGGCGGTCATCGCCGCGATCCTCCGCTCGGCGCACGTCGATCCGCTCGACTTCCTGCGCCTGCTCGACGAGGACGGTCCGACCCCGAGCCACGCGCCGCCGAAGGTGGCGTGAACGCCGCGCGCGGCATGCAGCGTGCTCGACGCACGCGCATATGCATCGTGCAAGCATTGCGACGGGGCTCGCGATCGCCCTGAGCGTCACGTGGCCTCGCATCGCTCGCGCCGAAGACCCGCCGGGCAAACAGGAAGACGAGGTCGGGACCAAGATCGACGACGCGCACGAGCGCGCCGAGGAGGAGAGCGCGAAGGGCGCGCAGGCGCCCGCACGGCAGGAGGCCGACGTGCAGTCGGCGCCGCCGAAGCGCACGGAGGAAGACGATCCCGACCGGATGAAGTTCACGCTGAACGGCTACGTCGAGACGTACTACCAGTGGAACTTCGAGCGCCCGAGCAACGGCATCACGAACTGGCGCGCGTACGACGACCGGCACAACACGTTCACCCTGCAGAACGCCGTCCTCGACGCGGGGTTCCGCGCGAAGGACCTCCTCGCGCGACTCGCGCTGCAGGTCGGCCACACCGCTGCGTCGATGTACCAGAGCGAGACGCAGCTCCCCGGCACCGACGGGGCGAACGCCACCGGCCCCGAGCTCTGGCGCTACCTCCAGCGCGCGAGCGCGGGGTGGGCTCCGTCGAAGCCGCTCCTCCTCGAGGCCGGCTTGTTCCTCACGTCGTACGGCGTCGAGGGCTTCGCGGTGAAGGACAACTGGAACTGGTCGCGCACGAACGCGTTCGCGCGGCTGCCGAACTACCAGACCGGGCTCAAGGCGACCTACCACGTCGACCGCAGCTTCGACGTCATCGGCGGCGTCTACAACGGCTGGAACACGCTCGTCGACAACAACGACGAGAAGTCGTTCTCCGTCCAGGCGCAGTACAAGCACGAGGAGGACCTCACCGCGTCGCTCACGTACTACGGCGGGGTCGAGCGAGAGGGCGGCGCGCCGGAGGGACGCGCCTGGCGCCACGCCGCGCAGGGCTACGTGCAGTGGGACGCCACCCGCTGGTTCGAGACGGCGGCCGAGGGCGACGGCGGCTTCGAGGACAATCGCTTCGGCCTGCACTGGTTCGCGGCCGCCGTCGCGTGGGTCCGCTTCGCGGCGACCGACTTCCTGTACCTCGCCCTGCGAGGCGAGCGCCTCTGGGAGGATCCGAGCGCGAACGCGAGCGGCGCGTCGCGGCCTTTCTTGCTGCCGGCGAAGTTCGTCACGTCGGAGACGGTGACCGTCGACGTGCGTCCCGCGAAGGGTCTCTCGACGCGGCTCGAATACCGGCACGACGAGGCCTCGGACGATCTCTACTTCGCGAAGAACGTCCAGGGGGACGGCACGCCGGAGAGGCCGTACGTCCCGAACGCGAAGGTCCAGAACACGCTCCTCTTCGGCGTCACCGCCTGGTTCTGACCGCTCAATGCGTCGTCGCGCGGTAGTGGCCCGAGACCTTCGTGCCGTCGCTGCGCGTGTAGCCGCCGACCCAGACGCGCGAGCGGCTCCCGGCCGAGGGACGCTCGGTCGTGTCACCGCCCGAGTACTTGTTCGACCTCGAGCGTCCGCCGCGACGAACGCCGGCGCGCTCCATCTTCCAAGAACGATTTCCCTTCATGGATTCACCTCGAGCCTGGGTGACGCAAGGCGGGTGCCGAGCACGGCGGCGAGCGTGCCACCGAAGACCCAGTGCGCGAGGACCATCGAGGTCGGGCGGAACGGACGATCCCGCGACGGGCGCTGCATGAGCCCGACCGCGGGGATCCATCCGGCGTAGCTCGCCGCCCAGACGAGCGTGCCGAACGCGAGCCCCGAGCCGAGGAGCAGGCCGCGCGCGCCCGCGGTGCCTCGCCGCGCGGCGATCGTGCCGCGCCCGATCTCGAAGAGCGCGCCCATGGTGCCGCCGAAGCCGAAGTGGTTGACCGCGGTCAGCGCCTTGCGCGCCGTCCTCGACGTCTTCCGGTGCAAGCCGAACCGCGCGAGCGTGCGCTCGGTCAGCAAGCGCGGAGGCATGCGACCGAGGAGCCCGAGCTTCTGCAAGGCGAGCATCGTGGCGCTCATCGTGGTGGTGGCGACGAGGCCGGCCGCGAAGCCGCGCGCGGCGCGCCGTCCGAGATCGAAAGAGCTGTCGTGCGTCGGTTCCATGTCCACCGCCGACGCAAGACGCAGACCCCGCGCCGCACTCGAACCCGAGCGTGACGCTCTTGCTCGTGTGGCCCGTCGGCTCCGTGCGGAGGCGCGATTCTTCGTGAGATCACGGGCACCGGGCGCGGTGCGCGCCTTGGCCCGGCGCGTGCGAAGGCGAAGGACGTGGGTGCAGCACGTCGTACCGTCCTGATCTGCGACGAGGATCGGCTCCACACGCAGACCCTCGCGAACGGGCTCGACCAGCTCGGCTACGTCGTCGAGGCCGTCCGGAGCTACGCCGAGGCCTTCGCCATCGCGTGCGCGCACGACCTGGACGCGCTCGTCGTCGCGCCGTTCCTGCGCGACGGATCGGCCCTCGTGCTGCCCACCGCGCTCGGCATCCGGAAGCCTCCGGTCACCGTGCTCGTCACGCGCATGACCGAGCGCCTCGCGAGCATCGTCTCGAAGCGCGTCGGCTTCGATGCGCAGATCACGAAGGTCGTCGATCCGCGCATCCTCGATCGGATGATCCGGAGCGCGGCGGAGGGACGTCGCCTCGACGAACGGCACGCGCTCGAGGCGGACGCGCGACGCTGAATCGTCGCGATGCCGCGCTGGCTCGCTCGCGATCCCGTCAACCGAGATTCTCGCACACGCGGGACGAGCGCATCCCGTTCGGTCCTCTCCCGCGCCTTCTGCAAAGCGCGAGCGGCGTCCTGCAAAGACTGGATCGACCGCCGCCCTGCCCGATCGAGGTCTCGGGCCCTCGCAGGTCGTGACCCTCGGTGCACGCCGCCTTCGTCCACTCCATTGGACGTTTCGCCGCCCTCGGCCGCCGAGCACGAGACAAGTCGACGAGATGGTGAGCACTCCGGGGAGCGGCGCGTGAACGGTCGTTGACGCTCCGCGGCAGCGCCGAGCTGGTGCATCCCGCCCCGCGCGCACGGCATGCGTCCTCGATCCGAGGCCAAAACCGAGCAGGCGGTCGCGCGATCGAGTTGGTGCGATCAATGCACTCGGGCCGTCCCCACCCAACGATCCGCCAACGAGGGAAGACATGACCGACCGTCCCGCACACAACGGAACCGAATGTGACGCGCTTCGCATGCGCGTGTCCGTGCTCGAGGCCGCGCTCGCCCGCATCGCGCGCGAGACCGAGCCGGCGTTCCAGTGTCCGGAGGTCTCGTTCGTCACGCTCCATCGCATCGCCTTCGTCGCCCGCAGCCTCGCGCACCCGCGCGAGGCGTCCTGAAGCAAGCTTCACTCGACTTCGCGCGCAGCAAACGCCACGACGAAGGCGCCGCCCACGGACGCCCATCAAGCTCACCAGCCACAGGGGGAAACAGTGACTGCAGAACAGGAGCGAACCGCCGCTCTCGACGCGGCGCCGCTGGCGTTCGTGGAGCGCGTCCACGACCTCTCGCACGCGCTCGAGGAGAGCGGCGTGCAGATCCGCAGGCAGGAGGAGCAGGACCTGCGGCCCGAGCCGCCGAGCGAGCCTTCGGTGCAGGAGCGCATCGACGAGCTCCGCGCGGAGAACGAAGACCTCCGTCGCCGCGAGGCGCAGCTCGAGAAGCGACTCGCCGCGCTCCAGCACGCGAACGTGCGCGCGGATCGCGAGAAGGCGCGCTACGAGGACCTGTTTCGCAGCCTGCCCGACGCCAGCATCGTGACCGATCGCGCCGGCGTCATCCGCGCGATCAACCCGGCCGCGGCCAAGCTCCTCGCGGCCGAGCCCCGCCGCCTGCGGGGCCGCGCGATCGCCGGTCTCGTCGATCCTGCGGCGACCGCACAGCTGCGCGAGCTGGTCGAGCAGCTCGATCCCGAGGCGGCGAACGAGGTCGAGCTGCCGGTGCTCCGCGTCCGCGGCGCGCCGTTCACCGGCGCCTGGCGCTGCATGCCGCTCGAGCGAGGGACGAAGCTCCTCTTCGTGGTCCGGCCGGTGACCCCGGCTCCGCGCGCGGCCCACGCCGAGCACGAGGGCATCGACGTCGCGCGCGCGCTGCGCGACCGCGACGACCTCCTCGCGCGCGAGCGCGCGCTTCGCTCGCAGCTCGAGAAGACCGACCACGCGAAGGACCGCTTCATCGCGGTGCTCTCGCACGACCTCCGCGGCCCGATCAACTCGGTGCTCGGCTGGACCCAGCTGCTCCGCCGCGAGGTCCTGTCGAAGGACGCGCGCGATCGCGCGCTCGAGACCATCGAGCGCAGCACGCGCACGCAGCTCGGCCTCGTCGAGGAGCTGCTCGATCTCTCCCGCATCACCGCCGACAAGATGGCCCTCGAGCTCGTGCCCCTCGATCTCGGGGTGTGCGCGCGGCGCATCGTCGACTCGTTCGCCCCCATGGCGATCGACGCCGACGTGAAGCTGTCGCTCGACGTGGTGCCCGGTCCGTCGACGATCTTCGCCGACCGCAAGCGCGTCTCGCAGGTGCTGTCGAACCTGCTGTCGAACGCGCTCAAGTTCACCCCACCGGGAGGCCAGGTCGACGTCTGCGTGCGCGCCGACGGCGCGTACGCGGTGCTGGAGGTGCAGGACACCGGCGACGGCATCAAGCAGGAGCTGAAGGCCGAGCTCTTCGAGTGCTACCGCCAGGGCGCCGCGCAGGCGACCGCCCGCGCGGGGCTCGGCCTCGGCCTCTACATCGTGCGCCAGCTGGTGCAGCTGCACGGCGGCACGGTGGAGGCGGAGAGCGCCGGCGAGGGCCGGGGCAGCACGTTCACCGTGCGCCTGCCGCTGCGCGAGATGGTGCCGTCGGTCGCGAGCGAGCGCTCGCTGCCGGAGGAGAGCGGGCCCGATCTCGCGGGCGTCCGCGTGCTGATCGTCGAGGACGAGGCCGACGCCCGCGACCTCCTCACGACGGTGCTCGCGGGCAAGGGCGCGAGCGTCTCGGCGGCGAGCGACGCGGTGCAGGCGCTCGCGATGTTCGAGTCGTGCACGCCCGACGTCATCGTGAGCGACATCGAGATGCCGGGAGAGGACGGCCTGTCGCTCATCCGGCGCCTGCGCACGAAGAGCGGAGACGTGCCGGCGATCGCCGTCAGCGGGTTCGCGGCGCAGAAGGACGCCGCGCGCGCGCTCGACGCCGGCTTCGACGTCCACGTCCCGAAGCCGATCGAGCCCACCGAGCTCGTCACCGCGATCCGCGATCTGGCGCGCCGCTCGTGACGATCAGTCCAGCGTGTAGAGGTACGCGGTGATGTCGCGCGCGTCGTCGTCGGTCATCGAGACCTCCGGCATGGCGTTGTTCGGCTTCACCTTCTGCGGGTGCGCGATCCACTCGCGCATGTTGGCCGGGGTGTTGGGGAGCGTCCCGGCGATGTACGCGCGGCGGGCCATGCGGTCGAGCGGCGGCCCGACGAGCGCGTGCGCGCCGGGGACGCCCGGGATGGTGTGACACGCTCCGCAGCCGTGCTCGCGCGCTTGCTCGCGACCGCGCGCGGGGTCGCCGCCGGTCACCATCGCGGCCTTTGCCGCCTTGTCCTCGCAGCCGAGGAGCGCGATGAGACCGAGCGGCGAGAGGAGCAGCAGGAGAACGATCGATCTCACGAGAGCCTCCGTCGTTCGGCGCGCGCCACGCGCCGCCCCGCCTCGCCGAGCCACGCCGCGAAGAGCGCGAGCGCGGCGAGCACGAGCACCACGCCCGCGGGCACCCACATCACGAGGCCCGCGAGCTGCTGGTCTTCCACCGGATCGAAGCCCGCGGCGACCGTGCGATCGACGTACAGCGGGTACCAGACCCGCTCGGCCACGGTCATCAGCGCGCCGAGGACGCTGGTGTGCATCGACGTCGCGAACACGAACGCGACCGCGAGGCCGTACCCGGCGCGCCCGTAGCGCCCGCGGACGATCGACCACCAGAAGAGCGCCGCCGTCGCGAAGAACGTCGCGTGCTGCACCGCATGCACCGCCTCGCTGCGCAGCGCGGCCTCGAACAGCGCAGGCACGTGCCACGCCCACACGACGATCGCGTGAGCGACGAGCGCGAGGAGCGGCGCGGACCCGAGCCGCGACGTGAGCCGCCCGAGGCGCGGCGAGAGCCAGGCGAGCGCGACGCCCGGACGTCCGAGCACCACGAGCGGCGGAGAGACCACCATGATGATCTCGTGCTGCGTCATGTGCGCGGAGAACAGGAGATCGCTCAGGCGATCGATCGGCGAGACGAGCGCGAGCAGCAGCGTGAGCTGCCCGAGCGCGAAGCACGCCGCCTCCCACCGCCGGATGCCGTGGCCCCTTCCGACCTCGCGCCAGAGCCGCCGGAGGCCGACTCCGTACGCCGCCGACGAGACGACGACGGCGCCGATCGCCAGCGGGTCGGGCGTCCACCACGTCAGGGCTTCCTTCGCGTCGATGCACATGCGCCGGCTCAGTCGTGGACCCCGAGGACGAGCTTCGGGATGGCGAAGCCCACGATGACGAGGAGGAAGAACGCGTTCAGCGCGAGGCCGGCGATCGCGAGGAAGCGGTCGACCTCGGCGGTCTCGTTCTTCCGCGCGAGCACGCGTCGCGACATCACGAGCCCAACCAGCGTCACCACGAGAGCGGCCGCGGTGACGACGTGGAGGCCGGTCTTGTGCCCGCTGCCCTGCGCCGGATAGACGAGGTAGTAGCTGAGCGTCAGGTCGACGAGCGCGGCGGCGGGCCCGACGAAGACGGCGGCGAGCGCGAGGTTGCGGGCCTTCATCGCAGGACTCCGTCGGTGGCGAACGTGACGATGAACGGCATCCACACGAGGACGACGAACGCCCAGAAGAGGACGTTCACCTCGATGTCCTCGAAGTGCTTCTTCTCGACCGGGCCGCGGAAGAGGAGGATCGAGAGGAACACGTTCTCGAGGACGCCCGCGGTCCCCTCGACGCAGTGGAACCCGATCGACGTCCACACGATCGACGCGTAGGCGTTCTCGTTCCACAAAAACGGCAGCGACGCGATCCACCAGATGCGGATCGGCACGGCGAGCACGCCGATCACCGTGCCGAGGAGGAGCCACCGGCGCGCGCGGGCCAGGTCCATGGCGACCGCCGCCTTGCGGCAGAACCACATCGGCACGAGGCTCGCGAGCAGCGTGCCCCCCTCGACGACGATGGGCACCGGGTTCATCGAGCCGCTCGGCGGCCACACGTCGAAGTTGCCGCGGACGTACAGATACGACGCGTACATCAGCGCGAGGGTCATGCCCTCGATCACGCAGAACAGGACGATGCCCCACCACATCGGGGATCGCTTCCCGAACGCGACCGTCGGCAGCGCCGAGACGTCGAGGGTGATCGGCTCGTTCGCTCGCGAGACCGCGCTCATGGCTGCTCCTCGTAGAGCTTCTCGGGCTGATGACCGCGCGGCCACATCCACGCGAGGAAGGCGAACAGGAGGAAGACCGCGCCGATGGGCAGGCCCCACGGCGTGAAGATGCAGGCGATGATCGTCCCGCCGGCGGCCACCGCGGCGAACATCGGCGCGAGCGACGGGCCGGGCATGTGCGTGACGTGATCGGGCTCGGCGTCGACCACGCGCGTGACGAGCAGGTCGTCGCTCTTCAGCCCGACGACCTTCCCGAGCTGGCCGATCCACAGCGGATAGCGGCTCGGCACCACGAAGACGTCCCGCATCTTCGAGGGCGGCGGCGGCGACGGCAGCGCCCATTCGAGCGAGTCGCCGCCCCACGGGTTCGGTCCCGCGAGCGCGCCCGCCCGCAGCGACCAGACGAAGTTGATCGCGGTCACCAGGAACCCGAGGGCGAGGACGCTCGCGCCGACGGTGGAGACGAAGTTGAGCGGTCCCCATCCCGTCTCGGGCAGGTACGTGTAGATGCGGCGCGGCATGCCGTGGAGGCCGAGCCAGTGCTGGGGGAAGAAGGCGGTGTTGAAGCCGACGAACACGAGCGCGGCGCTCACCTTGCCGAGCCGCTCGTCCATCCGCCGCCCGGTGATCTTCGGCAGCCAGTGATAGAAGGCGCCGAAGAGCGGGAAAACCGAGCCGCCGATGAGCACGTAGTGCAGGTGCGCGACGACGAAGAACGTGTCGTGGACCTGCGTGTTGATCGGGACCGACGCGAGCATCACGCCGGTGAGGCCGCCGACGAGGAACGTCGCGAAGAACGCGATGACGAAGGCGAAGTCCGCGCGGACCGTCGGCCGGCTCCCCCAGAGCGTCGCGATCCAGCAGAAGAACTGCACGCCCGTGGGGACGGCGATGAGGATGCTCGCGCCGGTGAAGAAGCTGCCGCCCATCTGCGGGAGGCCGGTCGCGAACATGTGGTGCACCCACAGGCCGAAGCCGAGGATCGCGGTGGCGACGTTCGCCAGGACGATCGGCACGTACCCGAACAGCGGACGCCTCGCGGCGCTCACCACGATCTCGGACACGAAGCCGAGCGCGGGGAGGAAGATGATGTAGACCTCGGGGTGTCCGAAGAACCAGAACAGGTGCTGGAAGAGCAGCGCGTCGCCGCCCTCGGGCGGATTGAAGAACTGGGTTCCGACGAGGCGATCGAGGGCGAGCAGCGTGCTGTCGACGACGACCGCGGGCAGCGCGAAGACGACCATGAACGACGTCACGAGCGTCGCCCAGACGAACATCGGCATGCGGTCGAGCGACATGCCGGGCGCGCGGTGCTTGAAGATGGTGACGATCAGGTTGACCGCGACGGTGAGCCCGGAGAGCTCGGTGAACGTGATGAGCTGCGCCCAGACGTCGACGCGCTTGCCCGGAGAGTGCTCGGGCCCCGCGAGCGGCACGTACGAGAACCATCCCGCGTCGGGCCCGGTGTTCGTCAGGAGCGAGGTCCAGAGGAGCAGCCCGCCGAACACGAACATGTACCAGGAGAAGAGCGCGAGCCGCGGGAACGCGAGGTTCTTCGCGCCGACGAGCATCGGCACGAGGTAGAGCCCGAAGCCCTGCATCACCGGGACGGCGAACAGGAACATCATCGTCGAGCCGTGCGTGGTGAAGATCTGGTTGTACGCGTCCGGTCCGACGAGGTGGTTCAGCGGCTTCGAGAGCTGGAGCCGGATGAGGATCGCGAGCATGCCCCCGAGCGCGAAGAACGTCATCGCCGTCGCGATGAAGCGCTTGCCGACGGCCGTGTGCTCGGTGGTCGTGAGCCACCCGAGGATCCCCTCGCCTTCGACCTTCTTGCGCACGTGCACGCGCTCGCGCTCGAGCGGCGCGCGCCGGAGGACGGCGGTCACTGGAGGCTCCCCAGGTAGGCGAGCAGCGCCTGAAGGTCCTCGGGGGCCAGCGGGTTCGCGGGCATCGCGACGCCGGGCTTGATCCCGTTCGGGTCGACGATCCAGCCGCCGAGATGACCGCGATCGTTCGGCACCGTGCCCTGCACGAGACGCTTCTGACTGCCGACGTGCGTGAGCGGCGGGCCCACCGCGCCGCGGGCGTCGGTGCCCGCGATCGTGTGACAGACCTGGCAGCGGCTCTTCATGAAGACGTCCTGCCCCTTTTGCGTGAGGGGATCGGCGGGCGCCCTGGCCGGCGTCAGCGCCCTCATCCGCCACGCGTCGTATGCCTCCTGGCTCTCCGCCACGATCACGAAGCGCATGTTCGCGTGCTGCGTCCCGCAGAACTCGGCGCACTGCCCCTCGTACCGGCCCGGCCGGTCCGCGCGGAGCACGAGGGTCGAGCGCTTGCCCGGGATGGCGTCGCGCTTGCCGTCGAGGCTCGGCACCCAGAACGAGTGGATGACGTCGGCGCTCTTCAACGTGAGCTCGACGGGCCGCCCGACCGGGACGTGCACCTCCCACGACGTCGTGATGATCTTGCTCGGGTCCGCGTCGGCGTACTCGAACTGCCACCACCACTTGCGCCCGGTGACCTCGATCTGGATCGCGTCCTGCTTCGAGATCGCGGCGAGCGCATGGCCGGTCACCACGCTCATCACGAGCATGATCACCAGCATCACCGCGGTGACCGCGGTCGCGCCGGCGACCGCGCGGCGCTTGGGCCGCAGCGCCTCGGGGCTCGCCTCCGTCTTCTCCGGCTCGTCGGCGCTGCCTCTCCGCACGAGCGCGATCACGAACGCGCCCATCACCAGCACGAAGACGAGCGCGCTGATCCAGAAGTAGTCGGTGAGCAGCGACGCGATGTGCACCGCCTGCACGCCGGCGGGCGCGAGCGAGTCGTGGCCGAGCTCCGGCGGCGGATCGAGGAGGGACGTCACGGCGCCTCCTCCTTCTCCATCGGCTGCCGCTTCATCCGGTTGTTCGGCGGCTTCACCGCCATGTGATCGGAGCGCGACGGCGACGCAGCCATCGGCTGGAGGCCCGAGAGCGAGCGCACGTACGCGACGAGCTGCCAGACCTGCTGGTCGCTGAGCCGCCCCTTGTACGAGGGCATGCCGTTGGGGCGGCCGAGGACGATGGTCTCGAAGACGTCGGCGGCCTCGCTGCCGTAGCGCCACTTGCCGTCCATCAGCGAGGGGCCCATCGCGCCGCCCCCGTTCGCGTGGCACCCGACGCAGTTCATCTGGTTGTAGAGGCGCTGGCCCTCGCTCATCGCCCAGGCGTTGCCCTTGTACGGACCGGCGCCGGCCCGGGGCATCCCGAGCGGCGTCGCCTCGTCGATCCGCGAGCCGAGCACGCCGCCGTTCATGTACGAGTCCTCGCTGAAGCGACGGGACTCGCGGCGGCACGCGGGCAGGGTCGCGACCAGCACGCCCCCGACGATCGCGAGCGAGAGGAGCCTACCGCGGCGCATCGCCCACCTCCGGGACGTGCGCGTCGTGCACGACCCTCGCGATCGCGTCGCGCCTCTTCACCAGCACGCGATCGAGCTCCTGCGCGAGCGCCTTGTCGCCCTTCCGCACGCCCATCGCCATCGCGAAGGTGAACGGCAGCCCGTCGTCCTCGCGCTCGGCGATCGGGTTCACCACGATGCCCTCGCGCTGCGTCGCGCCGTATGCCGCGACCGGGCCCCAGACGACGCCGACGTCCACCTTCCCGCTCGCGACCGCGTCGACGATCGCCGGCGCGTCGCGACCGAGCTCGCCGTACAGCGGGAAGCCGACGAGGCCGTCGACGATCCCGCGCCGCGAGAGCGCGTGCACCGGCCCGGGGTTCGCGCCGTCGTCTCCCGCCAGGGGCACGCCGATGCGTGCATGATGCAAACGCGGGTCGTCGATCGATCGGACGTCGGCGAACGGGCCGGCCTTCTTCGCGACGAACGTGAACGTCGACCGGTAGTACGGCTTCGTGGTGCGCACCATGTCGAGCCCGGCAGGCACGCCGATCACGACGTCGCACGCGTTCGCGTTCAGCGTCTTGCGCAGGAAGCCGCGGCGCTGGACCCACCACGTGTACTCGATGCGAGCGCCCATCTCCTCGGCGACGATCGCGGCGATGCGGTTCTCGAAGCCCTCGCCCTTGTCGTTCGAGTACGGCAGCGCCGCGGGATCGGCGCACACGCGCAGCGTGCGCGGCTCGGCGGCGCCGCACACCGCGGCGACGGCGTAGGGGAAACCGAGCAGGAGGAAGAACGGAGCGAGCTTCTTCATCAGGGCAACCCGAAGACGTAGACGGCGCCGCCCTTCTTCGTGGCGGCCTCGAGATCGGCGAGGACCATTCCCCAGCCGTTGGCGGCGGTCTGATCGCGGGTGTCGAGGTCCTGGGTGACGAGCGCGCCCGGCCAGCCGCCCACGCCGTCGAGCATCGCGACGTACTGCTTGCCGTCGGGGCCCTTGAACGTGACCGGCTGCGAGATGACGCCGCTCTCGGTCTTGAACTTCCAGAGCACCTCGCCGGTCACGGCGTGGACCGCCTTGAACCAGCCGTCCATCGTCCCGTAGAAGACGACGTCGCCGGCGGTCGCGACGGTGCCGCTCCACACGGGGAAGCTCTCCTTGATCGTCCAGCGCGGCTCGGCCTTCACCGGGTCCCACGCGGTGAGCACGCCGCGGTGGCCGCCCGGACCGGGCTTGTAGCGGACGTTCACGCCCACGTACGGCGTGCCCGCGATGTAGTTCGCGTCGAGCCCCTCTTCATCCATGCAGAGGTTCTGGTGCGGGATGTAGACGAGCCCGGTCTTCGGCGAGAAGCTCATGGGCTGCCAGTCCTTCGCGCCCGGTGCCGGCGGGCAGATGTCGCGGACGACGTGGCCGGTCCTCGGCACCTTCTGCAGCACGTGCTCGGGGCGACCGCTCTGGAGATCGACCTTCCTCACCGCGTTGACGAACGCGAACGGGGCGGCGGACAGGACCTCGCCGCTCGTGCGATCGAGCGCGTAGAAGAAGCCGTTGCGATCCGCGTGGAGGAGCGCCTTGCGCGGCTTGCCGTCGATCGTGAGATCGACGAGCACGTTCTCGTTGATGCCGTCGTGATCGTAGAGGTCGTGCGGCGACCATTGATAGAACCAGACGGCCGCGCCGTCCGACGGTCGCCGCGCGAAGATGCCGGCGGTCCACTTGTTGTCGCCCTTGCGGACCTCCGCGTTCCAGGGCCCGGGGTTCGCGGTGCCGTAGTAGAGGAGGTCGAGCTCGGGGTCGTACGAGACGAAGCCCCACACCGTGCCGCCGCCGATCTCCCACTTGCCCGGAGGCCACGTGGCGATGCCGAGGTCCTTGCCCTTGTCCTGCGCGTAGTGCGGCTGGAACTCCGGCCCGATGAGCACCTCGGAGTCGGGCCCCGTCGAGTACGCGCGCCAGGCGACGTGACCGTCGTTCGCGTCGAGCGCGGTGATCCAGCCGCGCACGCCCATCTCGCCCCCGCTGTTGCCGACGAGCACCTTCGGTCCGGTCTTCGACGGCACCACCAGCGGCGCCATGGTCATCGTCTCGCCCCTGGTGATGTCGCCGAGCTTCGTCCGCCAGACCTCGGCGCCGGTCTTCGCGTCGACCGCGACGGTGTGCGCGTCGAGGGTGTTGAAGATGATCTTGCCGTCGTGGAACATGCCGCCGCGATTGACGACGTCGCAGCACGCGACCCCTTGCGACGCCCGCGCGGGCTTCGCCTCGTAGGTCCACTTCGGCGGCGAGCCGGGCTTGCCGAGGTCCCAGGCGATGAGCTGGTTCGGGTACGGCGTGATCACGAACATCGTGTCACCGACGACGAGCGGCGCCGCCTCGTGGCCGTACTCGGGCCCGGTCTTCTGCGACCAGACCAGCTTCAGGTCCTTGACGTTGTCGGTCGTGATCTGCGCGAGCCGGGAGAAGCGCGTGTTCGCGTAGTCCTTCGCGGGCATCGTCCACTGCCCGTCGTCCTCGGCGGCGGCGGCGGTGGTGGTGGTCACGCCGGTCGCGCCCTTCAGGCCGTCGCGCGAAGGCTGGCCCACGACCTCGGGGTTCTTCCGGCAGCTCGACGACGCGAGCGCGAGCAGCACGAGCGGAGCGAAGGCGAACGGGCGCGTCATCGATCCCTCGGCCCGGCGACGACCACCCCCCACGGGCCCTTGCCGGCGGCGACGCGCTTGACGACCTTGCCGGCGGCGACGTCGACGATCGCGACGTCCGGCCCGGCCGCGACGTAGAGCTTCTTCCCGTCGCGCGTCACGTCGAGGCCCCAGGGCCGCGCGCCGACCGCGGGGATCGTTCGCTCGAGCGCGCCCTTGCGGACGTCGATCACCGCGACGCTGCCTTCGCGCCCGTTCGCGACGAACGCGTGCGCGCCGTCGGGCGAGAAGGCGATCCCCATCGGGCGCGCCTTCTCCTTCGCCGTCGGGATGCGCGCGATCTCCGCGCGGGTCGCGTCGAACAGGTGGACCGCCCCGCCGTTCTCGGCGCTCACCAGCGTGCGCGACCCGTCGGGGCTGAACGCGATCGCGCGCGGCCTCGCGGCGGTCGGCACCCGGCCGACGACCTCGTCGCGATCGGTCGCGATGGCGTAGACCTCGTTCGAGGCCTCGCTCGCGACGTAGGCGAGCTTGCCGTCGGGCGAGACGGTGACCCCTTCCGGCTCGCCGCCGACCTTCACCGTCTTGATCACGCGGCCGGACGCGACGTCGATGACCGACACCTCGGCGCGATCCTCGTTCGACACGTACATCTTCGCGCCGTCGGGCGTGAGATCGAACGCCTCCGGATCGTGGCCGGACGGGATGCGGCGGACCACCTCGCGGCGCTCGAGATCGACGACCGCGATCGCATCGGCCGCGTCGTCGCCCGCGCCGCCGCCCTTCGGTGTGCCGCTGACGGCGACGTAGAGCGTCTTTCCGTCGCGAGCGACTCGCATCCCCCGCGGGCGCTTTCCGACGGGGATGGTGAAGGCGACCTCGTCGCGCGCGACGTCGACGACGCTGACGTCGTTGGAGTCCTCGTTGGAGACCACCGCGTACGTGCCGCGCGCCGCCTCCGCCGAGGCGCGGCGGCATCCTCCGAGGAGCGCCGGTCCACACGTCATCGTGACGAGAAGCCAGCTCGTGCGCATCGCGCTGGCGACCCGAGCAAGGGACGTTCCGCATCGGTGACGTCGGCGTGAGCCGACATGGCCCGCGATTTTCGATGCCCGTCGAGCGCGCTGCGGCACGCGCGGAGCAAAAGCGCCACGGCATGTGGCGACGCAGGCCTGCGTCGCCGGGCCGGCGGAGTCACGTCGCCGCGCGCGACGACGACGGCGCGGGGCGCTCTTCGCGCGGAGGCGGCGATGGAGGCGGAGGCGGCTGCGGAGAGAGCGTCGCGTCGAGGTCCATCCCGATCGCGCACGCGTCCTCTTCGAGCGACGTCCCGCGCGTGGCGCACGGCTCCCAGCGGATCGCACCGGAGGCATGGACCTCGGCCTTCCGGACGAGGCCCGCCGCCGCGAGCTGCTCGAAGAGCCCGCGAACGGCGGCCGGCGACACGTCCAGCGTCTCGGCGATGTCCGTATCGGTCGACGCGACGGGCCCGGTCGCGAGCGCGAGGACCTCGCGCAGCGTGCGGCCCGGTTGCGGACCCTCCACGCCGACGATGCACTCCGACCGCACGGGATCGCGCAGCGCATCGATCCGCGGCAGGAGCGGCGCGGGGCGTTCGAAGTCCTCGAGGGCGACGGTGGCGACCACCAGCCACGACGCGCGATCGATGGCCCGGCGCCCGAGCTCCCAGCGGGTGATGGTCTCGAGCGGGACCGAGAGCATCCGAGACACCTCGATCGGCTGGAGGGGGATCGCCCTGCGGATGAAGCGGAAGGTGACGCCGCTCACCGGGCCGTGGCGCGCGAGCTCGGCGGCGATCCCCCGGTCGAACGCGAGCAGGACCGACGCGGGGACGTGGAGGTGACGACAGCGCGTGCAGGCATCGACGCCGACGTCGGCCACGAAGGCGCATCCCGCGATCGTCCGCCGGAGCGTGTGGAGCGTCCGAGCCATCCTCTTCTCACCACAGCGAACGCACGTCATCGCCCCCACCTCGAAACGACGGCGTTGCCGTACGCGTGCCGTCCCGAAATTGCCGCGCGACGAGGCCGGTCCGTGAACGGTGGTTCGTCCGCGTGTGGCGTGGCGCTCGTGCAGCGAGGGAGGTGGTCGCTCGAGCTGCCACCCTCGCGTCACGATTTGCTCGCGCCTCGTACGCCGTGGTCTCATGAAGACGGGTCGGCTGTTTGCGACCCGCTGGCGCATGAGCGAACCGTTCCCGGTACCGCTGCCCGTCCTCACGACGCACCGAGCCGATCGCCGCGACCGCGGATATCTCGCGTGGGTCGCCGTGGCGAACGAGGTGGCGCATCTCCATCTCGACAGCGCACCGATCGACGCGATCCCCCATGCGCTCGAGATCTACGTGAGCGGCGTCGACGAGCCGCTCGTGGTCATCGCCGAGCCGATGGGGCAGCCGACCGACGAGGGCTTCCCGCTGCGGCTGAGGCCGCTCGACGCGGCGCACGAGGAGGTGCTTCGCTTCGAGCTCTTCGGTGGTCCGCCGCCCTCGGCGCCCCCCACGGTGCGCGAGGACCCGAAGAGGTTCGCCTTCATGACCCCCGCGACGGCGTTCGAGCTGCCGCCGACGGCGAGCTCGACGATCCCGCCGCCGCTCACGCAGAGGCATGCGCTGGCGCTCGAGCGCATGACGGGCGCGGGCCCCTCGACCACGCTCTCGCGCCGCGCCCCCGGCGCGCTCACCGGACGGGCGCTGGGCGACGGCCGCTTCGAGCTCGAGCGGCTCCTCGGCGGAGGCGCCAGCGGCGAGGTCTATCGAGCGACGCACACGACCCTCCGCCGCGCCGTCGCGGTGAAGGTGCTGCATCCCCAGCTGCAGCAGAGTCAGGACTACTGCGCCCGCTTCTACGGCGAGGCGCTCGCCGCGAGCCGCCTCGATCATCGCAACGTCCTCCGCGTGCTCGACTACGGGCAGGAGCCCGACGCGACCCTCTACATCGTCATGGAGCTCCTCGAGGGGGAGAGCCTCCAGGCGATCGTCGACGAGAGCGGGCCGCTTCCGCTCGCGCGCATCGTCCACCTCGTCGCGCAGGCGTGCGCGGGGCTCGCGCACGCGCACGAGGCCGGCGTCGTCCATCGCGACATGAAGCCCGAGAACATCGTCGTCGTGAAGCGCAGGGACGACGAGGGCAACGAGACCGAGCTGGTGAAGGTCTGCGACTTCGGCATCGCGCACTGGACGCCGCTCGGGACGGCGCAGGGCGGCCACACCGACACGGCGATCGATCGGCCCGACGCCTCGCAGATCGTCGGCACGCCGGTGTACATGGCGCCCGAGCAGATCCGCAACGAGACGGTCGACGCGCGCACGGACGTGTACGCGCTCGGGGTGGTGCTCTACGAGCTCGCGACGGGCCGCGTTCCGTTCGACTCGGACGACCCGATGGAGATCCTAGTGCAGCATCTCCACGACGCGCCGCGGCCGCCTTCGCAGATCGCTCCCGAGATCGATCGCGGCCTCGAGGCGATCATCCTCAAGGCGCTGGCGAAGGATCCGGCGCAGCGGTTCCGGAGCGCGCGCGAGCTGCGGATGGAGCTCCGCGCCCTCGCGGACGACGGCTCGAGCGAGGGCTCCGGGCTCCATCGACGTCTGTCGCTGCGCAGTCAGCTCACCGCGAGCGACTTCCTCTCGAGCCCGGCCGAGGCGCTCGCGAAGCTGCGCGCGATGGATGACCGCACGCGCAGCATCGGCTTCACCGCCCTCGGCGAAGCGGTGAAGACCGCGTTCGTCGGCGGGAACGCGCGCACGGGGCGCGAGCTGGTCGCGTGGATCGACGCGCGCCTCGCGGACGCGACGCTGCGCGAGGGCGAGCGCGAGGACGCCGAGCGGGCGCGACGGGCGCTGCGCGATCCGGCGGTCGTCCACGCGATCGTCGCGCATCTGATCGAGGCGAAGCCCGACGGACGCGACGAGCTCCTCGCCCTCCTCCGCGACGCGGGCCCGATCGCGGCGAGCGCGCTCGTCGAGCTCCGCCGCTCGCGCATGGCGTCGCTCGAGCTGCGGAGCCGCTTCGTGTCGACGATGCGCGCGCTCGGATCGGGCGTGCTGCCGGCGATCGTCTCGGCGCTCGAGCCGCTCGCGCCGCTCGCGACGCGGCAAGACGAGGCGCTCGCCGAGGACCTCCTTCGAGCGATCCCCGAGGTGCCCTCGGACGCGGCGGGCGACGTCGCCGTGCGCTTCGTGCGCTTCGACAAGGCGAGCCTCGGGATGGCGGCCCTGCGCGCGGTCTCCTTCTCGTGGGGCGTCCGCGCGAGGCCGCTGCTCGTCGGCGTGCTCGACGCGAACGCCGATGCGTTCCGCCTGCTCGCGATCGAAGCGCTCGTGCGCCTGGGCGGGATGGACGACGGCGCGCTCGAGCGGCTCGCGCGCATCCTCGTCGGTCAGAGCCCGGCAGGAGACGACGTGAAGCTCGCGGCGGCGGCGGCGTTCGCCTCGGCGCTCCCCGAGTGCCGGCCGCGCGCGGTGTGGTTCCTCCAGCAGCGGCTCACCCCGCAGCAAGGGTTCATGAGCTCGCTGCGCAAGGCGATCGGTCCGCGCGAGGACGTCCGCGTGCTCGCTGCGCTCGCGCGCTCGTTCGCCCATCTCGATCCCGAGAACGCGCGCGCGTTCCTCGAGCAGCTCGCGGCCGCGCAGCCGGAGCTCCGCCCGTACGTCGAGGCGATCCTCGCCGGTCGCGCGTGACCGCGCCTCAGGCGAGGCGCACCTTTCCGACGTAGACGACCGACGCGATGCCGAGGAACAGGCCGTGCTCGACGACGCCGGTGATCGCGTCGAGCGCGCTCGCGAGGCGCTCCGGCTCCGCGATCCGTCCGAACGCGGCGTCGAACACGAAGTGGCCGCCGTCGGTGACGAAGGGCGCGCCGCCGTCGGCGATGCGCAGCGTGATGGGACCGTCGAGGCCGACGTCCCTGGCGGCCGCCTCGATCCGGCGCCGCGTCGCCGTCGCGCCGAACGGCACCACCTCGATCGCGAGGGGGAAGGCGCCGAGCGTCTCGACGACCTTCTGTTCGTCGACGATCACGATCATCCGCTCCGCCGCCGACGCGACGATCTTCTCGCGCAGGAGGGCGCCGCCGCCTCCCTTCACGAGGCGCAGGCGACGGTCGACCTCGTCCGCCCCGTCGACGGCGAGATCGAGCGCCGGGACCGCGGAGTCGAGCGCGACGAGCGGGATGCCCTCGCGGCGCGCCAGGTCGGCGGTCTGCTCGGAGGTCGGCACCGCCTCGACGCGGAGACCCCCGCGCACGGCGCCCCCGAGGAGCCGGACGAACTGCGCGGCCGTCCGCCCCGTACCGAGGCCGAGCCTCATCCCGTCCTCGACGAGCGCGAGCGCTTGCTCGGCTGCATCGATGCGCTGCTGCTCGATATCGATCGGACTCATCGCGTGCCTTGCTATAAGTCGCCCACTCGCATGAACGACGCCCTCGGGGGGCTTACCATCCTGGTGGTCGAAGACGAGCCCGAAACGCTCGAGCTCGTCTCCCTCGTCCTGAAGAGCTGCGGAGCGGAGGTCGTCTCCGCGGCCAACGCGGAGGCCGCGCTCGATCTTCTCTCGGAGGTCCAGCCCGACGTCGTGGTGAGCGACCTCAACCTCCCCGGGGCCGACGGCTGCGAGCTCGTCCGCCGGGTGCGCGAGCGCCACGGGCGCGCGCTGCCCGCCATCGCCCTCTCCGCGAGCTCGTCGCTCGGCGACGCGATGCGCGCGCTCGAGGCGGGCTTCGACGTGCACGTCGCCAAGCCGGTCACCGCCGACGAGCTGGTCGAGGCGGTGCGCGCCCTCAGCGGCTCGCTGCCAAGCTGCTGAGCATCGCGAGCAGCTCGTTCGGCTCGACGGGCTTCGCGACATGGCCGTTGAAGCCTGCGAGGAGCGCGCGCGTGCGGTCCTCGAGCCGCGCGTACGCGGTCAACGCCACCGCCGGGACACGCCCGCCGTGCTCGCGCGGGAGCGCGCGGACGCGTCGGATGAACGAGAGGCCGTCCTCGCCCGGCATGCCGATGTCCGAGAGGACGACGTCGGGGCGGAGCGACTGGAGCTGCTCGAACCCCTCGGCCGCGCTCGCGGCGGTGGTGACGTCCACGCGGCAGGACTCGAGCACCGTCTTCAAGAGCTCGCGCGCGTCGGGCTCGTCGTCGATGACGAGGACGCGCATGCCCTCGACCTCGCGCGGCCGGAGCAGATCGCGCGACGGATCGAACGACGGCGCGACCGTCGTTCCGGTGTGCGTCCGGACCGGCGCCTGGAGCGGGAGCGAGACCACGAAGGTGGCGCCCCTCCCCAGGCCTTCGCTGCGCGCCTCGATCTGCCCGCCGTGGAGCTCGATGAGGTGGCGCACGATCGCGAGGCCCAGCCCGAGGCCGCCCTTCGCCCGCGTCGGCGATCCGTCCGCCTGCTTGAACCGCTCGAACACGTAGGGGAGGAACGCCTCCTCGATCCCCTGCCCGGTGTCGGTGACCTCGATGGTCAGCGTCTCGTCGCTGCGCACCAGGCGCAGCGTGACGCGCCCGCCCTTGGGGGTGAACTTGATCGCGTTCGTCAGCAGGTTCCAGATGATCTGCTGGACGCGATCGGAGTCTCCGGTGATCGCGCCGGCGCCGTCGTCGATCCGGGTCTCGAGCGTCACGCCCTTCGCGTCCGCCGCGAGACGCACGGACTCCAGCGCCATCTCCGCGACGGAAGAGACGTCGACCTTGCCGACGGTGAGGCGGAGCCTGCCCGAGATGATCCGGCTGATGTCGAGCAGGTCGTCGATGAGCTGCGCCTGCGCGCGCGCGTTCCGCTCGATCGTCTCGATGGCGCGCCGCGTGCGCGCCTCGTCGAGCTTCCCTTGCAGCAGCATCGCGGCCCATCCGGTGATCGCGTTGAGCGGCGTCCGGAGCTCGTGGGAGACCATGGCGAGGAACTCGTCCTTGGAGCGGTTCGCGGCCTCCGCCTCGCCGCGCGCGGCGCGCTCGCGCTCGAGGAGGCGCGCGCGCTCGGCGCCCGCCCGCACCCGCTCGATGCCGAGCGCGAGGAGATCCGACACCGTCGCGAGCGCGGACGCGTCGTCGCTCACCGGATGCCGCGTGAGGACCGCGAGCGCGCCGATCGCCTCGTCGCGCACCACGAGCGGGATCGCGGCGAACCCGCGCGCGCCCGGGATGCGCGAGACGCGTCCTTCGGAGGCGACGTCGTCGGTGCTGAACGCGATCCGGTGCGCGATCACGTCGCGCACGACCGGCGCCGCGACGGAGTCGTCGCGCTCGTCGCCCCCGCGCGCGACGATCGCGATCTCGTCGCCGGAGGCCGTCCAGATCTCCACCGCCACGGCATCCATGTGCGCGACGAGCGTGTCGGCGCACCGCTTCGTGACGTCCTCGAGCGATCCGCCGCGCGTGAGGATCGCCCCCACGTCGGCGGCGAGCGCGAGCTGGCGCGTGCGCTTCGCCTGGACCGCGTTGAGCCGGCTCGTGCGGACCAGCGTGCCGACGCGGGCGGCGAGCTCCGTGACGTCGTACGGCTTCGTCAGGTAGTCGTTCGCGCCGGCCGCGAGCCCTTCGACGACGTCGGCCTTCCCGCCCTCGACCGTGAGGATGAGGATGGGCAACGACATCGGGTCGAACGAGGCGCGGAGGAGGCGGCACACGTCGATGCCGCCGATGCCGGGCAGCTGGCAGTCGAGGACCACGACGTCCGGGAGCGCCCCGTTGGCGACGCGCTCGAGCAGGACGGAGCCGTCCCCGAAGACCTCGATGTCCTGCGACGGTGACAGCGCGCGCCGCGCCATCTCTGCCTCGAGCGCGCTGTCCTCGAGGAGCCATACGCGTCCTCGCTCTGCCTGCCTCGAGGTCATCGACGGGTGAATCCAGCCGCTCTCATAGCCTGAAACCCAGCGATGACAAGCGTGACCGCCCGGAACGAAAGCAGAACGACGACCGGACGCCGGCATCCTGTCGCAGACGCAGACTGCAAAGTTCCGGGACCACCTCGAAGAAGGCAAGCGTCACGTTGACTTGGCCCGGGAGGCGAATACGGTTCGGTCCGGATGACCGCGGCCGACGTCCTCGTCGTCGACGACAGCAAGGTGATGCGCGACATGATCACGGCGTGCCTGCGCCCCGATCCGCGCCTGACCGTCACGCACGCCGCGAGCGGCCTCGAAGCGATCGAGCGCCTCTCGCTCAAGGCGTACGACGTGCTCGTGCTCGACCTCAACATGCCGGACATCGGCGGGGTCGAGGTCGTCGAGTTCGTGCGCAGCCAGGACAAGCTCAAGACCCTTCCCATCCTCATCGTCACCACGCGCGGTGACGACGCCTCGCGCGCGCGGGTCATGGACGCAGGCGCGTCGCGCTTCATGACGAAGCCCTTCACCCCGGACGCGCTCCTCACCGAGGTCCAGTCGCTGCTCGACGGCCCGAAGGCCGGGTGACCGCGTGCAGGTCGATCTGCGGGAGTTCCGATCCGCATATCTCGCCGAGGTCGACGAGCACCTCTCCGCCGCCAACGCGCTCCTGCTCGAGCTGGACGGCGCGACGCGCGAGCACCGCGCCGCGCCGCGCCAGCTCCGCGAGCTGATGCGGCTCGTCCACACGGTGAAGGGGCTCTCCGCGATGGTGGGCGTCGATCCGATCGTGACCATCTCCCATCGCATGGAGAACGTGGTCCGCGCGGCCGATCGCGCCGGCGGCACGATCGACGAGCGCGCGCTCGACGTCCTCCTCCGCGCGACGCGCGCCATCGAGATGCGCGTGAAGGCGGTCGCGGAGAACAGGCCGGTGCCGGATGCGCCCGCCACGCTGCTCGGCGACCTCGACGCGCTCGACATCGGCGGCGAGAGCGAGCGGGCCGCCGCGGCGCTGCCCCTCGATCCGACGATCGCGGACAAGCTCTCGCCCTCGGAGCGCGAGCAGCTCGCGCAAGGCTCCGCCTCGGGCCGGCGTGCGCTGCGTGTCGACTTCGCACCCTCGCCGGCGCGCGCGGCGGAGGGATGGACGATCACGAGCGTGCGCGAGCGCCTGGCGAAGCTCGGCGAGCTGGTGAAGGTCGTGCCGCTCGCCACGCCGGTGCGCGACGCCGCGCCCGGCGGTCTCGTGTTCGCGCTCCTCCTGCTCTCGGAAGCGGACGAGGCCGCGGTGGCCGACGCCGCCGGCGCGAAGCGCGACGACGTGCACGTGATCCTCGCCGCCCAGTCTCGCGTCGACACCGCGGAGACGGCGAGCATCGAGAGCGAGGACGAGACGCGCGGCGGCCGGCCTGGCGTCCTCCGCGTCGAGGTCACGCGCGTCGACGACGCGATCGAGAAGCTCTCCGCGCTCATCGTCACGCGCTGGCGCCTGCAGCGCGCGGTCGACGCGCTCACCGCGTCCGGGGCGCCGACACGCGACCTCCAGGCGATCCTCGCGGAGAACGCGCGGCAGCTCCGCGACATGCGCGCGGCGATCCTGCGCGTGCGCATGGTCCCCGTCGCGGCGATGCTCGAGCGGCTGCCGCTCGTCGTCCGCGGCCTCGGCAAGACGACGGGCAAGCAGGTGCGCCTGGTCCTCGAGGGCGGCGAAGCGGAGCTCGACAAGACCGTCGCCGAGCGCCTCTTCCCTGCGCTCGTGCACCTGGTGCGGAACGCCGTCGATCACGGGATCGAGCCGCCGGAGGAGCGGACGCGCGCGGGCAAGGACCCGACGGGCACGCTGCGGATCGCGTGCGCGACGCGCAACCGTCAGGTGGAGGTGCGCATCGAGGACGACGGCGGCGGCGTCGATCGCGCGTCCGTCGCACGCAAGGCGGGCGCGCCCGAGCCGCGCGACGCGGCCGGGCTGCTCGATCTGATGTGCCGTCCAGGTCTGTCGACGCGCGAGCGCGCGAGCACCACGAGCGGCCGCGGCATGGGGCTCGACATCGTCCGCAAGGTCGTCGTCGACGGCCTCGGCGGCGAGCTCCTCCTCGAGAGCGAGGTCGGCAGGGGCGCCGCGTTCGTCCTGCGGGTCCCGCTCACCATCGCGATCGTCGACGCGTTCGTGACCGCCTGCGGCGACGAGCGCTACGCGATCCCCGTCCCGCTGGTCGAGGAGATCGTGGAGGTCGGCGACGCGCGCCGCTTCGTCGTGCGCCGGGGCGAGACCGTGCCGCTCGTCGATCTCGGCGAGGCGCTCGGCGCGACGGGCCGCGCGCGCGCCGGAACCCACGCGCTCGTGGTCCGGCGCACCCACGACGATCCCGTCGCGTTCACGGTGGACCGGGTCCTCGGACAGCAGGAGGCGGTGGTCCGGCCCCTCGCCGATCCGCTCGTCGCGGTCCCCGGGATCAGCGGCTCGACCGACCTCGGCGACGGGCGGGCGACGCTCGTGCTCGATCTCCACGGGCTCGTCGCGCGCCTCGGCAGCGGCCCGGCCGAGCTGCCGCCCGCGCGCGCGAGCCGGGAGGAGAGCGCGGCATGAGCACCGACGCGATCGTCCCCGCGGCCCAGACCGCCGATGCGCCGTCGCTCTTCGTCCTCTTCCAGGTCGACGGCGTCTCGTACGCGCTGCCGGCAGAGAACGTCGTGCAGATGGAGTCCTACAAGGGCGCGACCGCCGTGCCGGGCACCCTGCCGTTCGTCGCCGGCATCATCCAGCTCCGCGGCCGCGTCGTGCCGGTGATCGACCTCCGCGCGCGCTTCGGCCTGCCGCCGATCGAGCCGACGATGGACACCCGCGTCGTCGTGGGCGAGCACGAAGGCCGGCACGTCGCGCTGGTCGCCGACACCGCCCGCGAGGTCGCTCGCATCGCGCCCTCGCAGCTCAAGCCCCCCCCGCGCCTCGTGGACCTCGGCGCGCGCGGGTTCATCCGCGCCGTCGCGCAGCTCGGGGAGCGCACGGTGATGGTCCTCGATTTTCCGAAGCTCATCGGAGAGGAGCCGATCGATGTCTGATCCGAACGGAAGCGGCCGTAACGACGAACGCGCGCTGCGCGGCCTGCGCCACCAGGCGAAGCTCGTCCAGGTGATCCAGAACGCGGCGGACCGCATCGCCAACGTCGCCGTCGACCACGCGCGCACGCAGGAGGAGATCCGCGCCTCGCTCGAGAGCACCGTCGTGGCCATCGACCAGACGAGCGCATCGGCGCAGTCGCTCGCGCGGCAGCAGCGGGAGAACTCCGACGCGACCTCGCAGGTGACGCGGTCGATGGACGTGAACACGCAGTCGCTCCGGACGACCGCCACGTCGGTCGAGGAGTCGAAGCGGCTCGCGACGCAGCTCGCCGAGTCGGCCGAGTCGACCGCGACCACCCTCGAGCAGATGTCCCGCTCGATCAAGGGCGTGAGCGCGAACGCGGAGGACCTCGCGGCGTCGAGCGAGGAGCTGCTCGCGACCGCGGCGGAGATCGCGGCGTCGGTCACCGACATGACCTCGCGCGGGCAGGAGAACGCGGCGTCGATCGAGGAGGTGGGCGCGACCATCGAGCAGATGGCCAAGGGCGTCACCCGCCTCGCGACGGACGCGCAGGCCGTCGGCGAGCGGATCTCGGCGCTGACCACCGGCGTGATCACCACCGACAAGGCGACCGCCCAGCTCGCGGCGACCGCGAACGACCTCGCCGCGAACGTCGAGGAGACCTCCGCCACGGTCGAGGAGTTCGCGCGCGCGAACCGCGTCGTCGCCGACCAGGCCCGGCAGCTCGAGGCGACGATGCAGCAGTCGTCGTCGATCGTCCACGGCGTCGCGGCCGCCGTCGAGGAGGTCGCGGCGACGTCGGAGAAGAACGCGGTCGCGATCGAGTCGGCGGCGACGTCGATCGAGGAGATCGCCCGCGGCGCGCAGACGATCACCAAGAGCGCAGAGCACATCAGCCAGCTCGCCGCGACGAGCACGAAGGCCGCCGCCGAGCTCGAGACGTCCACGCGGCGTGTCGCGCAGATCGCCGACGAGGCGCGCGGCCAGGCCGATCGCGTCACGACCAGCGCCCGCGAGGGCGGCGCGACGGTGGCGAAGTCGATCGGCGGCTTCGGGAAGATCCGGCAGTCGATCGTCGAGTCGTCGCAGGTGATGAAGGAGATGGGCCGGCGCGCCGAGGAGATCGGCGACATCGTCGCGACGATCAACCTGATCGCCGACCGCACCAACCTCCTGTCGCTCAACGCGAGCATCGAGGCGGCGCGCGCCGGAGAGCACGGGCGCGGATTCGCCGTGGTCGCCGAGGAGATCCGGGCGCTGTCCGATCGCGCGGCGTCCGCGAGCACGGAGATCGCGAAGATCGTCCGGGGCCTCCAGGCGACGGCACGCGAGGCGGTCACCGCGACCGCGGAGGGCACCAAGCTCGCCGACGAGGGCGCGGAGCTCGGGGCCGACGCCGAGCGCGCGCTGGGGACGATCCTCGCGGGCATCGAGAGCGTCGGCGGCACGGTGCGCGAGGTCTCGTCGGTGATGCACGGACAGGTCGCGGCGACGCAGACGCTCGCGCAGAGCATCGGCCAGGTGAACGACCAGAGCCGCGCGGTCTTCAACGCCGCGACCGAGCAGACCGTCGCGGCGCAGGCGCTCGCGCAGAGCGCCGCGCAGATGCGCAACATGTCCAAGCAGACGACGCAGGCGACGGCCGATCAGGCACGCGCGATGCGCGACATCGTCAAGGCGAACGCGACGGTGGCGACCAACATCGAGCAGGTGGCCCGCGCGGCGACCGAGCAGGCCACCGGCGCGAGCCAGCTCGCGCGCGCCGTCGTCCAGATGCGCGCGAACGTCCAGCAGACGAGCACCGCGCTCAACGAGCACAGCAGGGCCACGTCCGCGTTCGGCGCGCTCGCGCAGGACGTGCAGGACGCGACGAAGCGGACCCTCGCGGGGCTCGCCGAGCAGGCGAAGGGCGCCTCCGAGATCGCCCGTGCGCTCGACGACGTCCGCAAGCAGGCCGCGTTGACGGCGAAGGCGCTCGGCGAGCAGAGCCGCGCGACGAAGCAGGTCGAGATCGGCTCGCGGCAGGTCGCTCGCGCGGCGGCCGAGCTCACGAACGCGGTGCAGGAGCAAGCGAAGGCCTCGACCCAGCTCGTCCAGCAGGGCGACGAGGTCCGGCGCATCGCGAAGCAGAACGCGCGCGCGCTCGAGGAGCAGGCGCAGGCGCTCTCCAACATCGCCGGCGGGACGGCGCGCCAGCTCGACACCATGAACGGAGTGGCACGAGCCGCGAACGAGCAATCGGCGGCGATCGAGCAGGTCGCGCGGTCGGCCGACGAGGTCCGCCAGCGCACGCGCACGGTCGCGGCCGCGATGACCACCCAAGGGCGGAGCGCGTCGCAGATCGCGAGCGAGATCGAGCAGCTCCGCGCCGCGGCGGTCCAGGTCGGCGACCTCGTCGACGACGGGCTCGCCGGGGGCGAGGGCTCGCAGGAAGGGGCTCCGTGAGCGCAGCATCCACCGTCTCCGTGCTCGCGCTCTCGCCGGAGGACCGCGCGCGCGTGGATCGCGTCGAGGCGCTCGCCCGCGCGGGCTCGGGCGGGGTGAAGGACCTCGTCGCGCTGCTCGACGATCCCAGCTGGGCCGTGCGCCGCGCGGTCGTCGCGGCGCTCGCGAGCGTCGGCGATCCCGCCGTGGGCTCCCTGCGCCGCGTGCTCGAGGAGCAGCGCGACGACGAGGCGCGCCTCGCCGCGACGGTCGACGCGCTGGTCGCGTCACGCGCGGACGTGGACGCGACGATGGTCGCGCTCGCGACCGAGGCGACGTCCCCGGCCGTCATCTGCGACGCGGTCCAGGTCCTCGGACGCCGGCGGGCCCATGCGGCGATCGGCCTGCTCGCGAAGCTCTCCACGCATGCCGACGACAACGTCGCGGTCGGCGCGCTCGAGGCGCTCGGACGGATCGGCGGAACGGAGACCGTCGACGCGCTCGTCGCGGCGGTCGAGTCGCGCCACTTCTTCCGCACGTTCCCCGCGATCGACGCGCTCGGACGGACGGGCGACGCGCGCGCGGTCCGGCCGCTCACCGCGCTGCTCTCCGATCCGCTGTACGCGCCGGAGGCCGCGCGAGCGCTCGGCCGCACCGGCCAGGAGGGCGCGGTCGCTCCGCTCGCGTCCCTCCTCCTCCGTTCGCCGGACGCGCTCGTGCGCACGGCCGCGGTCGCGCTCGCCGAGCTCCGCGAGCGCTACGAGGCGCGGTTCGGCGACAACGAGTCGATCGGGCGCGCGCTGCCGAACGCGGTCGATCGGGCGCTCGCGAGCCAGCGCATCGTGGCGGTGACGCCGGGGCTGGCGTCCTCCGAGCAGGTCGCGATCGCGCGCGTGCTCGGCTGGCTCGGCGATCCGTCGGGCATCGGGTTCCTCATCGAGATGCTCCTCGCCGAGCCGCCCGTCGGGACGGCGGCTGCGGACGCGCTGCGCCGCCTCGGCCCCGCCGCCGCGCCCATGCTCCTCGCCGCGATCCGTGACGGCGACAGCGGGCGCCGCCTGCGCGTGCTGCCGATCGTGGGCTACGCGGCCGGCAGCCTCGACGACCTCGTGCGCTGCCTCGACGACGTCGATGCCGACGTCCGCGTCCGCGCCTGCGAGGCGCTCGCGCGGCTCGGTGATCCGAGCGCGGTGTCGTCGCTGTTCCGCCTGATCGGCGATCGTGACGGCCGCGTCTCGCAGGCAGCCGCGGCGGCGATCCAGTCGCTCGGGAGCCTCGAGACGAAGCGGCTCGCGCTCGAGCAAGCGAGGTCGAGCGATACGCGCACGCGGCGCGCGGCGCTCCGGATCATCTCCTACTTCGGCTATCCCGAGGGCCTCGACGTGCTCGTCGACGCGATGACCGACGAGGACGAGAAGGTCCGCGAGGCGGCGATCTACGGACTGCCGCTCGTCGACGATCCGCGAGGGACGAAGGCGCTCCTCGCGGCGGCCAACCACGCGTCGACGAAGACCCGCGCCGCCGTCATGCGCGCGCTCGGGCAGACGGAGGCTTCGAGCGAGGTCGTCGCCGCGCTCCGCGCGGGCCTGCTCGATGCGGATGCGTGGGTGCGGTACTACGCATGCCAGGCGCTGGGGAAGCTCCGCGTGCGCGAGGCGACCGACCAGATCGTCGCGCTCATGCGGGACCCGAGCGGTCAGGTGCGCGTGGCCGCCGTCGAGGCGCTCGCCTACCTCGACGACGAGCGCGCGGCCGAGGCGCTCGCGAACGCGGCGCGCTCCGAGGACGCCGACATGCGCCGCGCGGCGCTCCTCGGCCTCGGCATCGCACGCCGGCCGTCGTCGGTCGGCCTCCTCCGCGAGGCGGCGTCCGCGGCCGACGCCGCGACGCGCCTCGTCGCGATCGGCGCGCTCTCCGGGCTCGAGGGCCCCGAGGTGGTGCCGACGCTCGCGCACGCCGCGTCCGATCCCGACGACGCCGTGCGCAGCGCGGCCATCGGATATCTCTCGACGCGTCCCGGCGCGGACGCGACGGCGGCGCTGCTCGATCAGCTCGCGTCGCCCTCCGTGCGCGAGCGCGTGCTCGAGGCGCTCGCCGTCGCGGCGGACCTCCGCGTCGACGGCGTCCTCTCCGCGCTCGAGAACGCCGACGCCGAGCGCGCGCCGCTGCTCGTCGCGGCGCTCTCGCGCATGCGCCGGCCGAGCAGCCAGGCGGCGCTCGCGGCTGCGCTCGGGTTCGACAACGTGCATGCACGACGCGCCGCCGCGTCGGCCCTCGCCGCGCTCGGCACGTCCGAGGCGCGCGAGGCCCTCCTTCGCGCGGGCTCGGCCGATCCGGATCCGGACGTCCGCCGGATCTGCGCGGCCGTCGCGCGTCCCTGAGGCGCCATCGATGAACACGCTGTCACCTCAGGTCTTCGCGATCTTGAGCGGCCTCGTCGAGGAGCGCACCGGTCTCCACTACGGGCCCGAGGACATGCCGGTCTTCGCGGACAAGGTGTCGGGACGGCTCGTCGAGGCGGGCTTCGACAACGCGCTCGACTACTACTACCTGCTCCGTTACGACGACGGCTCGCGGGCGGAGCTCGACGCGCTCATCGACGCGCTCGTCGTCGGCGAGACGTACTTCTTCCGCGAGCTCGAGCCGCTGCGCAAGGCGGTCGAGCACGTGATCTCGCCGGCCGTGGCGCGCCGGGGCCGCGCGCGGGTGTGGTCGGCGGCGTGCGCCACGGGCGAGGAACCGGTGACGCTCGCGATGCTCGTGCAGCACGCCGGCCTGCTCGACCGCACCGAGATCGTCGCCACCGACATCAGCCTGCGCGCCCTCGCCCGCGCGCGCACCGGCGTCTACGGCGCACGCTCGCTCCGCATGCTCACGCCGGACGCCGAGCCGCTCGTGACGCAGCTCGCGGATCGCTGGATCGTGCGGGACGCGGCGGCGAGCGGCGCGGTCGCGCACGTGGCGCGGCCGATCGTCGACGCCATCGACTACCGGAGGGTGAACCTCGTCGAGCCGCAGGAGATCGCCGCGCTCGGCCGCTTCGACCTCGTGCTCTGCCGCAACGTGCTCATCTACTTCGGCGACGACACCGTCCAGCACGTCACCACCTCGCTCGGCAATGCGCTCGCACCCGGCGGCCGCCTCCTCATCGGCGCGTCCGAGTCGCTCCTGCGCTTCGGCACGCTCCTGCACTGCGAGGAGCGCGGCGGCGCCTTCTTCTACCGGAAAGACGAATGACCGCTCCCATCCGCGTGCTCGTCGTGGACGACTCCGCGTTCGCGCGCAAGGTCCTGCGCGAGGTCCTGTCGGCCGACCGCCGCATCGAGGTCGTCGGGATCGCCCGCGACGGGCTCGACGCGCTGGAGAAGATCGCGGCGCTGACGCCCGACGTCGTCACGCTCGACCTCGTCATGCCGAACCTCGACGGCATCGGCGTCCTCGATGCGCTCCGCGAGCGGCCCGCGCCGCCGCGTGTCGTGGTGGTCACGATGAGCGACGCCGACAGCGAGCTCGGCGTCGCGGCGCTCGGCGCCGGAGCGTTCGACGTCGTCCACAAGCCGACGGCGCTCGCGACCGATCGCCTCTACGAGCTCGGCGCGGAGCTGATCGAGAAGGTCGTCGCCGCCGCCGGCGCACCGGCCGAGCGCCTGCGCGCGACGTCGCTGCCCGCCCCTGCGCCCGCGCCCGTCGTGCGCGCCGCCGCACGCACGCGGGTGATCGTCGTCGGCGCGTCCACCGGCGGTCCGCGCGCGATCTCGATGCTGCTCCGCGCGCTGCCGAAGGATCTCCCGGTGCCGGTCGCCCTCGTGGTGCACATGCCGGCGGGCTACACGGAGGCGTTCGCGCACCGGCTCGACGCGGACGTCGGCCTCCACGTGATGGAAGCCGCCGAAGGCACGCCGCTCCTGCCGGGGACGGTCCTCATCGGACGTGCGGGCATGCACCTCCGCATCGACGCATCGGTCGCCCACCTCGACGTCCGCCCCGTCGATCAGCTCCATCGCCCGTCGGTCGACGAGCTCTTCGAGAGCGCCGCGGCCGCGCACGGCGCAGGCGTCCTCGCCGTGGTCCTCACCGGCATGGGCTCCGACGGTCTCGCCGGTGCCCGTGCGGTGCGCGCCGCGGGCGGACGCGTGCTGGTGGAGGCGCCGGAGAGCTGCGTGGTCTACGGGATGCCGCGGGCGGTGTTCGAGGCCGGTCTCGCCCACGAGCGCGTTCCGCTCGAGCGCATGGCGGACACGATCCTCGCCCATCTCTGAGCCCGCTCCGCGCACGTTCGCATCGTGGCGACGTGCATCGATGCATGAACGCACCGGCATTCCGACACGCGACGATGCGTCGCGCGCTTTGCGTGCGCTCTACACCGAATTGGTCCCGTGCAGGATGCACGCATGACAGCACGAGCATGACCCTACGCTCGTGCTGCGGAACCGAAGACCTCTGCAGGTGGAGACCAACCGCCACGGCTGTCGCTCCCTGACACGGGTTCTTGCTGATCCACACGGCGATTTGGGTCCTGGTCACTGGCACGACCGTCGCTTCGCACCGTGTCGTACCAACCCCATCGCCGGTGGGCCGCCCAGCGCGGCGCCGCAGGAGTTCACGCCATGATTTGGAACGCCGACGAGAACAACGCGGGCGGCACCGAGCAGCAGTCCGCGGACCCCAACCAGCAGCCGACGGAGGCGCAGACCAGCACGACGGACGGGGGCGGCGCCGCCGACCCCGCGTCGCAGCCGACTGCGACCACGCACGGCTCGACACAGACCGAGGAGCGACGTCCTCGCCGGCGCGGCTTCGCGGCCATGGATCGCGATCGGGTGCGCGAGATCGCGAGCAAGGGCGGAAAGGCCGCCCACGCCGCGGGCACCGCGCACCAGTTCAGCAGCGACGAGGCGCGCCTCGCGGGACGGAAGGGCGGAATGGCCCCGCACGTCCGGCGCGGCGGCGTCCGCCGCCGTCCGACCGGTGACGCCGGCGGCAACGGCGGCGGGAGCGCAAGCCAGGGCGAGCACGGCGGCGACAACCGCTGAGGCTCGCCTCGAGGAGCCGCGCGTCGCCTTCCGTCGGAGGCCCGCGCGGTTCTCGGGGAGGGACGATCAGCGCGTCGGGGTGTGATCCGGTTCGCGAACGGGCTCGTGAATGGGCTGGGTGGGGATGTTCGGATGAATCGGATACACCTTCGGCTCGCCGATCTCCGGCATCTCCGGGGCGTTCGGAACGGGCGCCTCGGGCACGCGCGGGAGCGAGGGGGAGGGTTGACCAGGCTCGTTCGGCTCAGGCTCGTTCGGATCCGCGGCTGCGGCGTGGACGTTCATCATGGACGCCGCGTCATGCACCGTCGGTGCCGTCGCCGGGGCGGCGGCTCCCGCCGAGCAGCGCCGCCAGCGCGTCGACGAGCTCCGCCGGCTCGATCGGCTTCGCCACGTGACAGTCGAAGCCGGCGTCGAGCACGCGGTGCCGATCTTCGGCACGAGCGTAGGCCGTCATCGCCGCGAGCGGGAGCTTGCGTGCGGCCGGGCTCGCCAGCGCGCGCACGCGCCTCACGAACGCGTAGCCGTCCTCCACGGGCATGGCGAGATCGGACACCGCCACGTCCGGCGGGTCGGCCTCGATGGTCCGCACCGCCGTCTCGACGTCCGGCACGCGCGTGACGATCGCGCCGGCGTGCTCGAGGATCATCGCGATCAGGTCACGCATGTCCTCCTCGTCGTCGAGGACCACGACCCGACGCCCTTCGAGCGGCGCCGCGGCGATCTTCTTCGCCGAGAGCGTCTGCGAGCGCGCCGTCGAGGGAGGCGGGATCGTCTCGTCGTGCTGGGTCCCGCGGATGGGCAGGCGGACGAGGAACGTCGCGCCCCTGCCCTTCCCGCCGCTCTCGGCGTGCACCACCCCTCCGTGCAGCTCGACGAGGTGCCGGACGATCGCCAGGCCGAGACCGAGCCCACCGTGGCGGCGCGTCGTCGAGCCGTCCGCCTGCCTGAACCGGTCGAACACGTAGGGCAGGAACTCGCGGTCGATGCCCTCTCCGGTGTCCTCCACGCAGAACACGACGTCGTCGTCGCGACGCTCCGCGACGACGCGAACGCGCCCGCCTCGTGCCGTGAATTTCACCGCGTTCGAGATCAGGTTCCAGAGGATCTGCTGGACGCGGTCCTCGTCGGCGACGATCGTGCGTGGCGCGTTCTCGAAGCGCGTCTCGAGCACGACGCCCTTCGCCTGAGCCGCCGAGCGCACCGTCTCGACCGCCGTCTCGACGGCGGCTCGCACGTCGACGCGCGTCGTCGTGAGGCGCAGCTTGCCCGTGATGATGCGCGAGACCTCGAGGATGTCCTCGACGAGCTGCACCTGCGTCTTCGCGTTGCGCGCGATGACGTCGAGGCCCTTTCGCACGCGGTCGACGTCGAAGTCGTCCTCCTCGTCGAGGAGCACGCGCGACCAGCCGAGGATGGCGTTCAGCGGATTGCGCAGCTCGTGCGAGACGGTCGCGAGGAACTCGTCCTTCGCGCGGCTCGCGCTCTCCGCCTCCGCGCGTGCTTCGCGCTCGCGCGCGAGGAGCGCGGCGCGCTCTTCCTCGACGACCTTCTTCGCGGTGACGTCGAGGACCGTCCCGATGAAGCGCACGGTGCGTCGCTGCTCGCCGATCGCCTGGCCCTTCGCCGCGATCCAGCGCGGCCCCGCGCCCGGTGCGCGCGCGGTCCTGAACTCGATGTCGAACGTCCCGTCGGCGGCCGGATCGAGCGCGCTCTTCACCGCGCGGTCGACGCGCTCGCGGTCCTCGGCATGGATCGCACCGATGAACGTCGCATAGCCGGGCGCCGCGTCGGGCTCGACCCCGAGCAGCGACTTCGCGCGCACGTCGAGGCGCATGCCGCCGGTCATCGGGTTGAAGTCCCACGTCCCGAGCCCCGCGGACTCGAGCGCGAGCCGCAGGCGCGCCTCGCCGGCCCGGAGCTCGAGCTCCGCGAGCTCGGCGCGATGACGCGCCTCCTTCGCCTCCTCGTAGAGCCGTCCGTTCTCGAGCGCGGCCGCCGCATGCTGCGCGGCCAGCATGGCGAGCTCCTCGTCGCGCGCGTCGAACGCTCCGGGGCGATCGTCGACGAGGACGAGCGCGCCGTCGACCTCGCCGCCGCGCGCGAGCACCGGCACCGCGAGCAGGCTCCTCACCCCCTGATGGCGGACGTCCGAGTGACGGACCACGCCGCGCCCCTCGAACGCGTCGCGGACCACGGGCGAGCGCCCGTCGAGGGCGAGCACCGCCTCGCGCATGGTCCCGGAGACGGCCGTGCGCTTCGAGCCCCGGAGATCGAAGTGGAACGCGCCGCCGCGCGCGTGCGCGAAGGCGCACGTCTCGTCGACCAGGCGCTGCGCGATCTTCTCGAGGTCGAGGTCTCCGCTGAGCGCGCTGTGGATGCGCATCACCGCCTCGACCGTCTCGGCCGGATCCTCCGCGGGCGCCGCGGCGGCGAGGAGCCGTTCGCTGAGCCGGCCCGAGGGCTCGTCGGAGCGTCCGATCCCGCGCGTCTCGCTCGCGCGCGCCGGCGGGATCGAGCGCTGCCGGTAGAGGTCGACGAAGACCGTCACCTTCGACCGGAGGACGTCGGGGTCCACGGGCTTGTAGAGGAAGTCGACCGCGCCCGACGCGTAGCCCTGCGCGAGCTCCGCGCGGGTCGGCTCGTAGGCGGTGACGATGATGATCGGCACGGAGCGCGCGCGCTCGATCTTCTTCAGCAGCGCGGCCGTCTCGAGCCCGTCGAGCTCCGGCATCTGCAGATCGAGGAGCACGAGCGCGAGGTCCATCTCCGCGGCGAGCTTCACCGCCTCGGCGCCCGAGCTCGCGCGGACGAGCTGCTCGCCGAGCGGCTCGAGGATCGCCTCGAGCGCCATCAGGTTCGGCGGGTGATCGTCGACGAGGAGGATCGACGCCTTCGCCGACAATGCTGCCGCGCGTCGTCTCCCGCTCGGGCGGGCGCCGCCGTTGCCGGACTGCGTCTTTTCCGAAGTGCGCCCCACCGATCGTTCCGATCGCAAACAATGCTTCGCTCCGAAGCGCAGCCGGTCAACGCGGAGATCCGCCCGCCGCACTGCGCCGCAGCGCCAGCGTCGCTGCGGCAACGAGGGTCCGGCGTTTGCTCCTGGGATCGACGTGAAGCCAGCACCCGGCGTTGCGCCCCGAGAGCTCCGTTCGTCCGCTGGCGGGAGCGTCACATGAGCCGAGGCGCCACGATCCTCGTCGTGGACGACGATCGGGACATCGTCGACGCGATGGCCGAGATCCTCGCGGCCGAGGGGCACCGCGTGCTCACGGCGTCGAACGGGCGGGACGCGCTCGAGGTCGCGCGCGCGGACCGCCCGGACCTCGTCCTGCTCGATCTCCAGATGCCGGAGATGGACGGCCGCGCCTTCCTCGCCGCGGCCTCCGAGGTGCCCTCGCTCGCGGGCGTGCCCATCGTCGTCGTCTCGGGCGCCGACGACGTGTGCGACGTGGCGAACGAGGTCCTGCTCAAGCCGGTCCGCCTCGACGGCCTCCTCGCGCTCATCGAACGCGCGGCCCACGCGGCGCACTGACGCTCGAGCTCCGGGCACGCGCCGTGCTCGCCCTTCGGCTCGCCATGACGTGTGAGCGCTGCGGGAGCTCGGAGCGATGTCGCACGGTCCACCGGACGCGCCGCCGCCCGGCGCGGCCGATCGTCATCGAGCGCTGCGCGGAGTGCTTCTCCGCGATCGCGCCCGACGACCTCATCGAGGAGATCGCGGCGGCGGCGCCGGAGGAGGAAGCAGCGGTGATGACGAAGGACACGTTGCGGCATGCGATTCGATGGCGCGCGCCGCGGATGCCACGCACCCGGCGCAGGCCGGCGGTCGAGGAGCCCGAGCCGGCCACGCTCCGCGATCCGTCCGTCGTCCTCGAGCAGGCGCGCGTCGCGGGACGTCCGGCGGTGTTCGACGCGCTCTGCGCGTCGCTCGAGGTGCTCGCCGCCGAGAGCGTCCCGTGCGAGCTCGACGTGGTGGTCGACGCCGGGACGAGCGCCCGCCTCTATCGCGATCCGGAGATCGCCGCGCACCTGCTCTCGCCGTTCGTCGCGAGCATGCCCCTCCGCGACGGCCTGCTCCCGATCGGCACGATCCGCGTCGCCGGCAGGCGCGTGCGCATCTACGAGCGCGCCGCCTGATCGAGCCGTCCGCTCACCGCGGCGAGCACGACGAGGAGCTCGGCCGCCTCGATCGGCTTCGCCACGTGCGTCGTGTAGCCGGCGAGCAGCGCGCGCGTGCGGTCCTCGAGTCGCGCGAACGCCGTGAGCGCCACCGCCGGCGTGCGACCTCCCTCGCCGGGCGAGCGCCTCCGGATCTTCTCGATCAGCGCGTAGCCGTCCTCCTCCGGCATGCCGATGTCGGAGACGAGCACGTCGGGCGGGGCCGCCGAGAACCGCTCGAGGGCCTCGGCCGCGGAGGACGCGACGGTCACCCGGACGTCGGACATCTCGAGGATGGTGCGCAGCAGCTCGCGTGCGTCGTCGTCGTCGTCGACCACGAGGACCGACAGACCGGCGAGCTCGGGCCTTCGCTCGACGGCGCCGGCGGCGGCTCCGTCGGTCTGCGCGGAACGGCCCTTCGCGGGCGCGTCCACGCGCTGCGCCGGCGAGGTGGCGCGGAGCTGGACGGCGAACACGGAGCCGCGGCCTCTTCCCTCGCTCGCGACCGAGATGGTGCCCCCGTGCAGCTCGACGATGTGCTTGACGATGGCGAGGCCGAGCCCGAGGCCGCCGTAGCGCCGTGTCGTCCCGCCCTCGCCCTGCCGGAATCGATCGAAGACGTGCGGCAGGAGCTCGGCGGACATCCCCTCGCCGTCGTCGCGGACGACGATGTCGACGTTCCCGTCCGTCCACGCGACGTCCACGGAGACGCTCCCGCCGCGCGGCGTGTGACGGACGGCGTTCGACAGCAGGTTGTAGACCACCTGGCGGATGCGGTCCGGGTCGCCCGTGATCGGGCTTGCGCCTTCGTCGATCCGCGCATGCAGGGCGAGCCCCTTGGCGTCCGCGGCGGGCCGCATCGCCTCGACCGCGTCGTGCACCACCGCCGGGAGATCGACGTCCTGCAGCGACAGCCGGAGCTTGCCGGTGATCACCCGGCTGATGTCGAGCAGGTCGTCGACCAGCTGCACCTGCGCGTGCACGTTGCGGTCGATGACCTCGAGCGCGTGATCGGCGCGCTCGCCCGAGAGCGTCCCCGTCCGGAGGAGCGACGTCCAGCCGAGCATCGCGTTGAGCGGGGTCCGGAGCTCGTGCGAGACCATCGCGAGGAACTCGTCCTTCGCCCGGCTCGCCTCCTCGGCGCGGCGACGCTCGACCTGCGCCGCCTCGAAGAGGCGTGCGTTGTCGATCGCGATCCCGAGCTGGCGTCCGAGCTCCTCGGCCATGGCGCGGTCGTCGGCGTCGTAGCGGCGATCGTCGCACGAGAACGTCAGGCGCCCGAGCTCGCGGCCGCGGGCGACGAGCGGCGCGACGACGGTGCGCGACGGATCGTCGGGATGACGGACCGCTCCGCCGTCGCGCGCCGCGGCCACCTCCTCGACGACGGCGCCGCCGTCACCGAACAGCGCGACGGTCGCGGAGCTCGCGTGCTGGCGGACGAGCGCGGCGACGGCGCCCTTCATCATCTCCGTCGCGTCGAGCGCGGGCGTCGCGAGGCGCGCGCCCACCTCGATGAGCAGCGCCTGCCTCGCCTCGACGCGCTTGCGCGCGGTGGTGTCGAGGATCCAGGCGATGCCCGCGGTGCGCGAGCCGTCCCAGAACGCGACGCCGAGCTGGATCGGCACGCGGCGCCCGTCCGCGTGGAGGAACTCCTTCTCGTACGGCGTGCACACGCCGCGCGCATCCATCTCGGCGAACGCCCGCTCGTCGAGCGCGGCGTACTCCGGGGGCGTCATCTCGCTCCAGCGCACGCGCCCCGCGTCGAGGTCGGCGCGCGAGTAGCCGATCATCGCGAGGAACGCGTCGTTCGCCTCGACCACCTCGCCGTCGCGCGTCCAGCTCACGACGCCGAGGACGCCGGACTCCTGCAGCCTCCGGAGCCGCGCCTCGCGGTTCTTGAGCTTCGCGAGGAGCTCGTTCCGCTCCTCGTCCTGCTTGCGCCGCTGCGTGACGTCGAGCGCGAGGAGGACGACCCCGAGCGGCGCGATGCCCGAGCCGAAGTGCGGCACGTACGTGACGTCGACCCAGCGCGGGCCGGTCGGATACGCCGCCTCGACCACGTACTGGACGCTGCTGCCTGCGAGCGCGCGCACCAGATGCGGTCGGAAGGCGGCGTAGGCCTCGTGGCCGAGCACCTCGCCGATGCGGAGCCCGATCAAGGTCTGCGGAGACCGACCGAGCCACGCGGCGAGCGTGCGGTTGACGAACCGGTAGCACTCGTTCGCGTCGACGTAGCCGATCGCGGCAGGGAGGCTGTCGCTGATCAGGGAGAGCTCGTCCTCGACGCGCCTCAGCCGTGCGGCGAGCCGATCGCGTTCGTCACGGAGGGCGAGGGCGTCGTCGTCCACGTCGAGGCGCGCTCTTACCACGCCGCTCCGCGAAGCCGCGACGCGACGCGCTGTCGCATTGCGGGTTTGTCGCGGCGTAACGAAGCTTCTTCGTTCATCCCGACGTTCGGGAGTACGAACCGTCCGATCTGCGAAACCATGTAGGGTGCATCCCGCAATGTCCGGTGATTCCGTGAAGAAGCGGCGCACGGGCCGGGGACCGAAGCGCAATGGTCGTCATCGCGCGGTCCCCGATCCGCTCGCGGCGCGCATCGGACAGCGCATCCGTGCGCTTCGCACCGCGACGGAGTTCGGCTTCGACGCGTTCGTCGAGGAGACCGCGCTCGGGCGCGGCTACGTCTCGGAGCTCGAGCGCGGGCTCGTCGTTCCGACGATCGGCACGCTGGCGCGTGTGGCCGATGCGCTCGGCGTGACGGTGGCCGATCTGGTCACGGGCGACAGCGATCGCGAGCGCCTCTTCCACGAGCTGCGCGGCGCCGATCCGCGGCTCCTGCGCGAGCTCCGTGAATGGCTCGCGAAGCGCTCGGGCTGAGCCGGGTCACCCGTCCCCGAGCAGCGCGCGCAGGTGCTCGACGAGGAGGGCCGGCAGACACGGCTTCTCGAGGAACCGATCGACGCCGGAGGCGAGCACGTCTCGCTTGAACGGCGCGTCCCCGCGCCCGCTCATGGCGATCACGTGGATGTCTCTCGTGACGGGATCGGCGCGAAGGGCCCTCGTCGCTTCGCGACCGTCGAGCACCGGCAGGATCACATCCATGACGATGGCGTCGGGCCGGCACTCGCGCGCGCGGACGAGCGCGTCCTGTCCGTCGGACGCCTCGATCACGTGGTAGCCCGAGAGCTCGAGGACGGCGGCGTACATCGCGCGGTTGTCGGGCGAGTCGTCGACGAGGAGCACGACCTTGCGCGAGCCCGCTCCCTCCATGGCGGTCCACGCTAGCCGATCCGTTCGGGATCCCGAACCGGTTTGTCCACGCGGCATCTCGTCGCACACACGGCCACGATCGATGCGCTACGTATGACCGTCCCACGATCGTCGAGCCATGAAGAGCTTCGCCCCTGATTCGCGCACGTTCGAAGCTCTGAGCCGCGAGCTCTGGCTCGTGGTCGATCGGCAGTGGATGGTCCTCTGGCTGGACGAGCGCGCGCGCGGCGCGCTCGAGATCCAGCCGGGTGCGCGCCTCGGCGATCTCTGCGGGCCCGGCGAGGAAGAGAAGCTCGAACGGCTGGCGGAGCGGCCCTCGTCGAATGCGAGCGAGATCGCCCTCACCGTCGGCGGCAAGCGACGCGTGCTCGCGTTCCGCGCGAGCGCGATGGACGACGGCAACCTCGCCCTCGTCGGCAGCCTGGTGCCCGACGACTACGCGCAAGCGCTCGTGCAGGTGAGCACGATGCTCTCCGAGCTCGGACAGCTCCATCACGAGACCGATCGGCAGCAGCGCGAGCTCCTGCGCCGGCACGAGGAGCTCGTTCGCGTGCATCGCGAGCTCGACGACACCGCGAAGGGCGTCGTCGCGCTGCATGCGGAGCTCGGGGAGAAGGACGACTCCATCCGCCGCGTCTCAGAGGTGAAGTCGCGGCTCGTCACGAACGTCAGCCACGAGCTGCGCACGCCCATCAACTCGATCCTCGGTTTGACCAAGCTGCTGCTCGCGCGCACCGACGGCGATCTCACCCCCGAGCAGGAGAAGCAGCTCGGGTTCATCCGGCAGTCGGCCGAGTCGCTCTACGCGCTCGTCGACGACCTGCTCGACCTGTCGAAGGTGGAGGCCGGGCGCGTCAAGCTGCGGCCGCAGGAGTTCGACGTGGGCACGCTCTTCGCGTCGCTCCGGGGGATGCTGCGCCCGCTCCTGACGAACGACGCCGTGCAGCTCGTCTTCGATGCGCCGGACGAGCGGCTGGTCCTCGATACCGACGAGACGAAGGTCGGGCAGATCCTCCGCAACCTCGTGTCGAACGCCGCGAAGTTCACCGAGAAGGGCGAGGTGCGCGTCATCGGCCGTGCCGACGGCGACCACGTCGTCTTCCAGGTGAAGGACTCGGGCATCGGCATGGCGCACGACGAGCTCGGGCGCATCTTCGAGGAGTTCTACCAGGTCGACGGGCCCCTGCAGCGACGTCAGAAGGGCACCGGGCTCGGCCTCCCGCTCGCGCGCCAGCTCGCCGAGCTCCTCCACGGCACGCTGACCGTCGAGAGCGAGCTCGGAAAGGGCTCGACGTTCACCCTGCGCATCCCGGCACGCCACCCCGAGGCGGCGGAGATGGCGGCGCTCGTCGAGCGGAGCGCCCGCCCGGCGCCCGGCCACCAGCCGATCCTCGTGGTGGAGGACGATCGGCAGACGCTCTTCCTCTACGAGAAGTACCTGCGCGGCTCGGGGTTCAACGTCATCCCGGCGCGCTCGATCGAGGAGGCGCGCGTCGCGCTCGAGAAGCTGCGCCCCGCCGCGATCGTGCTCGACGTGATGCTCGACGGAGAGACCTCGTGGCGCTTCCTCCAGGACCTCAAGGGCGCGCCCGAGACGCGGGACATCCCCACGCTCGTCGTGACGGTGACCAATCGCGAGGAGAAGGCGCGCGCGCTCGGCGCCGACGAGTTCAACATGAAGCCGCTCGAGAAGGAGTGGCTCGTGACGAAGCTCCGCTCGATGGCCCGCAGCGGCGCGGTCGAGCGCGTGCTCGTCATCGACGACGATCGCGTCGCCCGCTACCTCGTCCGCAAGCACCTCGAGGGCACCCCGTACGAGGTGCTCGAGGCGGCCGGGGGCGTCGAGGGCGTCCGCATCGCGCGCGAGCGATCGCCCGACGTCATCTTCCTCGACTTCGCGCTCCCCGAGATGAGCGCGTTCGACGTCCTCGACGAGCTGAAGCGGGATCCGGTGACCCGGAAGATCCCGGTCATCATCCACACCGCGAAGAGCCTCGCGGACGACGAGCGGGCGCGGCTCGAGCGCGAAGCATCCGCGATTTTGCAGAAACAGAGCCTCTCACGGGAAGTCGCGATCGGACGTATCCGCGAAGCTCTCGAGAAGGCCGGAATACGCGGGGGGGTCGGCACTGGAGCACCACGATGAGCGGCGCCGAGCCCGCAGCGACCATCCTCAACGTCAACGACGACGAAGCGACCCGGTACCTCTACACGAGCATCCTCCGTCGCGCGGGCTTCACCGTGCGCGAGGCGGCGACCGGCGCCGAGGCGCTCCGCTCGGTGCTCGAACAGCGGCCCGATCTCGTGCTCCTCGACGTCAAGCTCCCGGACGTGAGCGGGCTCGAGGTGTGCCGCCAGATCAAGGGCAACCCCTCGACCGCGACGGTGCTCGTCGTGCAGACGTCGGCCACCTACTCGTCGACCGATCGCCGCGTCGAGGGCCTCGACAGCGGCGCCGACACGTACCTCGCCTCGCCCGTGGATGCCGTCGAGCTCGTCGCCACCGTGCGCGCGCTGCTCCGAACGCGGCGCGCCGAGGACGAGGAGCGCCGCACCGCGCGGAAGCTCGCGAAGACGTTCGACGCGATCACCGACCCGCTCCTCATCGTCGACGAGGCCGGCATCGTCCGTCAGTGCAACGAGGCGGCGATGCGCATGTTCCAGGAGGCGAGCGTGCTGCCGCTCGGCCGGCCGGTCGACGGCGCGCTCCGCAACTTCATCGCGCCCGACGAGCTCCGCGCGATGCTCGTCGGGGCGCAGCGCGGGGGACGGCGCGAGCGCGAGCTCTGCTTCCGTTCCCGCTGGTACCGCGTCAGCGCCGATCCGATCCGCTCCGAAGCCGGCGCCGAGGAGGGCTACGTCTTGCTCCTCACCGACGTCACCGACCGTCGCGCCCTCGAAGACGAGCATCGCATGCGCGCCGACGAGCTCGCGCTCGAGGCCCGGCGCAAGGACGAGTTCCTCGCGATGCTCGCGCACGAGCTCCGCAATCCGCTCAACGCGATCAGCGCGGCCAACACCCTGCTCGATCGCACCGGGCCGCCCGACGCGAGCTCCGTCCGCCTCCGCGGGATCATCAGCCGGCAGACGCGTCACCTCGCGCGGATGATCGACGACCTGCTCGAGGTCTCGCGCATCACGCGGGGCAAGATCCAGCTCCGGAAACAGCCGGTCGACCTCGTGACGATCGTGAAGCAGTCCGTGCAGAGCAGCCACGCGCTGCTCGACGCGCGCAAGCAGCACGTGTCGCTGACCTTGCCCGCCGAGCCGCTGACCATCGACGGCGACGACCTCCGGCTCGAGCAGATCGTGCTCAACCTGCTCGGCAACGCCGTGAAGTACTCCGAGCCCGGCACGACCATCCGCGTGACGCTCGAGCGCGAGGGCGGCGCGGATCGCCCGAGCGCGCGCCTGACGGTCGCCGACCAGGGCGTCGGCATCCCGACCAACATGCTCGAGAAGATCTTCGAGCCGTTCGTGCAGGTCGATCAGTCCCTCGCCCGTTCGCTCGGCGGGCTCGGCATCGGCCTCACGATGGTGCGGAGCCTCGTCTTCCTGCACGGAGGCACGGTCACGGCGCACAGCAAGGGTACCGGCCGGGGCGCGGAGCTCGTCGTCGAGCTGCCGCTCGTCGGCGAGCTCGCCCCATCCGCGAGCCCCCGCGCCGCGAGCCCGCGATCGGAGGCCCGAACGCTGAGCGTCCTCGTGGTCGAGGACAACGCCGACGTCCTCGAGCTGCTCCAGACGTGGCTCGAGATGCTCGGTCATTCCGTGCAGGGTGCACCCGACGGTCGCGCCGGGCTCGAGCTCGCGATCTCGATGAAGCCCGACGTGGCGTTCGTCGACATCGGTCTGCCCGAGCTCGACGGCTTCGAGGTCGCCAAGCACGTTCGCGCGACGGACGGCGGCGCCGACATCCATCTGGTCGCCGTCACCGGCTACGGCCGCCCGGAGGACCGCGCGCGCGCGCTGGACGCGGGCTTCGACGACTACATGGTCAAGCCGCTCGATCACGCCTCGCTCGACCGCGTGCTCGCCCGCGTGGCCAGCGGCCACGCGCGTCCGTCGGGTCGATCGGCCTCGTCGCGCCGCCAGCCCGAGAGCGACGACTCACGCGGCCACGACGCCTGAGGACGGCGCGCGCCGGCCGCGCCGTCGATGCGCGAGCACGACGAGGTAGCCGGCGATCGCGCTGACGAACATCAGCGCGTTGGTCACGACGAAGACCCAGTTGTCCACCAGGTAGCTGTAGACGGTGAATCCTGCCGACGCCGTCATCTGTCCGATGAACAGCCAGGTCGACACGCCTTCGCTGTGGCCGGACTGCCATTGCCGCCAGACCTGCCGCGCGATGGTCACGACGAGCACGCACGAGCTCAGCCAGCCGAGGACGTCCGCGCCCATGATCCCCGGGAAAAAGCACGCGCCGTGCCCTCCGGCGCGCCGGCACGTCCCGTGCTCGTCCGTGGGCATGAACCCCATCCAGCTCCTGGTCGCCGAGCACCGTCAGATGGAGAAGAGCCTCGGCGAGATCATGGACGGCGACGCGCGCACGCGCGCGCGGCTGTTCCCGGAGACCGCGGACGCGCTCGCCGCCCACTTCACCGTCGAGGAGACGCACTTCTATCCCGCCGTCCGGGCGCGCCGCACGGAGGACGTCCTGCTCGAGTCGCTCGAGGAGCACCTCTCGCTGAAGCGCGTGCTGGCCGATCTGCTCCGCCTCGACGTGACCGAGGCGCAGTGGGAAGCGAAGCTGCACGTCCTCAAGGAGCAGGTGGAGCACCACCACGCCGAGGAGGAGAGCCACCTCTTTCCGCAGGTCGAGAAGATGTTCTCGCGCGAGGAGCTCGACGAGCTCGGCGACGCGATGAGCCGCGAGCTCGAGGAGCTTCGCGCCAAGCGTCCGGCCAATCGCGTGTTCGATCAGACGGACGAGGCCGCGCCGCTCGACGCGGGCGACGTCCGCCCGCTCCATCCGCGCTGACGCCGCTGACGCTCGAGGATCAGTCGGCCGCGCAGACCTTCACGGCCTTGCCGGCGGTCGTGCTCGCGACCGAGCACGGGCCCTTCGCGCACTCCTTGTCCTCTTTGCACTTCTTCTTGCACGCGCTCACCGCGGCCGAGAGCGTGACCCGCTCCTCGTTCGCGGCGCACTTCGGCGCGCCGGCATCGACGGCCGCGGCGCCGGCGTCCACCGGGCCGGCGTCGCCCGCGGCGGCGTCCTTCGCGCCCGCGTCCTTCGGCGCGACGTAGGTGAACGAGCCCTTCTCGATCCAGCCCATGAGCGTCGCGCTCGCGTCCTTCGGATCGGCGAACGTGACCAGGAAGCAGTCCTGGTACTCGGCGACCTTCGTGACGTCCGTGCCGGGCTTGAGCGTGGCGACGACGCTGCCGCCCTTCGGGCTCGTGCGCGCGGCGGCGAACGCGGCCGGCTTCGCGCCGTCGTCCTCGACCTTCGTCTCGGCGGCGAAGCGCGCGACGTCGGCGGCGTTCTTCGCGGCAGGCGCCGCGGGGGCGGCGGCCGCGTCGGTCGCGGCGGGCTCGGCGGCGGCGGTCGCGTCGGCTTCGGCGGCGGCGTCCGCCTCGCCGTCCTTCTTCTTCGGACAGCCGGCGACGAGCAGGAGGCACGGCAAGAGACCCGACATCAGCAGGAGCTTTCGCATGCGGCTTCCGTGCATATCACAAGTCGTTTCGGTCAGGGTTTCACGAGCGCGTCGCAGTCGAGCCCCGACGTGATCACGCGCACCTTGCCCTTCCACTTCGACCCCGTGGAGAACGTCGCCCACTTCCCTTGCGGCAGATCGCAGCTCGCGTCCTTGCCCGTCTTCGTGTCGACGAAGCTCACGGTATAGGTCTCGCTCCGCGCGCCTTCGCGCTCGCATCCCACGCACGTGCCGCTCCGCGTGATCGACACGCTCGGCCAGCGCGGCGGATCCGACGGGCTCGTCCCCTTCTCGCGCAGCGTCCGATCGACGTGCCACTCGAGGACCTCCACGTCGCAACGGTCGGACATCACCGGCACCTCCTTGTACTTCGGGGTGCACTCGCGCACCTCCTTGTACGAGCCGTTGCCGAGGTCCTTCTTCCGCGTCCCGCACGTCTCGCCGTCCTGCACCCGGTTCGTGCTGCGCTGCTCGCGCCGCCGCGAGATCTCGCGGGCGCCGAACGGCTTGTCGTCGCACCACATCGTCTTGCGCACGGGCTGGTAACGCTCGATGGCGATGCTCCGCTCCCACGCGTGCGCGCGCACCTCGAACACGCCCTCGCGCTTCCAGAAGATCGCCACGAGCACCAGCCCGACCACGACCGCGAGCACGCCTCCGACGATGCCGAAGACGAGCCCGCGCGACTTCGCCGGAGGCGGGGGCGCGACGGCGGCCATCCCCATCGGCGTGGGCGGCGGCCACCCTCCGCCCGGCGGCATCACGACGTCGGCGCGGCGCGCGACCTCCGCCCCGCGGTCGAGCGGACCGCCGCAGCTCGTGCAGCACTTCGCGGCGCGGCTCATCGGCTGGCGGCAGGCCGGACACGCGACGTCGGCGCCGACGTACGGATGCGCGTGGACCGGGACCTTCTCGTGGTCGGCGGGGAAGTACCGAGCGGCCGGATCCTGCGGAGCTCCGCAGCCGGCGCAGAAGCGGTGGGTGAGCCCGAGCAGCTTCTTCTGACCGCAGTACTTGCAGTCCCACAGCATCTCGTAGACGGCGTCGGTCATCCGACGTCGATGCTATCGTTTCGTCACGCGTGCGGGGTCTCGTTCGCGAGGTCTGCCTCGTCGTGGACGAACGAGCAGTGCACCAGCACCACCACCGGTTTGGCCGAGCCGAGCGAGCGCTCCGCCGCGTCCAGCGTCGCCTCGCAGCGGTCGAAGAGCCGGATGTCCGCCGCGGCGAACGCCGCCCGGAGCCGCGGGACGTGGTCCCCCTCGAGCTCGACCGTCATGCGCATCGCCTCGTTCGAGAAGAAGGCGAAGTCCGCGATCACCCCGCCCGCACCGGCGATCGCCTCCTTCAGGCGCTGGATCGCGGCGTGGCGCTCCACCCCCGTGAAGGCATCGACGAACACGTAGGACGGCATTTCACCTCCATCTATGAGGTCGCGTCTTGCGTCCGACAAGGCGCCCTGGAACGCTAGCCGCGGCTCGCGCATCCACGAGACGGACCGACGGACGAAGAGAGGTGACGCATGGGCGGTGGCGGACAGGAGCTCTTGGGACCGGATCTGGCGGCGGGCATCCCGCTCTCCTCCCTCGAGCCGAACAAGGCGATCGTCGGTCACACGAACGGCGAGAACGTGCTCGTCGTCCGGATCGGCGACGACGTCCACGCGATCGGTGCAACCTGCACGCACTACGGCGGCCCGCTCGGCGACGGCATCGTCGTCGGGACGACGGTGCGCTGTCCGTGGCACCACGCCTGCTTCGATCTCCGGACCGGGATCGCCCAGGGCGCTCCGGCGCTCGGCGACCTGCCCTGCTGGAACGTGGAGCGGAGCGGCGATCTCGTGCAGATCCGCACGAAGCGCGAGCCCGCGAGGCCGGCCCCGCCGAAGGAGGCGCCTTCGTCGATCGTGGCGGTGGGCGCCGGCGCCGCGACGACGGCGTTCGCGACCACGCTCCGCAAGGAGGGCTACACCGGCCCGATCACCGTCGTCGGCGGCGAGGATCCCGGTCCCGTCGATCGCCCGAACCTGTCGAAGGACTACCTCGCGGGCAACGCGCCCGACGAGTGGATCCCGCTCGGCCTGCCCGACGGCGTCGAGCTCGTCGCGAACGATCCCGCGAAGGCCATCGACGTGCGCGCCAAGACGGTGACCACCACGAGCGGTCGCGTCCTCGCGTACGACGCGCTCCTCTACGCGACGGGCGCCGAGCCCTCGCGCCTGCCGATCCCCGGCGCGGATGCGCCGCACGTGCACACGCTGCGCACGCTCGCCGACTCGCGCGCGATCATCGCGAAGGCCACCTCCGGGGCGAAGCGCGCGGTGGTGATCGGCGCGAGCTTCATCGGCCTCGAGGTCGCCGCCTCGCTCGTCGCGCGCGGGCTCGAGGTGCACGTCGTCGGTCCGGAGACCGTGCCGCTCGCGCGCGTGCTCGGCGAGGACCTCGGACGACTCGTGATGAAGGTGCACGAGGACAAGGGCACGCGGTTCCACCTCGGCAAGAAGCCGAAGACCATCGGCGCGTCCTCCGTCGAGCTCGACGACGGCACGAGCCTGCCGTGCGACCTCGTCGTCCTCGGCGTCGGGGTGAAGCCGCGCGTCGCGCTCGCCGAGAGCGCGGGCCTGAAGGTCGACCGCGGCGTCGTCGTCGACGAGGAGCTCCGCACGTCCGCCCCCTCGGTCTGGGCGGCGGGCGACGTCGCGCGCTACCCCGATCCGCGCAGCGGCGAGAGCATCCGCGTCGAGCACTGGGTCGTCGCCGAGCGGCAGGGCCAGGCCGCCGCGCGCGCGATGCTCGGGTCGGCGACGGCGTACCGCGACGTGCCGTTCTTCTGGAGCGCGCACCACGACCTCGTCCTCGCGTACGTCGGTCACGCCGCGAGCTGGGACGCGATCGAGGTCTTCGGCTCGATCGAGGGACGCGACTGCGCGGTCGCCTATCGCAAGTCGGGCAACGTGCTCGCCGTCGCCACGATCAACCGCGACAAGACGAGCCTCCGCGTCGAGGCCGCGATGCACGACGGCGACGCCGCCGCGATCGAGGCCGCCCTCCGCGCCGGCGGCTGACGGCTCCTCCTCGCGCCCGCGCCGCGCCGCTACGCCGCGCCGCGCCGCTACGCCG